>CAZIGG010000128.1:1449-8262 GCA_964538575.1 uncultured Roseivirgaceae bacterium
CTTAAAAAGCTCCCGAAATACCCAACGATTTCAACCCAGGAATCCATAAAAATCAATTTACCTGTGTAAAGGTATCACTTTCACCTGAAGCACAACTAAAATCAATTTTGAAATTGAATCACCTCCGCACCTTTCGGATTTACCAAAAACGAATTAATCAGATTCTGAACAATGGGCGTTTCTTTGGATACTTTGATGAAGCTGCGGGCCGTTTCAAAATCCTGAATGGCCGTATTCTTTTCGATAAAACCGAAACCGAGATAATTACCTTTCTCAACCAGCACCACCGAATGCTCATCGGCATGACGGCCCTGCCCCATGATGGCAACCGAATCGCCATCAATTTTAAAGGATGCAACCGCCAGGTTAATCCGCTCATTATATAGGTGTGACGGTTCAATGCACTGGCACGCGCCCCTGCATTCACCGGTTTGATGCTGAAAGCAAAGTCCTTTCGCGAGCTGCAAGCCGCTAAGCTTCGGACATAGTTCAAACTCACGCACCTTTTCCCATAAAAAATTCCAGGCATCGCCTTTTGAAGTGAAGCGCGCCAGCGGCCGTGAACCGCGCACAATTGTGTTTACCGAAAAACGTGCATAACCGTTGCCATCCATGTAATCGTAGATGCCCCATTCTTCACCCTTGTGTTTTTGCGCCTGGTTGTATTTCGGCCAGAGTCTTCGGATTTCCTGTGATTCAAGAATGAGCGCGATCAACTCATTGCCGGTTAGCTCGTACGTGATGTGATGAATTTCATTGCGGATTCTGGAACGGCTCCACTCGCGGGCCTCACCGGTAAAATGTCCCGCGATGCGCTTCTTAATATTATTCGCCTTACCAACATAAATCACCTGGCCATGCTCGTTCAGGAAATAATAAACGCCCGGCTTTTGCGGCAACCGGTCAAATTCTTCTTTCGATAAATTAGGCGGAAGAATAGTTTCACCGGAATTGCGTTTCAGTGCTTTGCTGATATGGCTTTCCGTGTCGCGGTTTAATAAAATGCCAAACACTTTTGCCGTTGCTTCAGCATCTCCGCCTGCGCGGTGCCGGTTTTGAATGCGGATGCCCAAACTTTCCGTCAGGCTGCCTAAACTGTATGAACGGAGGCCGGGAATAATTTTTCTGCCCAGCCTGACCGTGCAAAGTTTTTGCGGCTGCCACACAATGCCGGTTTGTTCAAACTCTTTCCGGATAAAGGAGTAATCGAAATGCGCGTTGTGTGCCACGAAAATTCTGCCTTCCAGAAAATGTAAGATGTGTGGCGCCACTTCTTCAAAGGTTGGCGCGTCTTTTACCATCTCCGTGCTGATGCCGGTTAAACCGGTGATATAATATGGAATGTCCCGTCCGGGATTGATGAGTGTGCTGTAGTGACCGGTAACCTCAATGCCGTTATGCTGATAGATGGCAATCTCCGTAATGCGGTGATGCGCTGCATATGCTCCGGTCGTCTCAATATCCACAATCGCATACATGCTGCAAAGTAAAGTTTATCGGAAAGAAAAGCAGCAGATAGCAAAAGTTTAGTTTAAACAACATAATGACTGGACGTCATGAATGACGTTAATTATTATATTTACAGTATGAACTGGATACTTCGTTTTCTGTTAAGCAGCATTGCCGTTGTGCTTACCGCTTATCTTCTTCCGGGAGCAAACATAACCGATTTCTGGACCGCCATGGTTGTTGCGCTGGTGCTTTCCTTAGTTAACATTTTCGTTAAGCCACTGCTGATCCTGTTTACCATACCGGTAACGATTATGACCCTGGGATTATTCCTGTTAGTCATTAATGCCATGATGATTTTACTCACGGATTATTTCGTGGACGGCTTTGAGGTGGATGGTTTCTGGTGGGCGTTGCTTTTCAGTTTGATTCTTTCGCTTTTCAACAGCCTGTTTGCTGACCTCTTTACCCCCAAAGAACAGCGCAACCGCTGATTTTTTCGTACCTTTAACATTAACGTAACATTGAAATCTGTTCTAATTCACTGTAATGAGGGGTTTGGGTATTTCCTTTTTTCTGCTGCTTTCTTTCACCGGTCTTTTTTCACAATCCAATCACTGGGAAACTTTAATAAAAGCGAACGAGCAATGGCGCTACTTTTTAGGTACTGCATCGCCCCCGGCTGTTGAGCCCGCCTCCACCTGGCGAACACTTCCGTTTGATGATAGCGGCTGGCTGCAAGGGCCTGGCGGCTTCGGTTATGGAGATAATGATGACGCCACAACCATTCCGGCTGTGATGTCGGTATTCATGCGGAAGAAATTTACCATTGTTGATAAAACAAAAATTGAAGCGGGTGTTCTCAGCGTTGATTACGATGACGGATTCGTTGCATACCTCAACGGAACAGAGATAGCACGGGCTAACATTACCGGTGCGTTTCCTCCATACACGCAAAGCGCGTTAACGTATGTCGATCCGGAGCCGCTTATTCCGGTTTCGTTTACTGTTTCAAAAGAAGTTTTGCAGAGCCTGCTGGTTGAAGGTGAAAACATCCTGGCTGTACAGGTACATAACGAGAGTATCGGCTCCAGCGACTTTTCATCAAATGTTTACTTATCGGTTGGCATTAACGATGCTTCATTCACTTATCAGCCTGTCCCCGGCTGGTTTATCGAACCGTTTGAATTTACTTCATCCGATCTGCCCATCATTATCATTAATACAAACGGCCAGACAATTCCTGACGACCCGAAAATGACAGCCACCATGAGCGTGATTGATAACGGGCCGGGCAACCGTAACTACCTCACCGATCCGTACAATAATTACAACGGTTATATCGGCATTGAAACCCGCGGTGAATCATCGCAGATGTTTCCCAAAAAATCGTACGCGCTGGAAACACGTGATGCGGCAGGTGAAAACATTAACGTGGAGCTGCTCGGCTTTCCGGCCGAAAACGACTGGATCTTATATGCCCCGTACACGGACAAAAGCATGATGCGCAATGAAATCACCTTTAAACTTTCGCGGGATATTGGTCGGTACGCCACACGCACACGTGCATGTGAAGTAGTGCTGAACGGTGATTACCAGGGAGTTTATACATTGATGGAAAAGATCAAGGTCGACAATAACCGGGTTGACATTGCTTCTTTAAATCCTGATGAGATTTCGGGAGATGACCTTACCGGGGGCTACATTTTGCGTGTTGATAAGTGGGACAACAATGATTACCCGGCCTGGAGTTCAGGCGGTATAGACTTCCAGTATTTTGATCCGGGAGGCGAAGAACTGGTTACCCAGCAACAACAATACATCCGGAATTTTATCAATGCGGTGAATTCATCCATCAGCGGAACCAACTTTGCAAATCCCGAAACCGGTTATGCAAAATACATTGATGTGCCTTCTTTCATTGACAATATACTGCTCACTGAGCTTGGCAAAAATGTTGACGGCTTTCGCTACAGCACGTACATGTATAAAGATAAGGACAGCAAGGGCGGCAAATTAGTTTTGGGGCCTTTGTGGGATTTTAACCTCGCCTACGGAAATGTTGATTATAATACTGTTGTTGAGCAGCCTAATGGCGGCTGGCTCTACAATGATTACAGAATGTTTTGGTTCCCGCGACTGATGCAGGACGCCAACTTTAGAAATAAAATGAAAACGCGCTGGAACTCCCTGCGCGGGAATGAACTAAGCAACACACGGATAACTTTTTTGATTGATTCGATGGCGGCAAGCTACGCTGAATCGCAGGTGCGGAATTATGAACGATGGCCGATCCTGGGAACTTACGTTTGGCCAAATCAATATATAGGCAGAACGTATGCGGAAGAGGTTGCCTGGTTTAAAAACTGGATCATCACCCGCGCCAACTGGATGGATAATAATCTTCCCGGAACCATCATCACCGATCCTGATCCTGACCCCGTAACCGGAACAGACGATGAATTTTTACAGGGTGGCTTATCCGTTTACCCCAATCCCGGAAAAGATGTTTTTACATTTGAATGGCAGAATCCTTCTCACGAGCCATGTGCCGTGCAGATCGTAAACCTGCTTGGCCAGGAAGTTTTTTCAGGGTTGCAAAGGAATTCAACGTTTACCTGGAACAGTGAAACAACAACCGGAAAAAATGTTCAGCGTGGAATATACATCGTTCGCATAACGAATTCCCGGGGGGCGCATATTATAACCAAATTGATCAAGGAATAACTCAGTTTATCAGCGCCTTATCTTCCGGTGCCAGGTCGAGCAGCGTGTAATTAACCGTGTTGGTAATCATAATTTCATCCAGTGCATCAACCATGTTTTGATACCGCGATTGGTCAGAGGCTTTTATAAAAACATATAAGTTTTTAATCTCTGCTTTCTTTTGAGTCAGCAGCTTACGAACTCCTGAGCTTGAATAATCGGTTGGGTTTGTTTCACTGCCCGGCATACCGATATACCAGTAAACCTGATCGTTTTTGCCAAGCACAAGATTCAATACACTTTCAGCTTTAATTTCTTTGTGCCGGCCTTTTGTGTCCGGAATAGGTTGGAGTATTTCCATTGCCGATTGTTTCATCAATGTGGTGGTCATGATAAAAAATGTCAGCAGCAGAAATGCGAGATCGACCATGGGCGTCATGTCGATATGTAGTGCAGAGCGTCTTTGTTTGAATTTGCCCTTTGCAGGCACAGAGGCAAGTGAGGCCATATGATTCAGCGGGTTGGTTATATCCATAACCCAACCGCCTGCATTAAGTCACAGGTTAAGCTCTTCTTTTGCTTTCTGACAGGTACGGTAGGCAAACGGCTATTCCGATCATTATAAATATTGCAGTTCCCATAGCATCCTCATTTCGTTCGTTAGAGGAATTGCACGAATGGTGCCATGCGCAATGGATTCTAAAAACCCATTTTTTGTAAGATTCTGTGGTGATTTTGATCCCCAATCCTGCGACCGGGGAAATCTCAATGTGCCTGCAAAAGGCTGATTTTGAAGGGCACATTTTTTGAAGGCGCTTCTGTACCCTGAAGCTGCAGTCTTGCAATTTTTTCAATCACTTCCATCCCTTCGGTTACCTCTCCAAATACGGTGAATTTCTGATCGAGGTCCATTGAGCCGCCCTGCTTCATATAAACCTGTTTTTGCTCCGGTGTAAGCTTCAATCCGAAATATTTCATCTCCGCATTCAGGTCTTCCTGCGTGTACCGGCTGCCGTGAATGATGAAAAATTGTTCAGCCGAAGATTCCATGGCCGGGTTGTTATCCATAACCCGGGCCATCGAAAGCGCACCCTGCTTATGAATATATTTCGGATTAAACTCAGCCGGAACCCGGTACGGTAACTGCTTCCGCTGATCACCGCCCTGGATCATAAACTCGTACACTACGCGGTAAAATTCAGCATCATCAAACACGCCATCGTTGATCAGCTTCACAAAGTTTGCGCGGTGAAGCGGGGTGTCATCGTACAGCTTCAATTTTATATTGCCGAAAGAAGTCTCCATCAACACTTCATTTTCCGGATTTTCTTTTCCGTATTGCGTGAGCGCCTCGCGCACATTTTGTTGAGTGATGGTTATGCTTTTCGGTTTACAGGCAAAAAGTCCAAGCGAAGCAAGAAAAACAAAAAATATTTTCATAACCTTAACCAAATTAAATGGAACGTAGGGACGCAAGATTTTGTGTCTCTACAATGCAAAATACAATTAAAATATTTCAACGTTGGAAATCACCGGGCATGCTTTCGCATCCTGAATAATAATGCGAACGCTGCTTGTTTTAACCGGATCAATTCTTAAAATTCTTTTATATCCAACGGTAGCGCCTGCCGCGGCTTTATGCCATGCATTATTATTCCAAACCTCAACTTCAAAAGATTTTACACGCTGGCCGAGCTTAATGTATTCCTGGATTACCAGGTATTTAATTACAGCGGGTTCCTTTAATTCGATTTCAATCGAACCCGATACCACTTCATCATCGGTTGCCCAGTACGTTTCGGGATTGTTATCGATAAGATTTTCGGGAGAATACGTTTTTGATCCTCCGCGATATGCTGATGCCGTTACCCGCGCATTCAGCGCGAGATTTGTTTTAAACGTTTCATCCAGCAACGCACGCCACTGCTTCAGCGCCAGCACATCATTTTCATGGATCAATCCGCGCCTGTCGGGCGGAACGTTTAGCAGCAACGTTGAGCCTCGGCCAACCGAAGTCAGGTAAATCTCAAAAAGTTTCTCCGGTGACTTAACCAATGAATCTTCCTTCGCATGATAAAACCAGCCCGGCCGGATGGACACATCTACTTCAGCCGGAATCCAGTGCGTGCCGTTTTCAGACCCGGTATTCAATAAATTATCTATCCCGGCTTTGCCCGCGAACAATGTGTCCGGTGTAATCGTGTTCCAGTTGGTTTCACCGGCAATGCCGCGCTCGTTACCAACCCACCGCACACCCGGGCCCGCATCGCTGAAGAAGATCACCTCGGGTTCAAGCGTACGAACACTATCCAATGTTGCAGGCCAATCATAAAAAGTTGCCCCGTTAATTTTTCGCTGCTCGCGTTTGCCTCCATAATATCCGTCACCGCCATTCGCACCATCAAACCACATTTCGAAAACCGGTCCGTAGTTAGTAAACAATTCTTTGAGTTGATTGCGATAGTATTGAACATACTCAGGAGTACCATACGCAGCATGATTGCGATCCCACGGAGAAACATAGATGCCGAACTTTAATCCATGACGCCTGCACGCCTCCGCCACTTCTTTTACCACATCTTTTTTAAACGGACTGTTCTTTACCGAATGTTCCGTGAATTCCGATGGCCAGAGGCAAAAGCCATCGTGATGCTTGCA
>CAZIGG010000129.1:0-2822 GCA_964538575.1 uncultured Roseivirgaceae bacterium
GGTGATATAGTTGTGTATAATGCCATCTCGGCCAATGGAGATTTACAAAACGATCGGTTGCGAATTCAAAACATCGAATCCTTCAACAATACCAAAGTCACGATCTTCAACCGCTGGGGCGATTTGGTTTTTGAAATGACCGGATACAACAATGAAGATCGTGTATTTACCGGTCTTAATAAAAATAATAAAGAGCTTCCGGCAGGAACATATTATTATAAAGTTGAATTCTCCGGTAAAACCAAAACCGGGTACCTGAGTTTAAAACGGTAAAATATTTCTATAAAAGGTGTGCGGACTAAACGGGCCCTAACATGGGGAACGGTATCCGATATGAATATTTCAAAGCCAACATGTTGCTGAAGTCTCACTAAAGGATCGAAACCGCTCCTCAAATAACCTCTTACTCTATCTTTCTTTCTCCTCTCCCAAGAAGCAAAGTTTTCAGCCGACTTTTAAAGATATTCCTGTGAATTTAAGGTGCAGCCAGGCAGCACTGGGTAAAATTCGAAGAAAAATATATCTTTCTGGCGCCAAGCGTAAGCCCAAAGAATGGATGAAACAGGATGTCAATCGATAACAAAATTAACCTGTGCTATGAGAATCTCCACTTTTACCTTAGCTGCCCTGATCATACAATTATCCGTGTCTGCCACCTATGCACAGGATGCTGTTTTTGACTGGGCCAAAAGCATAGGCGGATCAACAAATAGTGATGATGGATATTCCATTACGGTGGATGCGGCAGGCAATGTATATACAACGGGCAGATTTCACGGAACGGTTGATTTTGACCCGGGTCCGGCAACCTTCAATTTAACTGCGGCAGGCTCATGGGATATTTTCGTTTCCAAATTGGATGCCAGCGGTAATCTTGTGTGGGCTAAAAGCATGGGCGGAACAAATAGTGAAAATAGCTACTCCATTGCGGTGGACGCGGCAGGCAATGTTTATACAACAGGACTGTTTAGCAGCACAGCCGACTTTGACCCCGGCCCGGCAACCTTCAATTTAACTCCGACAGGCCTCAGCGATATTTTCATTTCTAAGTTAAATGCGGATGGTGAACTCGTATGGGTTAAAAACATGGGCGGAACAAGTTATACGAGCGGCCGGGCCATCACTGTGGATGCTGCCGGAAATGTTTATACAACAGGGTACTTTTTCGAAACAACTGATTTTGATCCGGGCCCGGCAACCTTTAATTTAACTTGGGCGGGCACGCAGGATATTTTCATTTCCAAATTGGATGCCGATGGCAATTTTGTATGGGCTAAAAGCATGCTGGGCGCGTCAGGTAATGATTTTGGCGCCTCTATCGCGGTGGATGCCAGTGGCAATGTTTACACAACAGGTTACTTTTTCAGTTTAGTTATTGATTTTGACCCTGGCCCGGCAACCTTCAATTTAGCAACGACAGGAAGTGGTGATGTTTTCATTTCAAAATTAGATGCCGATGGCAATTTTGTATGGGCTAAAAGCATGGGCGGAACAGGAAATGATGGAGGTAGTTCCATCGCTCTGGATTTAGCCGGAAATATTTATACAACAGGCTCCTTCAATCTCACAGCCGATTTTGACCCGGGCGCGACAACGTTTGATTTAACTTCGGCAGGCTCGCAGGATATTTTCATTTCCAAATTGGATGCCGATGGCAATTTTATTTGGGCTAAAAGCATGGGCGGAACATCTTTCGATAATAGCAACTCCATCGCTGTGGATGCTGCCGGAGATGTTTATACCACAGGTAACTTTCAAGGCACGACCGATTTTGACCCGGGCCCGGCAATCTTCAATCTAACCGCTACGGGAGGCTCCACTGATATTTTCATCTCCAAATTAAATGCCGTTGGGGATTTCGTGTGGGCTAAAAGCACGGGCGGAACAAGTAATGAAGTAAGCTACTCCATCGCTGTGAATGCTGCCGGGTATGTTTATACCACAGGGTACTTTCAGGGCACAGCCGACTTTGACCCGGGGTCATGCACCTATAACCTCAGCAGTGCAGGAAACAATGATATTTTTGTGTTAAAGCTCAGACAGGGCACAGCCAGTCCATCCATCACCTCATTTACCCCTGCCACAGGCCCTGTTGGCACAACCGTTACCATCACCGGTACAGGCTTCAGCGCCACACCTGCAAACAACGGAGTTAGGTTTTTTAACAACATAACGGCCACAGTAACGGCAAGCACGGCTACCAGCATTACCACTTCGGTTCCAGCAGGCGCAAGCACGGGTAAAATATCGGTCACCGTAAACTGTACTACGGTTACCAGCGCAGATGACTTCGTGGTAACAGCAGCCGCGCTGCCAACCATCACTTCATTTACTCCTTCCAGTGGCCCTGTTGGCACAACCGTAACAATCACCGGCACAAACTTCAGCACAACACCAGCCAGCAACACTGTGCAATTTAATGGAACAACGGCAACGGTTACAGCAAGCACAGCTACCAACATTACTACTTCGGTTCCAGCAGGCGCAAGCACAGGTAAAATTACCGTAACAGTAGGCGGCAACATGGCTGCAAGCGAAGATGATTTTACAGTAACAACGATCACCAATCAGCCGCCTGTTATTATAGCAACAACTACAGTTGCCCAGCACAATAATATAGTAACGCTTAACTTACTCGAGTTGATTTCCGACCCTGACGATAACCTTGATCTTACCACCATCCAGCTTATGAGCCAAACTTCCGAACAGGGCGCTGCAGCAAGCTTAGATAATGCTTTTGTTCTAACGTTAGATTATATGGGTATTACCTTTTCAGGAACCGATCACATAACCATTAGCGCCTGCGATTTGTTAGGGGAGTG
>CAZIGG010000129.1:2922-8200 GCA_964538575.1 uncultured Roseivirgaceae bacterium
TCCATTTTTTCAGCGGGTAGTTTATCTGCATTCGCGAGTGCGTATAAAATCATCGTACCGAAACGGGCTGTATTGCGGATGTGCGTTTCGTTTACCAGGCTAAAATCATCACAATCGGAATGATAACATCCGTAGACGGAGCGGTCTAAGTTACTGGCTACGCTTAAAATCGGCACGCCCTCCAACATAAACGGCTGGTGATCGCTGTGCAGTCCGGAACGGTTGCTGAATTTGTTTTTGTAGATCGTATCAATCGCCATAATTTCCGTTCCCACTGTTTTAAAGAATGTAGTGTCATTCAATTTGCCTCCGGCATTTACGCCAACCGGGTTGCCGCCCATATCGATGTTAAACATGTATTTGATATTTTCGATTGAGCCGTCTTTCACGGCTTCATCCACCATGTACGAAGATCCCAATAAGCCTTGCTCCTCCCCCATAAACATCACAAACTGGATGGTCCGTTTCGGCTGAAGTTTATTGGCTTTGAAGGCACGCGCAATATCCAAGATGGCAAATGAACCGATGCCATTGTCAATTGCCCCCGTTGCCAAATCCCACGAATCGAGGTGGCCACCAATAATAATTTTTTCATCGGGCAGTTCCGAACCTTTAAGCGTAGCAATTACGTTGCGTGCTTGAATCACATCGCTGTGATTGGTCATGGAAATGTGAGCCTGAATTTTCTTTCCTGTTTTCAGCTTCTCTTTTAACTCAAATCCTTTCTCTTTCGCAATACAAATAGCGGGAATAGGAATAAGCTCCCCGGTTACGGAAGCCGTGCCGGTTAATAAAACTCCTTTATCAACCTGGTTAAAGATCACTACCCCTTTAGCGCCATTTTTTATTGCAATCGCAGTCTTCTCGCTGCGGTGCAGGTTACGCGTACCTTCAGGACTACCCTCCAGTACACCAATATAGATGAGTACAAGTTTATCTTTCGCTGCTCCGGGCTTAGCGGTGTAGTCGGCTTCCAGGCCATTGCCCATATCCACTAACTCCCCTGTTACATCGGCTTCAACCGGTGCATGGCCAAGCGTTACAGCTTTCACACTGTCGCCATCAAGGGTAACGGCAATCGTGCCGCGCGCCCAGGCTTTGGTTTCAAACTCCTGAAACCGGACATCCTCAAAACCGTATTCTTTGAACTTATTGAATGTGTATTCTTCCGCTTTCTTACCGTTTTCCGATCCTGTAAGACGGTGACCAATGGCAGACGTAGCCTCACCCAGCGTTGCGTAAGCTTTTGAATTTTGAAGCGCCTCTGCATTGATGCGTGCAAATGTTTCGGGAGTGCTTTCGTTTTTACAAGCCGCTACCAGCAGCATACAGGCAATAAAAAGTGCAGACAATTTTTTCATAGGATCAGATTATCCGATCAAGGTATAAAAAATCAGGAACAGGGAAGCAGAAAATTTATCAGCGGTCGGTATTACCCATAAGTAGTCTCCCGGAAAGCGATTGGACAGGTTGGAATATTTTTTCACCTTAGAGCAATTCAATTACACGGTATGCATTTTCAATCAAAAAACGCTTTTATTTTTTCATTGTCACTGCTTCTTGCCGTGAGTTGTTCAGCACCTGAACAAAAAACCAACGATGGATTTGAGCGAAAATTTATCACCGCCAATCCCGATCCTGCTCCCCTTTCACCGGAAGAAACTGTAAAGAAATTTCAACTGCCTCCGGGGTATCGTGCAGAAGTGGTGGCCAGCGAACCGATGGTACAGGAACCTGTAGCCATGGCGTGGGATGGCAACGGCAGGCTGTATGTGGTTCAGATGAACACGTACATGAAAGATGCAAACGGCACGGAACAATATGAGCCAACAAGCCGGGTAATGCGCCTGGAAGATACTGACAATGATGGCAGGATGGACAAGTCAAGCATTTTCATTGACAGCCTGATTCTTCCGCGCACGGTTCTTCCGGTTGGCGATGAAGTGTACATCACCGTCACCAATGCGCAGCATGTCTGGAGTTATAAAGACACGGATGGCGATGGCATAGCCGATCAAAAGAAAATTGTTTTTGAGAACAACGCCATCGATTCGCGAAACCTGGAACACCAGAATGGCGGCTTTCTCTGGAATCTCGACAACTGGATTTATCCTTCGCGCGATAACCTCCGCTATAAATACAAAAACGGAAAGCTGCTGGTTGATACCTTAATCGATCACATGTTCGGCCAATGGGGTTTGACGAACGACAACTACGGAAGACTTTATTTTTCAGAAGCCGGGCCTGGCTTACCTGCCGTGCAGATTCAGCAACTGCCTGCTTACGGTTCGCTAAACCTGCGCGATCAATACACCGAAGATTTTACTTACCTGTGGCCGGTTATCGGAAATGTTGATGCCAATGTTGGGCCAAAAGGAAGACGGGAGGATAATACGCTTATTCGCTTTACTTCGGGCGCAGGGCAGGTTATTTTCCGGGGCGATCGGCTGCCACCTGACATGTTGGGCGATTATTTTATTCCTGAACCTGTTGCGCGTGTAATCAAGCGCGGAAAAGTGCGCAACCAAAACGGCAAACTTATTATCGAACCGGCCTATCATGAGAAAGAATGGCTGGCATCTGCCGATATGAACTTCCGCCCCGTTAATACCTACACCGGGCCGGACGGATGTTTTTACATCGTTGACATGTACCATGGCATCATCCAGGAAAGTGAATGGACACAGCCCGGTTCTTATGTCGCTGGAAAAATTGCAGAGCTTGGCTTGGATAAAATCAGGGGCATGGGTCGTATCTACCGAATCGTGCATAACGATTTCAAACCCGATAACACGAAACCAAACATGCTGAATGAAACTCCGGCAGAACTCACAAAACATCTGGGTCATCCCAATGGCTGGTGGCGCGACATGGCCCAGCAAACAATCATCGTCAGGAATGACAAATCAATTGTTCCGGATCTTAAAAAAATTGTTTCGGAAAATAAAAATCCGTTAGCCCGCATTCATGCGCTCTGGACATTGGAAGGTCTTGAGTCGCTGGACAAACAAACAGTATTGATTGCCTTAGCGGATGGTGATGCCAATGTTCGTAAAACCGCTGTCTGGGCAAGTGAATTGTTTACAAATAAGAACGATGAAGAAATAATTTCAGCCCTTGGTACTTTGAAAAATGATTCAAGTGCCCATGTAAAAATTCAAATCATGCTCTCGTTAAGAACAAATAAAACAGCATCCGCACAAAAAATTGTAAAAGACTTGCTGGCCGAAAATCCTGATAACGAACTGATGCAGTTTTCATTCAAAGTTTTTGAAGAAAGCCGGGTTAAGGCAGAAATTGAACTTGCGCGGATTAAAAATTTAAGTCCTGCCGACCGCGAGCTCGTTTCAAAAGGCGCTATTATTTACAAGCAGTTGTGTTCAACCTGCCACGGTGCCGATGGAAAAGGTATTTTGATCGGCAGTAACCCGATGCCCGCACCTCCGCTTACAGGTTCGGCCCGTGTAACGGGAGATAAGATTGCGCTCATTCAATTGATGCTGCTGGGGTTACAGGGACCGGTTGACGGCAAGGAATACCCCAACGCCATGCCTGCCATGGCCGGCAATACCGATGAATACCTGGCATCGGTATTGAGCTATATCCGCAACAGCAGCGACCTGGGAAACAAAGCCTCGGTTGTTACGGAGGAAGAAGTAAAAGAAGTACGGGGTTTTACGCAATACAAAGTTGAGGGCGGCACAACGTTGCGCTCACTTGAAATCGGCAAGCTGGGCCGGGCTGAAAATAAGAACTGGGACCGCGAAAGGGATAAGAAAAAGAAATGACGCATGAGGTATACGTTGCTAACGGTGTTCTGCCTGGTGATTACCTTATCCGCGTATTCACAGGAAAAAACTTTTACGAATACGACCGGGATTGAATTTGTACTGATTCAGCCCGGCACCATGACGGTTGGAAAATTTGAACCCACGGTCGACAAACCCGCTGACCCGAAAGACCGGCTACCCGATTCGCTATATATGAAAGCAGAAAAATTAGCTAAGGCTGCTTACCTGCCGGGTTTTGAAGTAATGATTGATAAACCTTATTACATCGGCAAGTTTGAAATCACGCAGGCTCAATGGAGAACCGTAATGGGCAACAATCCTTCGGTTTTCACAGCAAGTAAAGTATCCGATGATGTGGATAAGCATCCCGTTGAAAACGTGACCTGGAATGATGTTCAGAATTTTATAAAAGCATTGAACAAGCTTGATAAGGATCACACCTACCGGTTACCAACCGAATTCGAATGGGAATATGCAGCGCGTGCAGGAAACAAAGACGACATCGCCTGGAAACAAATTTTTGAAAGCGCTGTACTGTCGGGCCAGACAACAACAATTGTAGGATCAAAAAAACCGAATGCCTGGGGTATTTATGACATGCTCGGGAATGTGTGGGAATGGACGCAGGATGTTTACAATGAAAAAATCTTTGCCGATCCAACTCCTCCCAAGTCAGGAAAGGAACATGTGTTAAAAGGTTCATCCTTTACAGGTGATGTAAAAAACGCAACGTACATGACGCACGCTGCCGGCCCCGGTAACGGCTTTGATGTCGGGTTCAGAATTGTGATGGAAATAAAATCCGGAGACAATCTCAAAACTTCTACGTCTTCGCGGCCCCGTGCCGCGATCTCCCGTTTCCGTGCTGAAGGGGGTGCCGGGACAGGCCCGGCAACTGCGGTTGCGCAACTGCCGGAAGGTTTTAAATCAATCTTCAACGGAAAGGATTTAAAAGGCTGGCACGTAAGCCGCACCACGCACCAGGGCACAACTCCAAACTTTCATGTCGAAAACGGTGTAATGGTGGTTACGCAGCAGCCCTACGGGCAGGGCGGTGTTTTACTCACCGATAAAAAATACAGGAACTTTGAATTATACATAGAAGTAAAAATCGATTCGTTTACCAATGGCGGGATTTTTATCCGCTCAACCGAAAGCGGTGTTGCCTATCAAATTGAACTGGATGAAACCGCCAACAGCACCGGAAGTTTATACGGTGAACGCATGAGCGTGAGCAAGCCGGTGAAAGCAGAAAAACTTTCGGAAGTCTGGAAACCGGGCGACTGGAATTCCTTCCGCCTCCGCATGACAGGCGATATTCCGCAGCTTACCTTGTGGATCAACGGTGTTGAAATGTGGGATGTAACACAACCCAAGAATGATTTTATTAACGAAGCATCCGAAGGCATGATCGGACTGCAATCTCACTGGACTGCTTTATACTCTTCTTCAGCCGGCCGGTGGGAACATTTAAGCTCGTGGGCACC
>CAZIGG010000130.1:0-8092 GCA_964538575.1 uncultured Roseivirgaceae bacterium
TCAGTCGCGGAGTTGAGGTAGAGTCGCTGGAGAATCTGCAAAAGATATTCGAATCCATCCGGCACGATAAACAAACCAAAACGTTTGTGTATAACAACATCCAGTTCTGGAAAGTGAACAGGCGGTATCAGTTCAGTGACACCAACGAGCTGATCAGCTATGCCCCGCCCATAAATTTTGAAACGTTTGTGGCTGCGTTTGAAGAATTTAACTAAACGTATTGCATACGTTCCGGATCCTATTCCGATTTTACCGGGTTCGGTTCCGGAGTTTTCTTACCGGCTTCCTGGAGGTCGTACAGTTTGGCCTTGAGTGTATTAAGTTCCTGGATAAGCTGCATGTTCTCGCGCTGGTGACGCTTGTTGTCGCGTACGTGCAAAATGATGTTGGTTACAAACAACACCATCAGCACAAACACGGCATATTTCAGCAGCCAGATAATTTTTTGAAGGTCAACCAAAAACTGGAGGTTATCCCGCTGGCTGTCCATATACAGTGTGAAGAGGAAAATAAACAGGTGAAGTCCTCCGATAACCGAGTAAAAAATAAGCCTGTTTCTCTTCATACTTGCATATCCAAAATAACCCTCAAACATACCCTTTTTACGCTTAACCAAAAATGGAAAGTGTCTGAATAACATACACGGGTAAGCACCGCAACTAGGCTTTCTGGATTTCGCTGAGCTTTTTATAAACTCCGCCCTTTGCCACCAGTTCATCGTGTGTGCCGCGTTCCATGATCTGGCCGCCCTGGATCACCACAATTTCATCGGCATGCTGAATGGTGCTCAGCCGGTGCGCAATCACAATGGAAGTTCTGTTTTTCATCAGCTTGGTTAAGGCATCCTGTACAAGCTTTTCCGATTCGGAGTCAAGGGCAGAAGTTGCTTCATCCAAAATCAGGATCGGAGGATTTTTTAATACTGCCCGTGCGATGGCAATGCGCTGGCGCTGTCCGCCTGAAAGCTTGGAGCCGCGTTCACCAATAAAGGTTTGGTAGCCCTCCGGAGTTTGTGAGATGAACTCATGTGCGTTGGCAATCTTAGCCGCCTCCATCACATCTTCAAGCGTTGCATCTTCCTTACCGAAAGCGATGTTATTAAAAATGGTATCGTTGAATAAAATCGATTCCTGTGTAACCACACCCATTTGCTGGCGCAGTGATTCGATCTCGTAATCGGTTAAGGGAATTCCATCAAGTAAAATCTCACCTTCGGTAGGATCGTAGAACCTGGGGACAAGATCCGCCAGCGTTGACTTTCCCCCACCGGATGAGCCAACCAATGCGATTGTTTTTCCTTTTTGAATTTTCAGGTTAATGTTTTTCAGCACCAGTTCCTTATCGTATGCAAAGCTTACGTTTTTATACTCCAGGCTGTCTTTGAACGAGTCCAATACGATCGCATCAGGCTTATTTTTAACCGCGGGCTCCAGGTCGATTACCCTGAAAATACGATCCGCTGCTACCGTACCCTTCTGCAAAGAAGTTATACCATTCGAAAAGTTCTTAGCCGGCTGGATCATGGAAGCAAAGAACACCAGGAAACCCATAAAGGCTTCCGGCTCAAGTTCCTTTGATCCGCTTAGCACCAGGCTTCCTCCGTACCATAAAATAACAGCCACGATAATGACACCCAATACTTCCGACAGCGGAGAAGACATTTCGTTTTTGCGGGCAATGGAAAGGTTTACTTTCCGGTGGAAGCTCGTTTCGGCATCAATTTTTTTAATCACAAAATTCCGGGCGTTGAATGCTTTGATCACGCGCATACCGCCAAACGTTTCGTCCAGGATGTTAACGATACGCCCCATAGCTTCCTGGCTCTGCCGTGCTTTTCTTTTCAACCGCCTGATGATTTCCGCCACCAGTCCGCCCATAAGCGGCAGGAGAATTAACGTGAACAGCGTAAGCTTATAATTCAAATAAAGCATCACACTCAGATAAACGATGATGGTAATGGGTTCTTTTAACACAGACTTCAAACTGTTGTTTACCGATCCTTCAACTTCTGAAACATCGTTTGTGAACCGCGACATGAGATCGCCTTTACGCTGATCATTAAAATACCCGATATGCAAGTTGGATACGCGACTGAACAAATCCACACGCATGTTTTTAACAACATCAACCTTAATGCGGGAAGCGGTAATGCGTTCAAGATACCGGAATGTATTGCCAATAATCATCAGTAAAACAATACCCAGACAAATAAAGAGCAGTGTAGTGGGTGCGCCATGCTCATGCACCAGGCGAATAAAGTGATGATTAAAAAAGCTCTCCGCAAACTCTGTTGAAAATTCAAACTTTCCCGGAGCGGGCGGCACGACAGGGTTTTCTCCCGAATTGAACAGTACTTTTAACATCGGCATGATAAGCGCCAGGTATCCGGCACTGAAGATCACACCCAGAATGGCAAAAATGAAAAACTTCACCATTCGTCTGGAAAGTCCGCGGGCGTAGCCTAAAATGCGTATGTATATCTTCATCTGTCTAAAAATCGTAGAACCGTTGCGAAATATTCCAGCGCAAAGCTACGGAAGCCACCGTACTATTACTGTAAAACTGCGGAACCGGGCTTTCGCTCTTACGCACTGCCACTGAACCCTCGATAAACATATTATGCGCAAGCTGCCAACTGGCGGTAAAGGACGCCAGTAAAATGTCATTCTTAACACCCTGCGAAATAACATTTCCATAGTCGTCTTCCCTGTTAATGTTGTTCTTTTTTAAAATGTCACTACCCCAGTTGGTATTCGTTGAGTCACGGCCAACCTGAGCATAAATCAGTTTACCGGTCAGGTTCAACCGCGGCAGCGGCTGATAGCGGGCAATGCCGATAAACTCTTTGAAGTTCGCACCCAGCGGATGTGCAATGGGTTGTAAATAACCGGAGTAGCTTCCGTAGGGTGTATTATGCGAATACGTATAAGGCCGCACGATGTTGGTTTCTGCCTGCAGGTCAAGGTTAGAGACGCCAAAGGCATCAATATATTTTAAGCCTGCCTGGATACCGAATTTGTTAGCCCACCAGCCGTCACTCTCCTTAATATGTTCAAGCTTAAACTCATCCAGCACAAACTGGCCGTACATGGAAACGCCTTTAACCATATTCCATTTAAAATCCATTCCCAGGATGACGTTATCGCTGCTTCCGAACTGCTGTTCAATGGCCCGGTAAAAGATGACCGGATTTAAATACGAAAATTCAAATTCATCGGAGCTAAATACTACGGATTCAAATACTCCGATATTCAGCTTCTTTCCGATGTTCACGCTCAGTTGATGCAGCGCTACAAATTTAGCCGGATATTTATCGCTTCCCGATAGCCCGGTGGCACTTCCCTTAACATCTGCTACCATACGATTGAGCTGAAACAAATAGTTAAGCTTCCAGACTTTAACGTTTCCTTTCAGGAACATTGATGGAGGCGCATGATCGGAAAAGATCAGGGAACGAAACCCGTTGCCAATAAAGGTGCGGTCATGACCAAACTGAATGTTCAGGTGGCGCGTGGCTTCAAAGCTGATGTATCCGCGTGCCTGGAAAAAATCGTATCCCTGATCTTCCTTATAGTTTTTCCAAAATCCTTCATGCGGGATAACCGGATAAAATCCATAGGAGCTATCCATCTGGATGGTTTTGCTGACGTACGAAGGAATGCGCGTCTGATTATCCGTAAGGAACATGTAGAACCCGATTTTCCTATCCAGCATTCCGCGAATTTCAACACCCCGGCTGTTGATAAATAAAGGATCGTCCGACTCAGAATCCTTTCCGCCACCCAGGTATAAAACGGGGTTTACATGCAGGTCAAAATCCGGGTCTTCATCTACATAGAACAAGTCTGACTTCTTTTTATATAAATACTTAAGAAAAGGCTTCCGGTCATTGGTTTCCGGGTGGGCCCACTCCCAGTTGTCGTTCCGTACGTACTGGAGGTTAAAGCGGTCAGCCTTGGAAGTGAACATTCCCTGCCGGTCGAGGGTATCCACGAACTGCACAATATCCGATCGTTTCCAGGGCTTTACAGAAGTAAAGACATAAGGGGAAATCCGCCCGGATTTTACTTCATACCGGTCCAGCAAATGATAGTAGCTCTCGTTGGTCGAAACGTAGCTGCTTTGTGAAAAAGCCAAAAAGGGGGCTGAAATCAGTAAAAAAATAAGTGCCTTGCGCATCTTCAGGTAAAGATTCGGGCAAAATACGTAGGTTCTGATAAGTAGCCAAAAATGTTAAATCGTGCTCTTGGGTTTCAGGGTTTTGTCCTTATCTTTGCAGTCCTTTTAGAGGAAAAAACGAATAAATAAGATGAAAAAGGACATTCACCCAGATTACCAGGAAGTTATTTTCCACGATCTGTCAAGCGATTTTAAATTCCTGACCCGTTCCACGATGAAGGCGAAAGAAACCATCAAGTGGGAAGACGGCAAGGAGTACCCTGTGATCAAGGTCGAAGTCAGTTCGGCTTCACACCCGTTCTATACCGGCAAAAAGATGTTTGTGGACACTGCAGGCCGCGTGGAGAAGTTCAAAAACAAGTACACGAAAAAAGCTTAATACTTCCTTCTTATATGCATGGAGAAACCCTGACGGAACCGTCAGGGTTTTTTATTGTCCCCTCACCCCTCGCGGCTTCATGCCGTGACCCCCTGATAAATTGCTCTAAAAGGGGGTGCCGGAACAAGTCCGGCAACGTGTTATTTATATATTTACACATATGAACCTTGTCCTGTTTGACGATCCCGCAACCCGTATTAATCTCCTCCCCTTTACGTATACCCGGCCCATCAGCAAGATCAGGGTTGGTATTTTAACGATCAACGAGAAGTGGGAAAAACGATTAGGGACGACTGCTTCATTTTTAACGGAATCCTACCTCCAGAAAAAATTCCCGGCTAAGGCCTCGTTTGATAATCTCTTCATCAATGCAGCATGGTGCCCGGATGATAAAGCCATTGAGCAGGTAAAGGTTTTGATGCACGGTGAAATTCTGGTGCACGGAAATACCATTCTCGCCTGGAAAAGCTCAGACATGGCATTGCCCGATTTAAGTAAGGCAACACCAAAAACATTTTCAGGTGATGTTACCCTGATTGATCAACCCTGGAAAATATTTCAGCATAACGCAGCGCAGATCAGGCTTGATTTCAGTCTGATCACAGCCGGACGAAGATCGGCAGGCATTCAGGACGAACATACCATCGTGTATGGCGGGCAAAATATTTTTGTGGAAGAAGGCGTACATATCCGCGCTGCGGTTTTAAATGCGGAAGACGGCCCGATTTACTTAGGCAAAAATTCTGTTATCCAGGAGGGAGCATTGATCAAAGGCCCGTTTGCATTGTGCGAAGGATCAACCGTAAACATGGGCGCCAAGATGCGGGGCGATTCAACGATTGGCCCATATTCTAAAGTTGGCGGTGAAGTAAGTAACTCGGTGATCTTCGGTTACAGCAATAAAGGACATGATGGATTTATCGGCAACACGGTGATTGGCGAATGGTGCAACCTCGGTGCCGATACCAATACCTCTAATCTTAAAAACAATTACGAGAACGTAAAGCTATGGAGCTACGCGAAGGGCGGCTTTGCGGATACGGGTTTACAATTCTGCGGCCTGATGATGGGCGACCACAGCAAGTGCGGCATCAACACCATGTTCAATACCGGAACCGTTGTGGGTGTATCGGCCAACATTTTTGGCGATGGGTTCCCTCGCAATTTCATTCCATCTTTCGCATGGGGTGGTGCAAGCGGTTTTACAACCTTCCAGGTGAAGAAAGCTTTTGAGACTGCCTGGAAAGTAATGGAACGGAGAAAGATTACCTTCAGCGAAATGGATATGGAAATCCTGGCGAATGTGTTTGAACTTTCGGCCGGAAACAGAATTTGGGAAAAGAAGAGCGTATAGATGAGATTTTCGGAGATACCCGGCTTAGTCGAAACTAAAAAGACATTAACCGACTCGGTTAAGAGTAATCACATTGCCCATGCACAATTGTTTGTGGGCGCTGAGGGTGCATTGAATCTTCCGCTGGCGCTGGCGTACGCGACTTACATTCATTGTCAGGATAAACAGGCTGACGATTCGTGTGGTAAATGCGCAGCGTGCAGTAAGAGTTTAAAGTACATCCATCCCGATACACACTTTGTGTTTCCGCTCAGCAATGTAAAAGGCGATAAGGATGAGGAGCGGTTTAAAGCCGAGATCATGAAATCGTGGCGCACATTTTTGCTGGAGCAGCCTTTCGCGAACCTGGACGACTGGACAACCTCGTATGGCGGTGAAGACAAACAGGCATTAATCTCACGCGAAGAAAGCAGAGAGATTGTGAAAGCGCTTTCGCTGAAACCTTTTGAAAGCGCGTACAAGATCATGATCATCTGGCAGCCGGAGTACATGCATCCCTCTGCTGCCAATGGAATTTTAAAGATCCTGGAAGAGCCCGCAGCACACACGTATTTTATTCTGGTTACCAATGCGGCCGATCGGTTACTGCCAACGATTATTTCCCGTACGCAAATCATCACGGTTCCTTTGCTGGCCGATAAGGAGGTGGAGAATTACCTCGTTGAGAAAAAGTCAATCGAGCGCAAACGTGCTGCCGCGATCACGCAGCTTGCCGAAGGAAACCTGAATCTGTCATTCCGGCTTTCTGAAAATGAAGAAGACGACAGCGCCCCGTTATTTATTGAATGGATGCGCGCCTGCTTTAAAAAGAGCTTCGGAAACCTGGTGGTGATGTCGGAAGAATTTCATGCATTGGACAAACTTCGCCAGCGCAACATGATGCATTACGGCATGAACATGATGCGCGAATCCTTGCTGAAATCATCCGGGGCGGATGAGCTGCACCGGATTCAGGGTGAAGAATTGAAATTCATCCAGGACTTCAGCAAGGTGCTGAACGTTTTTAAAATTGAAAAATCATACAACCTCATGAACGATGCTGCCTATCACCTCGAACGCAACGGCAGCGCCAAAATGATCTTCCTCGACCTTTCCCTTCAGCTTTCTAAAACCCTGAACCCATGAGTAGACTTATTCGCATCGGCACCTTCAATAACACGCTTGCCCTGAGCCAGGCTAATGTTGTTGCCGCGTTAATCAAGCCGTCAGGCTATACTACCGAAGTTATTGCTTTCGATACGAATGCAAAACATTTAACGGTACTGGAAGACGCTCTCCTTCGGGGAGAAATTGAAATTATTTCATTCCATGCCAGCTACATTCCTGCGCGTTTAAATGACGCATTGGATTTATTAGCCTTTACCGAACGTGAAGCCGTGAACGATGTGCTCATCAGCCGGAAAAAAGCTACGCTTTCCAACCCGGGCATTACAGTCGGGACAAATTCATTACGAAGAATTGCTTTCCTAAGGCATTTTTATCCTGACGTTAAAATTGTTTCGATCCCTGAAAACTTATCCGCGCGAATAAAGAAAATGGAAGCGGGCGAATATGCGCTGCTCATGAGCCATACGGATGCACAGCGCCTGGGGCTTGAGAATCGGGTAGTCGAGAAAATCGAAACCAGTTATTTCGTCCCCACTGTCGGGCAGGGAAGCATTGCCATCATGTGTCACAAAAAACTTTCGTTCGATAAAAAAGAAATCATCCAGCGGTGGGTAAACCACGAAGAAACGGAGGATTGCATCCGAACGGAACGGTCCTTCCTTAAAACTTTCCGGGATGGTCAGCGCATCCCGGCTTTCGGGTATGCCCATTTTGAGGGCAACCTGATCACGCTGAAAGCCGGCCTCATTTCACGGGACGGCAAGCGTGTGATCAAAGCAAAACGCTCATCCACCATTGCCGGATGCAAAGAAATGGGAAAGAAAGTAGCCGAGGAAGTGCTGCAAAATGGCGGTGCCGAACTTCTGAGAGCAATAGAAGCCTGATGAACAGAAGCATCTGGTTTCTGTTCATCTCAGCGCTCAGTATTCATTTTGTTTCCGCACAACATAAAAGTCCGTCAAAAACCGGTGATTCGTTGGAATGACTACCTGGATGCTGTTAACAAAATAACTTCTATCAAGCCTGTTTCAGGGCAAGACTAATAAATTCTTAATTTTACCGGCTGTAAAAAC
>CAZIGG010000131.1:0-8089 GCA_964538575.1 uncultured Roseivirgaceae bacterium
AGTGTCGCTAATCTCCAATACCAAATCAGCCCCATACTGCATCGCAGGAGTCTTATACCCTGCACCGAATTTTCCGGTCATTATTTTTTCAGCGATCAGCGCTGCTGTTTTGGCCGTGAGTAAATAAGCATTCGGGCCGTTAAACAAGCTTGTGCGGATGTTGCCTGCGGCATCCCAAACGGTTCCGCGCAAATAACATTTGCCGGTTTTTAAATGCTCATCCGAAGGGCCCGAGCTTCCTTTATCAATCTGCTTCAGCAGGAAATTTTTTATCCAGCGCTGTCTCAGCAACGCGCTTGCATAATTGCTGATGCGCAAGCCGCGTATTGATCCGGCTGACGCGCCCGCAAAAACTTCAATAGTAGGAATGCCCGTGCTTCTCCAGGCCGTTGAAATGTCGCCCCATTGAATGCGGGTTGTTTTGGCGGTAAACTTTCCGAAGTCAAGATCGAGCACGTCTTTGCCTAAGGTAAACGGAACGAGTTCATTATTTCTCCGCATCACACCGCCATAGCCTAAGCTTTCGGTCATGCTCTTTTTTGTTCCGCGCGACATGCCGCCCGGCACCATCGCAAATGCAAGCTGAAGATGCGTTGCTGATGGCAGACGTTTTTTTAAATGAACGGCAAGACAATCGGAAGGAACTACATCGAAACCTGTTCCCGGCATGATCTGGATACCGGCTTGCTTTGCTGCTTCGTCATACCCGGCCAGCAATTCAAACACCTGCCATTCACCCGTAATATCCGTGTAATGCGTTTTTGTTTCCAAGCAGGCATCCGCCATCGCTTTTGCGGTAAACCGGAACGGTCCGCCACAATGCAAAACCAGCGAAGCTTTAGAAAGAAGATTTTTTAAACTGATTGAATCGCTTAGGTCAACAGCCTCGAACGGATAACCCGTTTCTTCGGATTGCTTTTGCAGCGCATCGTGCTTGCGACCTGCCAGAATAATATTAAAGGATTTTTTCTTCAGCTCATGAATAATAAGCCGCCCGGTATAACCATACGAACCATATACAACGATGGTATTTTCTCTCACGGAGTTTGCGGTGTGGAGGGGGTTTCGGGCGCCTGGCCGCCTAAGCGTTCAACTGCGGTAACAAAATACTTGGTATCACCGCGCCAGAAAAAGCGCACAAACATTTTTTTGAATTTCAGGTTAACGCGTTCGCCCGTTAAGGCAACCTGTTCCAGCTCTTTCAAAACTTCTTCATTGCTGCTTTCAACTGAAAAGTCGCGTGTTTCTGCAATGGGGCTTGTGTTTTTTAATGCCCCGAACGACTCCATGCTGAGCCTGCCCTCATACGTTTTAAACAGAACCCCTTTTTTGGATACGCTTAAAACCTTGCCTGCCCAGTATCCATTTTCATACGAGACCCAGTAAAAAAAGGAAAACACACCAATCATAAGCACAATCACGATGGCGAGAACTTTTTTCATAATGGATTTGAATTTTTGCATAGGATATTCTTAAACAGTCATGATTTCCACTTCCTTCTTTTTCAAAAGCGCATCTATTTTTGCGATAGAATCGTCAGTAAGCTTTTGAACTTTATCTTCAGCGTTCTTCACATCGTCTTCTGAAACGCCTTTTATCTTTTTCAGTTGTTCGTTCGTTTCTTTGCGGATGTTGCGGATGCTCACCTTTCCGTGTTCACATTCGGAACTAACTTGTTTTACCAACTGTTTTCTTCTTTCTTCGGTAAGCATCGGGATATTCACAATAACTTGTTGACCGTCATTCTGCGGGTTCAGCCCGAGGTTTGCATCACGGATTGCTTTTTCAATTTCCTGGATCAGCGATTTTTCCCACGGCTTGATAAAAATACTGCGTGCGTCAGGGGTAGTCATTGACGAAACCTGGTTTAACGGAGTTGTTGCTCCGTAATACGAAACCATAATGCCATCCAGCATATTCGGGTTGGCTTTACCCGCACGGATTTTAGTAAGCTCGTTAGAGGCATGGGTCAACGCTTTGCCCATCAGGTCCCTGGCTTCCTCGAGAAACATTTCTATTTCTTCCATAATTTAATTTAAGATTTGAGATTTCGGATTTTTGATTTTGACTCTGACATTCTAAAATCAAAAATCTAAAATCTTAACTAATTAATGTTCCGGCCGCTTCACCGTTTACAATCTTCAGCAAATTGCCTTTCTGATTCATATCGAACACAATAATCGGCAGCTTGTTTTCCATGCATAGCGTGAAGGCTGTCATGTCCATAATGTTCAGGTTCTTCTCGTAGGCTTCCTGGAACGACAGCTTATTATATTTCACTGCATCTTTAAATTTCTCGGGATCTTTGTCATACACACCATCCACGCGCGTTCCTTTCAATACAACATCGGCCTGCAATTCCACGGCACGCAAGCTGGCGGTTGAATCGGTTGTGAAATACGGGTTTCCGATCCCTGCTCCGAAAATCACAAGCCTTCCTTTTTCGAGGTGACGGATTGCCCGTCTGCGGATGAACGGCTCACACACCTGTTCCATTTTAATTCCCGACATCAGGCGGGTATAAATTCCATGACGCTCGAGTGCGCTTTGTAAGGCCATCGCGTTGATCACCGTGGCCAGCATGCCCATGTAATCGCCCTGCACGCGGTCGATGCCGAGCGCTTCGGCCTGTCCGCCCCTGAAAATATTTCCACCGCCAATCACAATGGCCAGCTCAACACCGAGGCTGCGGATGCTTTTTATTTCTTCACAATATTGTTCGAGCCGGGCCGGGTCAATGTTTCCGCTTTTAGATGAGCCTGCGGAAGAGTCCATGAGCGATTCACCGCTGAGCTTGAGGACGATGCGTTTGTATTTCATTGAGCGTTAGAAGTAGAAAATCCCGTAAATATAGTTCAGGATTCGGGCATTTCAGGTTTTCGAATCACTGAAATTCAATCAGAACCTGATTTTTTTCGACTTTATCGCCCTTTTTAACGGTAACGGATTTCACCGTTCCTTCACCGGGAGATTTGAGCACGTTCTCCATTTTCATTGCCTCGAGGATCAGTAACGGGTCATTGACTTTTACGGAATCGCCAGCCTGAATTTTTATATCGATGATCAGTCCGGGCATAGGCGCTTTAACGTTGTTTACTTTGCCGGCTGCGTGGCTACTCATGCCTAATTTCTCCAGCAGCAGATCAAACTTATCTTTAACCTCAACCGTATGGATGCGGTTGTTGATCTTCAGCGTAAAGGTTTTTGCAGCCCGGTCGCTTTTAACAACCTCGGCTTTGTAGCTTTTGTTATTGTGAAGAATATGGAAATAGCCATCTGCGATTTGCGTGATATCCCAGTTGAACAGTGCGTTATCCAGCAATAAACCATCGGGAGTTGATTCAACTTCAAAAACGGATTTTTTATTTACGGTTACTGTGGCCATGGCTCAATTTACGATTTCAGATTTCAGATTTCAGATTTTTGTGAGTTTAAAAATCTGCCTGTTAGCCATAAATAGCATGATTGAGCATAAAATCTAAAATCTAACTTCGTAAATCTAAAATCGTCCTTACATTTGTCCCGTCAAGATACGTATCTGGACAAAGGGGTGCCAAAAACAAGGGCTGAGATTATACCCATAGAACCTGATGCCGGTAATGCGGCCGAAGGGAGGCAGTGTAAACACGTAAGTAAGGTACATTCCCCGATGTGCCTGCGGGTTTAAACAAATTTAAAAATGTTAAAAATTAAAATGATGCTGGCAGCGATGCTTTTGTCAGCAGGCGCTTTTGCGCAACAGGCATTTATTACCGGAACGGTGAAGGATGCAGTCAACAACCAGGCGTTAACAGGCGCTACAGTTCGGTTAAGCTCAGGGCAGGTTACCGCCACCGATGAGTTCGGGAAGTTCCGGTTTGATAAATTGATACCGGGTGAACATGCAGTAAGCGTTACCTTTCTCGGCTACAAAGACAAAACCGAGAATGTTTTACTCTCAGAACGTGCAGACATTACGATACTGCTCGAAGAATCTTATCAGTTAACGGATGAATTGGTTGTTTACGCCACACGGGCTAATGATAAAACGCCAACAACATTCACCAACGTAAGCCAGCAAACGATCCAGAAGCAGAATTTCGGACAGGACATGCCGTTCATTCTTAACTGGACACCGTCTTTGGTTACTACTTCCGATGCTGGCGCTGGTATTGGTTACACGGGCGTCCGCATCCGCGGAAGCGATGCCACCCGGATAAATGTAACGATCAACGGCATTGCGTATAACGACAGCGAATCGCAGGGAACGTTCTGGGTTAACCTTCCGGACATTGCTTCGTCAACGCAAAGCGTACAAATTCAGCGCGGGGTCGGGACATCCACAAATGGCGCAGGATCGTTTGGCGGGAGTGTTAACGTGCAAACTATTTCGCAGCAGCGCGATCCGTATGCTGAAGTAATGCTTGGCGGGGGTTCATTTAATTCCCAGCGCTATACGGTAAAAGCCGGAACGGGCCTGATCAATAACCGCTGGTCGTTTGACGGACGCGCTTCCAAAATTAAATCAGACGGTTACATCGATCGTGCGTCATCTGACCTGGATTCATACTATTTCAGCGGTGGCTACTATGGCGATAAGACGATCCTGAAAGCAATTGTTTTTGGCGGTCAGGAGGTAACGTATCAATCGTGGAATGGTATTGATGGCGCAACGATGAAGGAAAATCGCACCTTTAATTCCGCGGGCGCACTTTATGACGCTGACTGGAATGTAACCGGCTATTACGACAATGAAGTCGATAACTACAGGCAGGATCACTACCAGCTTCACCTCACACAAAAGCTAAATGAATACTGGAATGCCAACGTTTCATTGCACTACACCTATGGACGCGGATACTACGAGCAGTACAAACAGGCAAAACCATTTG
Organism: uncultured Roseivirgaceae bacterium; assembly: GCA_964538575.1. GTDB lineage: Bacteria > Bacteroidota > Bacteroidia > Cytophagales > Cyclobacteriaceae > UBA2336. The sequence goes on from CAZIGG010000131.1 coordinate 4,872, forward strand.
CCGAGCTCGGACTTGATAACATGGTGATTGGCGATTCAACGTTAACCTATGGGGATTTTATTATCCGCAAATGGCTTGATAACCAGTTTTATGGCGGAACATTCTCCTTCAACTACGAAAAAGATAAAACTGCGTTGACGATAGGAGGTGCATACAATCAATATGCCCGTGCGAAACATTTCGGTGAAATTATCTGGGCGCAGCATGCTTCCAATTCGGCTATCCGCGATCATTATTATGAAGGTGAATCGCAAAAGAATGATTTCAATATGTATGCGAAATGGAATTATGCCATTTCAGCAAGGCTGAATGCATTTATTGATCTGCAATACAGAAATGTATCATACAAAACAAAAGGTATTGATGATGACCTTACGCCTTATGATTTTGAGGATAATCTGAATTTCTTCAACCCCAAGGCAGGCGTAAGCTATTCCCTTACAGGCTTTGATAACCTGTATGCATCGTACGCGGTCGCCAACCGTGAACCTAACCGTACGGATTATGTGGACGGTGAAGTAAAGCCGAAGCCGGAACGCCTTGACAACATAGAAGTTGGGTGGAGAAGAACCACCGAATACTATAGCCTGGAAGCCAATTATTATCTGATGAATTATACGGATCAGCTTGTGCTTACCGGAAAGTTAGATAACGTGGGCAACCCGATCCGCGCCAATGTCGGTAAAAGCTATCGTACCGGAATAGAATTGTCGGGGTTGGTGCGCATTTACGATCAGCTTGTCTGGAATGCTAACGTTACGCTGAGTATGAATAAAAACAAAGATTATGTTTTTGATCCTGCAGAAAAGGGCAAGGATACTAATATAATTTTATCACCCGGCGTAATTTCAGGAAGTCAGCTTACCTGGAGTGCGGGCGGATTTCAGACCACGCTGTTGTCAAAATTTGTAGGCAAGCAATACTTGGACAATACCGAAACGGAAAGTCTGACGCTCGATCCGTATTTTGTTAATGACCTGCGGCTTGGATATTCATTCAGGCCGAAAGGAATAAAAAGCATTGACCTGAGCGTTTTGATCAATAACATTTTCAACGAGGAATATGAATCCAATGGCGCCACGTATGGCGATGGTGTCGCGTATTATTTTCCGCAGGCCGGAACGAATTTTCTGGCGATGCTGACGGTGAAATTTTGACATAACCATTTTGGTGGGTGTGTAGAGACGCAAAATTTTGCGTCTCTACGTTTTCGACACGAACAACATTTCGCCCTTACATTTCGTATTTTTACCTGTATGCCTTCCTCGCGCAGAAATATGATCGAATCGTTCCTGAAGCTCACACGCGCCTGGAACCTCGTGATCATTGTATTTGCGCAGTATTTCACCGCCTGGTTCCTGGCAAAAGCCGATGTGTTTCATGATCTTAACCTTTTTCTTCTCTCACTTTCCACCGTACTGATTGCCGCGGGCGGATATGTGATCAACGATTATTATGATGTAAAGATTGACGTGATCAACAACCCCGGGCGGGTGGTGATCGGCAAAACCATTCATCGCAGGTTTGCGATTTTACTGCATGTGGCATTGTCTGCGATGGGTATTTTAGTGGGGCTCCTGGTTTCGTGGAAGCTGGCAGCCGTGAATGTGTTTTCGGTTTCCGTGCTGTGGTTTTATTCGAATTTGTTAAAGCGGCTTCCGTTCATCGGCAACTTCACCGTGGCGCTGCTTACCGGTTTTTCAATAGCAATTTTATTTTTTCTGTATAACACGAATGAAGGGCTGATCATTGTCTATGCCCTCTTTTCATTTTTTATGACCCTGATCCGGGAGATCATCAAAGACATGGAAGACCTGAAAGGCGATAATACCTACGGCTGCAAAACGCTTCCGATTATCTGGGGAATCCGGAAAACAAAAATTACACTTTATTCAATCATTGTTCTGTTTTCGATTGCCGTTGTACTGATTAATTATGTTTATGTAAAGCTTCCGGTTATTTATTTCGTGATGCTGCTGTTTGTGCCGTTGGCCTGGCTGACCGCTCAGCTTGTCCGGGCCGATACAAAAAAAGATTTCGGCTGGCTCAGCAGCTTTTGCAAGGTGATCATGCTGCTGGGGATTTTAAGCATGACGCTGATTCCCTGAATTGTGTTTTCTTTGCAGCATGAAGCCTCACCGCATCGCTATTTTTGCTTCCGGAAGCGGATCGAACGCGGAAGAGATTATTGCGTATTTTCAATACCATCCCTCCATTGAGGTTAAGCTGCTACTCAGTAACAATGTAAATGCGCAGGCCCTGGAACGCGCTGAAAAGTTTAACGTAAAAACCAAAACGTTTACCAAAACACAATTCCGCGAAAGCCGGGAAGTACTCCACTGGCTGAAGGAAGAAAAGATCACACACCTGGTGCTGGCGGGCTTTATGTGGCTGATACCGGATTATCTTACGCATACATATTCCGGAAAGATCATTAACATTCACCCGGCCTTGCTTCCCAAATTTGGCGGCAAAGGGATGTATGGAATGTTTGTGCATGATGCCGTAAAAGCTGCTGCCGAAAAGGAAACCGGCATCACCATTCATGAAGTAAACGAAAACTACGATGAAGGCAATGTTATTTTCCAGGCCACGTGCGGCATCGATGAAACCGACACACCTCAAACCATTGCCCTAAAAGTTCAAAAGCTTGAGCACATGCACTATGCGAAAGTTATTGAGGGTTGGATTTTGAATAAATAAACCGAATTACTTTTTGGTTGATATCGTCCATTCAAAGTCAGCCGACTTTGGAAACCCTGAAAAAATCTTTTGAATAAACGCATCCGGCTTGGCCAGCTTACGAAACCTCAGGTCAAGCCATGCGCCATCAATGGTTAATGTGGCCGCAAGCAAACCGTCTTCCTTCAAGAACGTATGCCGTAAGCTCCAGCGGCTATAATCTTCGGTGCATTTATGCATTTCTACCGTGAGTGTGATCTTATCTTCGAGATGAATTTCTCGCCTGAACACCGCTTCCTCCCGAAAAAGTATCGGCCCGATCTGAAGCTCTTCCAGTTTGGCCGTTGTTAAACCCCGTTCGCTGAGGAGTTTCATACGGGCAGCAGCGCCAAAATCATAGTACACCGAATGACGCAGGTGCCGGTTGGCATCAATATCCGCCCAGCGGATGGAAACAGGCATGGAAAAGGCTGACATAACGGATATAAAAATCAAAAGTAGTAACTAAAAATACGAAACGGAAAGCGATTAAAATT
>CAZIGG010000132.1:0-1634 GCA_964538575.1 uncultured Roseivirgaceae bacterium
AATTAAATCGTATTTTTGCACCCCGTAACGAGCAACTATGTCGGCAGCAAAATACATTTTCGTGACGGGGGGTGTTACTTCTTCACTCGGTAAAGGGATCATTTCAGCCTCCTTGGGCAAGCTGCTGCAGGCACGGGGCTTCAAGGTCACCATCCAGAAATTCGACCCGTATATTAATATAGACCCCGGCACGCTCAACCCCTACGAGCATGGCGAATGCTATGTAACCAACGATGGCGCGGAAACCGACTTAGACCTGGGGCACTACGAGCGCTTCCTGAACGTACCGACTTCCCGCTCCAACAACATTACCACCGGTCGTATCTATAATAATGTGATCACCAAGGAACGCCAGGGTGAATACCTCGGCAAAACTGTCCAGGTGGTGCCGCACATTACCGATGAGATCAAACGCAACCTGTTTTTGCTGGGCGAATCCGGTGAGTATGATTTCGTGATCACCGAAATTGGCGGATCGATCGGTGACATCGAGTCGCTGCCGTTTGTGGAAGCCGTGCGCCAGGTGAAATGGGAGCTGGGCCCGACCAATGCCCTGGTGATTCACCTCACGCTTATCCCCTACCTGAAAGCGGCCAAAGAATTAAAGACAAAGCCCACGCAGCACTCGGTAAAAGAGCTGCTGGCGGAAGGTATACAGCCCGATATTTTAGTGTGCCGTACGGAGTACCCGCTCCCGATGGAGATCCGGAAGAAGCTTGCATTATTCTGCAACGTTCAGCTCAATTCGGTTATCGAAGCCATTGATGCCGATACGATCTATGATGTGCCGCTGCTGATGCGCAAGGAAAAGCTTGACGAGCGCGTGCTGGCAAAGCTTAAGATTCACAGTAAGGAAGAGCCGGACCTGGAGCAATGGAAAGATTTTCTCGGCAAGCTGAAGAATCCAACTGAAGAAGTTACCATCGGACTGGTGGGCAAATACGTTTCTCTCCCCGATGCCTATAAATCCATCGCGGAAGCTTTCGTACATGCCGGTGCGCAGAACGATTGCCGGGTTAACCTGAAATGGATCTCTTCGGAAGATATTAATAAAGAGTCTGTTGGTTCGGTACTCAGCGGCCTGGATGGCGTGCTGGTAGCCCCGGGCTTTGGCGAGCGCGGCATGGAAGGCAAGATCGAGACCATTAAATACGTTCGTGAAAACAAGATCCCGTTTTTCGGCATCTGCCTCGGCATGCAGTGTGCGGTGATTGAATTCTCCCGCAACGTGCTTGGCCTTGAAGCCAGCTCAACAGAACTCAATCCGAAAACAAAAAACCCGGTGATCGACCTGATGGAGGAGCAGAAGAAAATCACCGCCAAGGGAGGCACGATGCGCCTGGGCGCCTACACGTGCAAGCTGAAGAAGGGAAGCAAGGCACACCATGTTTACGGGGAATCAACCATCCAGGAACGTCACCGTCACCGGTACGAGTTTAATAACAAATACCTCGAAGCCATTGAAGAGGCCGGCATGAAAGCCGTGGGCATAAACCCCGAATCAAACCTCGTGGAGATCGTGGAGCTGAAAGACCACCCCTGGTTCATAGGCGTTCAGTTCCATCCCGAACTGCGGAGTACCGTCATGAATCCCCATCCGTTATTCGTGAAGTTCGTGGAAGCTTCGGTGGAAC
>CAZIGG010000132.1:1734-3708 GCA_964538575.1 uncultured Roseivirgaceae bacterium
TAAATTAAAACTTCAGAATTGAGATTTTAGATTTTAATGTTAACCCAATCAACAATCTTAAATCACAAATCTTAAATCACAAATCACAAATTAAAATATGGATAGAAATTCGGCCATTGGCCTTACCCTTATAGGCGCCATGTTGATGGTGTACTTTTTCTGGTTCGCACCGCAGCCGCAAACACCTCAGCAAACCGCTTCAACACCATCCTTACCGGCAGATTCTGTCGGAAAGCCCTCACCGGTCGGGCAGGCAAAAGAAGACAGTATTGCCGCGGTTACGTACGGAGACATGGCAACTGCCTTTAAAGGCGAAGAGAAACTCACGGGCGTACAAACCAATAAGCTCAACATTAGATTTTCGAACAAGGGCGGGGTTATTCAATATGCCGAGCTTAAGAATTTCAAGACCTATTTCGGCAAGCCGCTTGTGCTGATCGATAAAAATTCGAGCGACTTTAAATTAACAACCCAGTACAAAGGCGAATACCTTGACCTGTATGCGTTGTACTATGATGTTGACGTCCGCAAAACGGGCGACACAACCATCGTAACATTTTCCGTAAAGCCGGGCGATGGTGCTGAACTGGTTCAGACTTACCGCATCCCGGAAGACGGCTATGAGATTGCGTACAGCATTTCAGGCAAAGGTTTTGATAAGTCGTTATCGGAACAGCTTACCTACCAGTGGAACAACATCCTGCGCCCGCGCGAAAAAGACATTGCCGACAGCCGCAACAATACAACCATTACGTATAACGAAGGCGGAACGGTTGACTGGCTCACCGAGCGTTCCACCGAACCCCAGAAGGAATCGTTCGGCAGTGACCTGAAATGGGTAACCTTCAAGCAAAAGTTTTTCCTGGCTTCCATCATCTCCAAAAACGGATTTAAGGGCGGTGAAGTGGAAACTTCCATGAACGAAGCCGATACAGAGGTTGTGAAGAAAGGCAGCGCGAAGCTTTATATCGAAACGCAGAAGCTTGCAAACGGAACCGCTGACTTTACATACTACCTCGGTCCAAATGAATACAGGAAGATTGGTGATGTAGCTGAAAAGTTTAACCAGAACGTTTACCTCGGCTGGCCCCCGGTTTACTGGATCAACAAGTTTGTCATCTTCCCGGTGTTCTATTACCTCACCACCTTCATTCACAACTTCGGGCTGATCATTATCATTCTCGTGATCCTGATCCGCCTGATCCTGCTGCCGCTCTCCTACCGCTCGTTCCTCAGCATGGCGAAAATGAAAGTGCTGAAGCCGGAATTGGATGAGATAAAGGAGAAGTATGGCGATGACATGACCAAGACCCAGCAGGAGCAAATGAAGTTGTACCAGCAGGTTGGCGTGAACCCGATCAGCGGGTGTATTCCGCTATTGCTTCAGATGCCAATCCTGTTCGCGATGTTTTATCTCTTCCCGAACACTATAGAATTACGGCAGGAACATTTCTTATGGGCAGAAGACCTTTCAACATACGATTCAATTCTTAACCTTCCGTTCAGCATTCCGTTTTATGGAAACCACGTAAGCTTGTTCACCTTGCTCATGACAGTCTCAACACTTATTTACACCTGGCAGAATAACCAGATGTCAACCGTACAGGGCCCGATGAAGGTGATGTCGTACATGATGCCCGTCATTTTCCTGTTCGTGCTGAACTCCTTCCCTGCCGGCTTAAGCTTTTATTATTTCATGTCGAACATCGCCACCTTCGGCCAGCAGGCGATCATCCGGAGGTTTGTGGACGATGGAAAAATCCGCGCGATCATGGAGGAGAATAAGAAGAAGAACGCGGCCGGGGAAGGTAAGAAATCGAAGTTCATGACTAAGCTGCAGGATGCGATGAAAGCAAGCGAAGAAGCGCGCAAACAAGCCGAGGACGCCAAGAAAAAGAAGAAAAAGTAACATGCGCATGTGAATTGATTGTGGACAAATACGTTCCACAATGTTCCACGCCCCTCATTTGTTAG
>CAZIGG010000132.1:3808-7762 GCA_964538575.1 uncultured Roseivirgaceae bacterium
GACGGCACCCCGGTAAGCGAAGCCATCGTTACAAACGAACAACTGAAATACCTCGATATACTTCCCTCCCACATCGACCTCGTGGGCGCGGAAGTGGAGATGGTAAGCATCGAGCGCAGGGAAGAAAAAATGCGCGATGCCTTGGGCAAAATAAAAGACGATTATGATTTCATCATCATCGACTGCTCCCCATCACTTGGGCTAATTACCATCAACGCCTTGACCGCTGCCGATTCGGTAATCATCCCGGTGCAGTGTGAATACTTTGCGCTGGAGGGACTGGGTAAATTATTAAACACGATCAAGATCATTCAGACACGCCTGAATCCAAACTTAGAGATCGAAGGCATTCTATTAACGCTTTACGATTCGCGTACGAGTCTGGGCAACCAGGTAGTGGAAGAAGTGAGAACACACTTCCAGAAGATGACCTTTAAAACCATTATCCCGCGTAACGTTAAGCTGAGCGAAGCACCCAGCTTCGGCTTACCGGTAATCGTTCACGATGCAGAAAGCAAAGGCGCCATCAGCTACCTGAACATGGCGCATGAAGTATTGGATAAAAATACCGTAGCGAAATGAGCAAGAAGAAAGCGCTGGGAAGGGGATTGAACGCGTTGCTGAGCGACAGCAACACGGAAGACCGGCTGGAGACTGATGCACCGGTTTCGAAGACCCCGGTTACCACAACGTCACCGGCTTCCGGGAGCACGCTGGAAATTCCGTTAACGCAGATAGAGGTCAATCCTTTTCAGCCGCGGACGTATTTCGATCAGCAGGCGTTACAGGAATTAGCCGACTCGATTAAGGTACATGGCATCATTCAGCCGATTACCGTACGGAGACTGGCGCGTGACCAGTATCAACTGATCTCGGGTGAAAGACGGTTCCAGGCATCTAAGCTTGCCGGACTGAAAAGCGTACCGGCCTACATCCGCTCGGCTGACGATCAGCAGATGCTGGAGATGGCCTTAATTGAAAACATTCAGCGCGAAAACCTGAATGCCATTGAAGTGGCCCTTTCGTATCAACGATTGATTACAGAATGTAATTTAAACCAGGAAGCGCTGGGCGACCGCGTGGGCAAGAACCGCGCTACCGTTACCAATTACCTCCGGCTGCTAAAACTTCCGCCTGATATCCAGATCGCAGTGCGCGATAACCGCATCTCGATGGGTCACGCACGGGCCATCATCAATGTGGAGAATCCCGATCAGCAACTGTACATTTTTAAAAAGACGCTGGCGGAAGATCTTTCAGTCCGGAAGGTTGAAGAGCTTGTGCGTGAGCTTGCCTCGTCTAAAAAAGAAGAAAAAGGCACAACCGCTCCGGCCGGAAGTGCAAACCGTGAAATAAATCAGCTCCAGTCAAGACTTTCCTCGCACTTTGGCACCCGCATTGTTATAAAGAGCGATGGCAAAAAGGGTGAGATTAAAATCCCGTTTTTGTCAGTTGAAGACCTTAACCGTATCTTGGACATTCTTAAGATACACTAAGCTTCGCGCGTAAGACTATCGCTGAATGAAGAAGATTGTACTGGCTTGCCTGATTACCGGATCATCGTTTACGGCTTTTGCGCAGGACAGCCTTCGCATCGAGCCCGATCCGGATGCCGTATTCCTGAAGTCTGATACCGCTACGCTTCAGTCATACGCCAGCCGCTATGATCCGCGCAAGGCGATCCTGTATGCTGCAGTGTTACCGGGTCTGGGACAGATCTATAACAAAAAATACTGGAAGCTGCCATTGGTGTACGGGGGATTTATCGGTTTCGGATACGGGGTGTACTTTTACCATACCGGTTACATGGAACTTAAAAGCGGTCTTTTCGAATTGCTGGAGACGGGCGCGCCCACGGTTCCGGTCCTCGGATACGATCTCACGGAGGACCAGTTGCGAAGGTCTATTGACCGGTACAGGCGTGAGCGCGACTTTTTCATTATCCTTACGGCAGGTATGTATTTATTACAAATGGTAGACGCACATGTGGACGCACACTTAAAGGAGTTTGACCTCAATCCAAACCTGCAGGTAAAAATTCAGCCAGTCATGAACAACGATATGCTTACCGGACGAACAACCGGCCTGTCTCTGATCTTTAAATTCTAATACCCTTATCATGAAAATATTACTGCTCGGTTACGGAAAAATGGGCAAGGCCATTGAGAAGATTGCGTTGGAGCGGGGCCATGAAATTGTCGGCAGGATCGATGCACAGGACCTTTCGCAGATCGCATCTTCAAAGGCTGATGTGGCCATCGAGTTTTCACAACCCGAAGCGGCATTCGATAACATTAAAGCCTGCTTAGAAAACAACATTCCCATCGCCTGCGGAACAACCGGCTGGCTGGATAAGAAAAGTGAGGTTGAAAAGCTTGCTGCGCAGCATGACGGAACATTTTTTTATGCCTCGAATTACAGCGTTGGTGTAAACATCTTTTTTAAGCTCAACCGGAAGCTGGCGGCCATGATGAAGGCTTTCGATCAATATTCGGTGAGCATTGACGAAACCCACCACACGGAAAAAAAGGATGCCCCCAGCGGCACGGCAATCACCCTGGCGGATGACATAATCGCGCACGGGATTACGCAGAAATGGGTAAATGAGCCTTCGGGCAATAAAGAAAATCTTACGATCAATTCGTTCAGGGTCAACGCGGTACCGGGTACACATATCGTGAAGTACACGTCTGTAATTGACGACCTGGAAATACGACATATAGCCCATTCGCGCGAGGGTTTTGCGCGGGGGGCCGTGATGGTGGCCGAGTGGCTGCCCGGTAAAAAAGGCGTTTTAGGAATGGATGATTTCTTAAAGTTCTGATTTTAATCCCTTTATTTGCACGTTTTTAGTTAAGCCGTAAACAGTATGAATTGGAAGTTTTGGGAGAAAAGTGAGAAAAAGGATGCCAGGCCTAAGTCGAAAGTACGCGAATGGTGGGATGCAATTCTTTTTGCGGTAGTAGCGGCAACCCTGATCCGCTGGCTGATTATGGAAGCCTACACGATACCCACACCTTCCATGGAGAACTCACTGCTGGTGGGCGACTTCCTGTTTGTCAGCAAATTTCATTACGGAACCCGCACGCCAAAAACTCCTTTACAGGTTCCGTTAACACACCAGAAAATCTGGTTCACGGAAATACCTTCCTATGTTGAGTGGATCCAGCTTCCGCAGTACCGTTTGCCCGGCATCAGCGAAGTAAAGCGCGGAGATGTAGTTGTCTTCAACGTTCCCGGCATGGAAGAAAATAACTGGGGCCTCCCGCGCAGCCAGTGGAAGAAATACCCGACCGACCTCAAGACAAATTACATCAAGCGATGTGTTGCCGTGGCAGGCGATGTGCTGGAGATTAAAGACCGCCAGGTAATCGTGAACGGCACCCCGCTGGAGAATCCGCCTGACATGCAGTTCGGGTACATCGTTACCTCGAAGGATGAGATCAACAAACGAAACCTGGATAAGTTTGACCTCGGCCAGGAAGATTATACGTTATTAGGAAGACCCGAAGCCGACAAGGTTATCTACCACATGTTCTTAACCGAAAAGCTCGCGGCTGAATTAAAAGCATTGCCCTACATTACCGATGTAGCGCTCGACACCCAACGCTCCGACAGGCCCGACCCGAGAACCTTCCCGCAGTCACGCCTCTTCAACTGGAGCGCGGATAACTTCGGCAGTCTCACGATTCCAAAGGAAGGCTGGACGATCCAGTTGAACGATACCACGCTTGCCTTATACGGCAGCACCATTGTCGATTACGATCATAACAAAGACGCAAAAATTACCGGGGGCAAGCTGTTCCTTGACGGAAAGGAAGTAACGAGCTATACCTTCAACCAGAATTATTATTTCATGATGGGTGACAACCGTCACAACTCCCAGGACTCACGCTACTGGGGTTTTGTTCCGGAAGATCACATCGTGGGCAAAGGGTTCTTCATCTGGCTTTC
>CAZIGG010000133.1:0-7628 GCA_964538575.1 uncultured Roseivirgaceae bacterium
CAACATCGGTATATGTGCCCAATAACCGTTTGATCTTATAATTAGCTTGCTAAAAAGAAAAATTCACCGGATTCAGAGAGGTGTTTCTGAACCCCTAAACGACAAGTTTTGGGCTGCCGTCCTCCGCAACCTTCTTCTGTTAACCTGCTTTTTGGGCGAGGTACTGACGGTAACCGTCAGCATGAGGCCTGATTTTGGATGAAAGCTTACACCCGGAATTGTATTATATGTTAGGTTCAGCAAACGTGTCCCAAACCCGGTGAATTTCTTATACAAAGGAACGCAAAACTTATTGCGATCGATATATTGATTAACCCCTAATTTTTTAGTAATCAGCGGTACTATTATCATGACCCTGAAAACAAACTTCACACCCGGCCCGTCACAGCTTTACATGACCACGGAAGATCACGCACGGAAAGCGTTTAAAGAACAGATACCTTCCCTCTCGCATCGAAGCAGGCAGTTTGAAGAAATCTCGCGCAACGCAACAGAAGGATTAAGAACGCTGCTAAATATCCCGGCAAATTTTTCAATTGTCTTTACAGCCTCGGCAACGGAAATCTGGGAACGCATCATTCAAAACCTGACCGAACGTACAAGTCATCATTTGGTGAATGGCGCCTTTTCACAAAAGTTCTATGATACCGCAGTACAACTCAACCGAAAGCCAACCCTCTGCATGGTTGCATCAGGAAAGGGATTTAACGAATCGGTTGAAATACCGTTAACCGAACTGATCGCGCTTACCCATAACGAAACAAGTACGGGCGTTTCCTTGCCGCAGACTGTTATCCACAAAATCCGGGAAAATAATCCGGCAGCATTAATTGCCGTGGATGCAGTGTCTTCCCTGCCCTATCCGGATTTTGATTTCACAAAAGTTGATTCAGTTTTCTTCTCCGTACAGAAAGGTTTTGGCTTGCCTGCCGGACTTGGTGTCTGGATTGTAAACGAACGATGTATCGCTAAGGCCGAACAGCTTCTCTCCAAAGGGATTTCTATCGGCTCATATCATACGTTACCCAGCCTGATCGCTAACGCGAAAAAGAATCAGACTCCTGAAACTCCTAACGTGCTGGGCATTTATTTGTTAGCAAAAGTGGTGGAAGATATGAACCGCAGGGGCATACAAATCATCAGGCGCGAAACAGAATACAAGGCAGCAATCCTGTACCAGGCATTAGACAATCATCCGCTCATTAAAGCATTCGTACAAGAACCTGCCAACCGATCTAAAACGGTGATCGTAGCGGAATGTCATGAATATACCGAAGCGTTAACAAATCACCTCGTAAAAAAAGGAATGCTCCCCGGTGACGGATACGGTGCACAAAAAAAGACCCAGCTTCGCTTCGCGAATTTCCCTGCACATTCAAAAGAGCAGTACGAGTTGCTGGCTGATTCGATTCAGGAATTTAAAGGTTAGCCGGTAACCGGCAACCTTCCTGAAAAGCAGCTGCGTCTCAGCCGGGATAACCTGTTATTTGATTTAAGGCGAAATAAAATTGTCTTTGTAAATCAATATCCTTTGGATATTTTACCCCATAATTAACATCCCTTACCATGTTACGATCAGTCTGCACCCTTTTGTTTCTTGTTGCCCTGTTTCAGTTCACGTCCGCGCAGGATTATCGCTGGCAGCAACGCGTTGAATATACCATGGATGTAAAACTTGATGTAACCACGCATAAGATCACGGGTACCCAAAAGCTGGTCTACTTCAACAACTCAAAAGACACCCTTTCAAAAGTTTACTATCACTTATATTGGAATGCTTTTCAGCCCGGCAGTATGATGGACGTACGCTCCAGGTCACTTCCCGATCCGGACGGACGCGTTACTGACCGGATCTCAAAACTTACCGAAAGCGAAATCGGCTATCAAAAAGTAACAAGTCTGAAACAGGACGGAAAAGATGTAACCCTGCACGTAGATGGAACAATCCTGGAAGTAACGTTAAAGAAACCGCTTCTTCCCAATACGAAGACCGTATTCGATATGAAATTTGAAGCGCAGGTTCCGGTACAGATCAGAAGATCAGGCCGTAACAACCGCGAGGGCATTGCCTATTCCATGACGCAATGGTATCCAAAACTGGCCGAGTATGATTTCCAGGGCTGGCATATCAATCAATATGTAGCGCGCGAGTTTCATGGTGTGTGGGGCGACTTCGATGTAAAGCTTACACTTGATCCGAAGTTCATTGTTGCCGGCACCGGTAAAATTCAAAATGCTGAGAAAGTTGGATACGGTTATGAGAAGCCTGGAACAAGCGTTGATCGTCCTAAAGGAGATCTCATCTGGCACTTCAAAGCAAAAGATGTAATTGATTTCGCCTGGGCTGCCGATCCGGAATACAAACATGATATTATCCAGGTACCGGATGGCCCGGCAGTACATCTCTTCCATCAGCCGGGTGAAAAAACAACGGAAGCCTGGAGCAAGCTTCCCGAACTTGCCGTTAAACACTTTGAGTTCATGAATAAGTTTTATGGCAAATATCCGTACGATACATATTCTATTATCCAGGGAGGTGATGGCGGTATGGAATACCCGATGTGTACGCTTATTACAGGTGAACGTTCGCTTAACAGTCTTGCCGGAACAATGGCACACGAAGTTTCACACAGTTGGTACCAGGCTGTTTTGGCTTCAAACGAATCGTTATACGCATGGTTTGATGAAGGCTTCACGGATTATTCAAGTTCTGAATCGATTGCTGACATGTTTGGAAAACCGATAAGTGAAGCGCATAAAGGATCGTATGGTGCATACTTTGCCCTGGTAAAACGAAACCTGCAGGAACCCATGAGCACGCTTTCCGATCATTTCAACACCAATTTTGCCTACAACATTTCAGCGTACTCAATGGGTGCCATATACCTGCATCAGCTCCGGTACATCATTGGCGAAGATAATTTTTACAAAGGCATGCAGCGCTACTATAACACCTGGAAGATGCGCCATCCGGAACCTAACGATTTTCTTCGTGTGATGGAAAAGACATCCGGCATGCAATTGAAATGGTATGCCAACTACTGGCTTAACACTACCAAACAAATCGATTACGGAGTAAAGTCAGCGGTAGAAGAAGGGAACGCAACAACGGTAACCCTGGAACGCGTTGGCCAGATGCCGATGCCGATTGATCTGCTGGTAACCTATAAAGACGGAACGAAAGAGTTATTCTACATCCCGCTGAACGAAACGTTCGGCAGCAAGCCGGTGGAAGATAAAACGATGGCGCGCACGGATCTTACCGAATGGTACTGGACGAGTCCGACATACGCGTTTAAGATCAATAAGGCGCTCGCTGACATTTCGTTGATCGAGATCGATCCGCAAGCCCGTATGGCCGACATCGTTAAAGACAATAACAAATTTGACCCGGCCGCACAAAATTTAAAGCCTGCAGAGCCCGTACAGCCTAAAAATTAGCGTTAACTTTAAACGCTAATTTTTATGTTTTATCATGACTGCTGATCAGGCTAAAAAAGAGATTGCTGCATTAACCGATAAGATCAATTATCACAACGAGCTTTATTATCAGCAAAGCAAGACGGAGATCAGCGACCGGGAATTTGATAAGCTCCTGGAATCACTGATCGCGCTGGAAGTACAATTTCCGCAATTCAAATCACCCGACTCCCCCACGCAACGCGTTGGCGGAACGATCACAAAGAGCTTTCCAACATTTTATCATAAATATCCCATGCTTTCGCTTGGGAATACGTATTCACAGGAAGAGCTTGAAGACTTTGATGCCCGCGTAGCCAAAGGCTTGGATGGAGACCCGTACGAATATTTCTGCGAGCTGAAATTTGATGGCGTATCCATGTCGCTCACGTATGAAAACGGAATTTTAGTGCGCGGTGTAACACGCGGTGACGGTGTGCGGGGCGATGATGTAACAACCAACGTTAAAACCATCCGGTCCATTCCGTTAAGGATCAGCCAGAAAAACCTTCCGGCATCTTTCGAAGTGCGCGGAGAAGTCTTTCTGCCGCGACAGGTCTTTGAGAAGCTGAATAAAGAGCGCGAAGATATTGGCGAGGAGAAATATGCCAACGCCCGCAACACAGCATCCGGCACGGTGAAGATGCAGGACTCAACCGAAGTTGCAAAGCGCAGGCTTGATTGCTATGTCTATAATTTATTAGGAGATACTGGCGCAAAAACTCACGAAGAAGGAATCAAAAAGCTCGAGCATTGGAAGTTTAACGTATCCCCTACCTATAAAAAATGTAAAGATATTAAAGAGGTTCTCAGGTACATCGCGCATTGGGAAAAGAAACGGCTTGAGCTTCCGCTGGAAACAGACGGTGTTGTACTTAAAGTAAACAGCATTGAGCAGCAGCAAACGCTGGGCTTTACGGCAAAGAGTCCGCGCTGGGCGATTGCGTTCAAGTACAAATCCGAAAGCATGAGTACGCGCCTGAACGATGTAACCTACCAGGTCGGGCGAACAGGAGCGATTACTCCGGTTGCTGAACTTGAACCTGTATTCCTTGCCGGAACAACCGTTAAGCGGGCATCGCTTCACAATGCAAACGAGATTGAGCGCCTTGATTTGAGAATCGGTGATTACGTGTTCGTGGAAAAAGGCGGTGAAATCATACCGAAAGTAACTGCGGTTGATCAATCCAAACGAACGGATAAAACAAAACCTATCCAATACATTACCAAATGTCCGGAGTGCGGAACAGCATTGGTTCGTACCGAAGGTGAAGCGGCACATTATTGTCCGAACGTTACGGGCTGCCCGCCCCAGATCAAAGGCCGGGTTGAGCATTTCATTCAACGGAAGGCAATGGATATTGATTCGTTAGGCGAACAAACCATCCGGCAACTGTTTGAGTTAGGTTTGCTAAAAACACCCGCAGATTTATACGATCTTACCCAGGCTGATCTCTTCAAGCTTGAAAAAGTAAAAGAGAAATCTGCTCAGAACATGCTTGATGGTATTGAGCAATCCAAAGCTGTTCCGTTTGAAAGTATATTGTTTGCGATCGGTATCCGGTACGTGGGCAAAACCGTTGCGGAAAAACTGGCGCGTCACTTCAAAAATATCGATGCGATCATGGCTGCAAACTTTGACCAGTTGCTTGAAGCGCCCGAAATTGGTGAAAAGATCGCGCAAAGCGTGATTGAGTTCAGCCGCATGCCGGCCAATAAAAAGGAAATTGAGCGGCTGAGGAAGGCCGGGCTTCAATTCCAGGTAGTGGAGCAGGAAGTGGTGATGGACAGCGAGAATCTGGGCGGTAAATCGTTCGTGATTTCCGGTACCTTTGAGAAGTATGAACGCGATGAACTGAAAGACGTGATCCTTAAAAACGGAGGCAAGGTGCTTTCATCCATCTCCGGAAAGTTGGATTATTTGCTGGCAGGTGATAATATGGGGCCTGCAAAAAAGGAGAAAGCAGAGAAGCTGGGGGTGAAAATCATCTCTGAACAGGATTTCGAAAAACTGCTGAAAGGCAAGTCGATTTAATATGAAGCTTAGTTTTTTAAAAACACGCACCGCCAACCAGCTTAAGAAGAATAAGGCTGTCCGCAAGAGTACGGCCTACAGGCAGGCTGAAACGATTGGTATTTTGTTCAGTGTTGAGGATAAAAAGAAGCACGATGAGGTGAAAGAATTCATCCATAAGCTTCAGCAGGATGGTAAAAAGGTTCAGGTGTTAGAGTTTCTTCCCGAGAAGAAGGAAAATCCTGAGTTTAAGTTTGATTTCTTTACCGTAAAGGACATTTCCTTCTGGGGTCAGATTGAATCAGCGAAGACAATCAAGTTTTCAGACACCCCGTTTGATTACCTGTTTTGCTTGGATACGAAACTCAACCCGATGATTTCCTATGTACTCGCACGCAGCAAATCAAAATGCCGCGTTGGAAAGTTTAACGAAAACGTTAAAGCACTCTTTGAGTTTATGATTGACAGTAACGGAAGCACGAAAAGCCTGATCGATGGCATGTACAAATACACAACACAATTAAGTTAACCATGAAAAAATTCTTTGGCACAGGCGTAGCACTAGTAACTCCCTTCACGTCAACCGGTAATGTAGATTACAAGGCGCTGAAGAAGGTGCTGCAGCATACCGCCAAAGGCGTTGATTATTATGTGGTGATGGGCACTACCGGAGAATCCGCTACACTCAGCAGCCAGGAGAAAAAAGATGTGCTTCAGTTTGTGATCGACAACAATCCGAAAAAGCTCCCCATTGTTTACGGTATTGGTGGTAACAACACGAAAGAAGTTGTTGACACCATTAAGGCTGCAAGCTTTAAAGGTGTTGATGCATTGCTTTCGGTTAGTCCGTATTACAATAAGCCTTCGCAGGAAGGAATTTATCAGCATTTTATTGCGGTAGCGGATGCAAGTCCGGTGCCGGTGATTTTGTATAACGTTCCGGGGAGAACAGCCTCCAACCTTACCGCAGAAACAACGTTACGTTTAGCTGCTCACAAAAACATTTTTGCCATCAAAGAAGCTTCCGGCAACATCGAACAGTGCATGAAGATCGCGAAAGCAAAGCCGAAAGATTTCCTGTTGATCTCGGGTGATGATTTATTAACTGTTCCTCTTTACAGCGTAGGTGCAAAAGGTGTGATCTCGGTTTTGGCTAACGCCTACCCTGTTATTTTTAAAAAAATGAAAGACCATGCTTTTGCGGGTGACTTTGCTAAAGCCAGCCAGGAGCAATTCAAACTGCTGGAAATCAATGGCCCGATGTATGAAGAAGGAAACCCGGTTGGCGTGAAGCAGGTAATGGCGGATATGGGAATTTGTTCGAATAACGTAAGGTTGCCGCTGGTGCCTGCTTCGGAGGAATTGAAAAAGAAGATCAAAAAAGAATCAAAAGCATTATGAAACTTACTACTGCTTTATATAAGCCGAAATTCAATCACTTTCTCCACATCGTATTTTTCATTTGCTGTATTTCTGCTTATGGACAGGAGCCTGTTTTAAAGCTTAAAAACCATAAAAATTATAATTTATATTTTGTAAATGTTTCAAACCCAAACAACGTCAATTATCGGATTGATTCCATTAAAAATTTCTTTATTGTTAAATGGGACGATAGAGAAAGTTTCCGGATTGAGGACAGGAAAGCCATTGAAGCGTTGAAAAAATCCTGGACAGCAAAAAAAACTGAAGAATTTCATTTTTGCTGGAATGATTACTTCGCATTTGTGGTGGAAGATGACAAGATCATTAACAAACTGCGAATCAGCGAAAAGTGTCAGCAGGTTGTCTGTTTTGATGGCATTTATAAATATAATGACCCAATCCTGCCGGGCTTGGATAAAAGCAACACGATATCAGTTGCCAGGCTGGATTTTAAATCGGTACCCTTTGGCAGGACTTTTCTTAATGATGCAAAGTCCCATGACGGAATTTTTATACAAGAAGGATCGCATGATGAATGGCTAACCTACGATGGAAAATTAACAATCTCGGTTGAACATGATCAGGATACTGTACAAACAGCGGATCGCCTCACGCAGAAAATTAAAAATAAATTTCCTCAGGATCCTTTCAAAATAAAACTATCCGGTTCGGGGCCTGGTTATTTGTTATACGATATTTACTGCCATAAAGAATTGGAAGCAAACCTCAATGA
>CAZIGG010000134.1:0-7609 GCA_964538575.1 uncultured Roseivirgaceae bacterium
TAGCAGGAATCCTTCTAACAAACATAAGTAATTTTCTTCCACTTTCAACCACTTTACACCACTTTTTAACACTTTCAGGCGAAAAATGCTTCAAAACACCATTTTTCTCGGGTGAGCGCAATTTTTTAGACTGTACCACACTTGATTAGACTTTTTCTCAAATAATTAGACTGGATAAGGTAAAAAGTGCGTTTGGGCTAAATTTTAGATGGTTTTTGAACGAACAGGAAAGTAAGTTGTCATTACCAGAAGTAGATGCGACTGATCAGGATATGATGCGACTGACATGAGTTAAAAACTGCTCAAACAGTCCGTAAACACATTTTTTGACTATCATGTATTCATTAGAGCCTGTTTTTTCAAGAGTCGATTTTGAGGCTGTGCCGGGCGGTGGTGGTGTGAATGGGCGGAAAAAAGTTTTTCTTCGATTTTAGATGAATTTGTGGCTTTTGTCAGGGCGAGGTCACGACCCTCGCCTGACAAAAGGCTTCAAGCCTCAGACTGCAAGCGCTGGCAGCCTTACAAAGAATATCAATTGATTTTAGGGTCAAAAATAGAGTAAACATTAAAATGTTTGATTTTTAGTGTTTGGTGTAAAAAATCCCATAGATTTGATGTCAAATCGGAAGTAAACACTAAAAACCAATAAAATTGATGCCTGAAATACTGTATCAAATAAACCCTGACCGCAATTTACCCTGGAATGACCTGCCCTTACTGCCCATTCACGAGGACTTATACCGAACCACAGAAATTTATGAAAGACTGGGGGAAGCTAAAGCGGCCCTGGCAAGGTTACAGGGAAGAAGCGTGGTTATTCCTAACCAGGGCTTATTGATTAATTCAATAAGTCTGCAGGAAGCAAAAGCATCAAGCGCCATCGAGAATATTTTTACTACCGATGATGAACTGTACCGGGCGTATAGTGAGAAAAATTCAGAAGCGACCGGGGCATCAAAGGAAGTACTACGTGCTCGTGAAGCCTTATGGACGGGCCATCATTACCTGCAGGAACAACCGGCTTTTAATGAACGGTACTTTATACAGGTATTTCAGGAAATCAAGCAAACTGCGGACGAGATACGCCCGGATTTTATTAACACAACCATTAAACAGGGTGGTGAAGGACCTACTGCAGGACAGGTTGTTTATACTCCGCCAAAAGGGATCGGTATAATTAAGAAAAAGCTAACAAACCTGATTGATTTTGTAAATAATGATGAAGCATACAAAATAGATCACCTGCTGAAAATGGCTATTGCTCATTTTCAGTTTGAAGCGATACATCCATTCAGGGACGGGAATGGCCGTACCGGCAGAATATTCAACATTCATTATCTTACTAAAAAAGGGTTACTCGATCTGCCCATTCTTTTCCTGAGCCGTTACATCATGGATCATAAAGACGAGTATTATTCCGGATTAATGGGCGTATCGCAACGGGGCAATTGGAAAACGTGGCTGCTTTATATGCTCCGGGCTGTTGAGGTCACATCCAATATTACGTACCGGAAGATAAATGATATTGTATCTGCTAAAGAAGCCATTCTGGAACACATAAAAAAGGACGCAAAAAAAATCCGAAAGCCGGAGGAACTGGTTGAGATGATCTTTACACAACCGTTTACTAAAGTAAAACATTTACAGGAAGCAAGAATATATTCTGAAACTACTGCAAGAGATTACCTGAATAAGGTAAGTGATATGCATGTATTGGAAAAGAAGACAATAGAAGGACATCATTACTACCTGAACCAGGAATTGTACAGGATATTATCGGAGTAGGGTTGTCAGCGGGATACACCTAACTTAAAATTGCTTTCACAACGGAATACGGCAGAGAAAGTATTAAACGATCTACATGAAAATGAAACCAATGCATAGGCGTATTCCTGATAATCGTGTGAATAAAAAAATCCCCGGTGTTTGTGCCGGGGATTTGGGTAGGCTTAGCTAAAACGTTCTCTACTCCTCGGGATTGAGGATGGCGAGGACGTAGTTTTTATCCAGGTATTTTGTTGCGGCTGACTGGATGTCTTTTATGGTCAGAGCGTCCACCCGCTTTTCGTATGAAAGGATCGAGGCGGGATCGGTTTTAAGCTCGATGCTTTGCAGCAGGTTGCGTGCCCAGTAGCTGTTCTCCTTTACGTTCACGAGGTATTGCTGCTTAAAGGTTTCTTTAACTTTGTTCAGGTCTGCTTCTGCCGGGCCGTTCTTCCTGATCTTTTCGATCTCCGCCAGCGCAGCCGCGGTCAGCTTGTCTGCATTTTCAGGGCCGCACGGAATGGTCAGGGCAATATTATAACTGCCGTACGGGTTCTTGCTGAGCGCACCGCCCATACCCGCACCGTACACACCGCTCATGTCCTCACGCAGGGTTTCGATGATCTTGATATTCAGCACTTCCGTCATTGCCTGGAGCTTAAGTTGTTCTGATTCTGAAAACGTGGCTTCTCCGTTCCACATGATGCGAACTGTTGTTTTCGGTTCGGTGCCTTTCTTTACTTCAATCTTTAACGGGCCTTTCGCGGGACGCAGGCCGACATCCTTAAAGGAAGATGCTTTACCGCTTGCCGGCAGGCTACCCAGGTATGTTGCCAGCAAAGGCCTGATGGCAGCAACATCAAACTTGCCGACCAGTACGAACGTGAAGCCGGTGGCATCGCCAAAGCGCTGCTTGTAAATATCTGCCGCACGGTTCATGTCAATTTTTGTAAACGACTCCGGGGTCGGAACTTTCGGAGCCCACGGATGATTTTTGTACAACACCTTCAACAGGGTATCCTGGAAAATAACTTCCGGGTTAGCGCTCATGTTCTGATACATGGCCTGCTGTTTGGAGACGAACGAATTGAACAGCTCGGTATCCACGCGTGGCTGTGTGAAGTACAAGTATGTTAACTGGAGCATGGTTTCCACATCCACCGCGCTGCTCTGACCGTTTAACGATTCGGAGATTCCGCCTATGCGCGTATTAACCGATGCCGTCTTGCCGGCAAGCACTTTGCGGAGATCTACCGGGGAGAACTGCGCAACGCCCATCTGACTGATCACTGTTGATGCATATTCTGCATTCAGGCGATCTTTTACCTCATAGTTATACTGCCCGCCAAAACGTGAAGCAGACATGATTACCTGGTCGTTCTTAAAATCAGTCGGCTTGAGAATCACTGTTACGCCATTGCTGAGCGTCAGCTCCGTTGTGCCCAGTGCGGCATTGGTTTTTTCATTGAGAATCTTTCCCGCGACCGGGGCTTTCTCCAGCAGGGAAGCAGCGACTTCTTTTTCTTCGTAGGGCTTAACCTCAGCCTTTGCGGCACTTTCCATCATCGCCACCAGTTCATCGCCTGCCGGGATATTAAAATCCGATTTTTCCGGACCGGTGTAAACGATCAGCTTGTTATCGGTAACCGGAGGAATAATTTTAGCTGCTGCCTGGTTAACTTCTTCGAGCGTGATGTTGTCCAGGTATTGCTGGTAATAGGCATACTCATTCGCAATTCCGGGAATTGTCTCCTTTTCGAGGAAGTTCCGGATGTACTCGTCTACCAACTGTGAGGAAGCCGTCTTGTCCCGTTCGTTGAAAGCGCGTTCCATGCTCTTCATCACCGATTTCTTCGTGCGGTCCAGTTCCGCAGCAAGGAAGCCGTACTTACGCACGCGTTCATTTTCCTGGACAATCGCATGGATTGCAGCTTCCGGGCCATTCTTTGACAGCAGCGCGAAGGCACTGTAGCCCTCATAACCATGCACGAACCCGCTCAGCGAACTGCCGGCAAAGATGAATGGCGGGCTGGCACTTTGAGTAAGTTCCTGCAGCCGCTGGCTCAGCATAACCGTGAACAATCTTTTCACGATATCATTCCGGTAATCGCCCACGATAATATTCTCTTTAACCTTAGCCGTGGAATAGTATATCTGCAGCACTGCGTTCGTTGCTTCCTTGTCGGTTGCCACAACACCTTCCGATTTTACCCGTGCGGGAATTTCGAAATCCACACGCGGCCGGGCTTTTGCCGGGTTTTTCAGATGCCCGAAATGTTTTTTGATGAGCTGCTCAGCTTCCGCAACCTCGATATCCCCTACCACCAGCACTGCCATCAGGTCGGGACGATACCAGTCCTTGTAAAAACGTTTAGCGGCATCGTATTTGAAAGTCTTTAGAATATCTTCCTGGCCTATCGGCAAACGGCTTGCATATTTTGAACCGGCAAATATTTTCGGGTAGGTGACCTTAGACATGCGGTCATCCGCGCCTTTGCCTGAACGTGACTCTTCGAGTACTACACCCCGCTCCTTATCAATCTCCTCATTTTCAAATGCAACGGTGCTGGCCCAGTCTTCCAGGATCTGGAACCCTTTGTCAACAATCTCCTTCTTGTCGGTCGGGATCGGAAGTATATACACGGTTTCATCAAAACTGGTATAGGCATTCAGGTCTGCGCCAAACTCCACACCAATCGACTGGAGAAACGAAACGATGTCATTCTTTTTAAAATTCTTCGAGCCGTTGAAGGCCATGTGTTCGGTGAAGTGTGCGAGTCCCTGCTGGTCATCGTCTTCCAGGATAGAACCTGCCTTGATTACCAGGCGAAGCTCGGCTTTCTTCTCCGGCTTTACATTCTTGCGGATATAATAGGTAAGGCCGTTTGCAAATTTACCGACCTTCACATCGGGGTCGATTGGCAGCTTGTCGGTGAGGCTGGTTTGGGCCCACGAGCCGCTGGCGATGAAAACGAGCGCGAGGATGAGCAGGAAGAAACGATGGGTTGTTTTGAGCATAGGGTCAGGGTTAATTGAGACGGTTAAGATACTGGTTTTTTGCTGCAAGCAACAGTTGTTATGGATATGTACTGGATACAATGCTTTTGAATTTCGATCTGGTTGGTTTTCTCTATATGGCTGCATGGCAGCGTAATCGCCAATTGGCGGATTTTTCGTAATGACGATGAGTTATTTTTTTTGACGCTATCGAAGAATCGTGTCCTTAATTGCGCAGGGGCATGATGAAATCACTTGTACCCACCGGCATATCCAGCCTGATGCTTTTGTTTATCGCTGAATGTTACGGAGGTGTTTCCCGTACCCGAAATTGTAAGAGTCTTGCAGCGTTCAATTATTTCGTAGTCACATTCAGTCTTGCCGGAAAATTTCATGATGCAGCTTTCCGCGGGAACCGCATAGCCAGCATTGCTTTCGCCTTTTGCGTTGGAGATTTCTTCCACGGGCACGATCATCCGGGTGATTTTTTCGCCTGCCTGGTATTGAACCGAGATTGCCTTGAAGTCTCCCCGGCTGTCGGTGAGGTTTACCACTTCAGCATCTTCTATGATTTTTATTTCGTTCTTTTCTTTTGCCAGTACAGTGATTAGTTCATTGAGCTGCGTCTGATCTTCGAGGTTGAAACTTTTTTGCGTGGCTGTTTCGTAAAACATGTTGCGCTTAACGGTGAGTCCCTCCTCACCCCTGCAGCTTACCAGTAAAGCAAATAAGATCAGGCCGGGAATTGTCAAAGCAACTTGAGATAGTGTCCGGATTTTCATATTCCATTATTTAAGATTAAGACATTGCGCGCTCAAAACCGAACAAGCCAACCCTGCTGTACCTCCGGTGCTGGTAGTATCCCTCTAACGAGTCTACGTGAAAGACATTGTGCCGGGCGAGATTTTTTCTTTGTAAGGTTACACCTTGTTATCTCCAACCTCAAACCATTATCCGTCAAATATAAACATTTCAGGCAAAGCAATCCGGCTTTTGATTCCGGTGTTTTTACGTGTGCGCTTGTTCTTTGTTGAGTTATAGAGTTTGACTTTCGATGTCCGGGATGCATAACATTTTTACCTATTGGGTTCTGAAAGGCGGCTTTCTCCCCACTAACGCAAGTGTCACGTCCTAAAATAAGTTTACGGGTTGTCTCGTAGTTGACCATTTTGCTGGTGATTCTTAATCATAGGCGCTATTATCTTCGTGACGGGTGTCGGAATGTGGGGAACTTCCGGTTGCTGCATGTGCGCTGATCCATCATTTCAACGGCTGGATCTCATCCTGGCTTCCCGGGTGGAGGCCCGGGAAATGATCCTGAAGCCCTTTTCAGCGCGATCAACTGACAAATCCGGGCATTACCCAGCGTTCAGAACCCTTCTTATGATACATTTTATCGGTTTTAGATTGTATAATTTATTTTCGTTTTTTTATTTAGTTGAACAAAAAAACTATTGGAATTATGAAACGATTTCTTTCCCTGCGATTTATTTTGATCGCATTGCCAGCGTTGTTCCTATGCAGTTGCTATCCGGAAGGCCCTGAATATGTAGAGGACCTGGACGTAGTGTACACGACCTATGACAAAGCCTATGATTTCCAGGCAGCGGGAACCTATGCAATGCCCGATCAGATTGTGGTAGACGTAGAACGTAATGATGATACCGGTGAGTGGGAACCCGAGTATATGCCCGATGCATTTGCAGCTCCTATTCTCGCGCGTATCGAAGCCAACATGGCGGATAAAGGTTGGACAAGACTTGATAATAATCCTGATGACGGAAGTCCGGATCCCGCTGCTGATGTTGTTCTTACTCCGGCAGCCATTAAATCGACAACCTATTTTTATAGCTATTGGTACGACTGGTGGTATGGCGGCTACTGGGGATGGTACTACCCTCCGTATGTTACCGTCAGCAGCTATACAACTGGTTCCATGATTATGGTGATTGCCGACCCTACCGTAGAAAGCCCGATCAACCAATCACAGGCAGCCTGGGTTGCTGTTGCAAACGGATTATTTGTAGGTGATTATGATTTGGATCGTGTGGAGAAAAGTATCGATCAGGCCTTCGCGCAGTCACCCTATTTAAAACTTAATTAATGCAACCAGTTATGAAAAAGATACTTACCCTAATTTCATTCTGCTTCTTGTCGGGCGTATTGTTCGCTCAAAGCAATATCACGTTTAACTATTCCATTGGTTTCCCGGTTGGCAACCTGAGCGAGTTCACACAGAAAACAAGTTTCCGCGGAGCCACCCTCGACTTCCGAAAAATGGTTCAACCCAATATTGGCGTAGGATTTAGCGTGGGCTGGAGTGTATTCTATGAAGAATTAGCCAAAGATACCTATACCCTTGACAATGCATCCTTCACAGGCAAGCAGTATCGGTACAGCAATCACGTACCCATGATGATTAACCCAACGTACTACTTAAAACCGGGTGAATCCTTGAATCCGTACGTGAGTTTGGGAATTGGCACCATGTATACCCGGAGAAATACAGACATGAACCTGTATACACTTGAACAGGAAGCATGGAACTTCTTGCTGCAACCGGAGGTAGGACTTCAGTACTTGTTGAACGATGCCTTTGCCGTTAACGTATCAGGTAAATTTAATTATGGCTTTAAGGCAGGAAACGAAATTGATGCCGCGCAGTCATTCTTCACCCTGAACATCGGGTTTACATTGCTTGCAAACTAGAACTCATCTCAAAAATAGTCTGGTCATTCCTCTCCCGCTTTGGCGGGATCGGGATGACCGCATTATGAGTATTTTTGAGATGGGTTCTAATAATTTTGCTGAATCAGTGGCTGTCTCAAAAAAAATAGTTCTGTCAGAT
>CAZIGG010000135.1:0-7580 GCA_964538575.1 uncultured Roseivirgaceae bacterium
CTTACAAGCAGAGGGTCGGGGGTTCGAACCCCTCAGCTCCCACTAAAACCCCGGAAATTTCTTCCGGGGTTTTTTATTTCCATGTTTCTGCATCGAAAATGATCAGCGTATGGCTCCATTTTCAAAAACTCAACCTATACCCATACCGAATTCCCCCGGGCTTTGTTACCAGGCAGTAAGGACGGATACATTGGCAAAAGCAGCGACCTTGCAACGGTTGCATGAATTAAAACCTTTACCCGGTTAAATTTTTTTAGCCTTTTATAGAAGATAAGCGCAATCGGTCAGGTTAAACAAGCCCTGATAGCAATAAGATTGCTATATTCAACGGTTAAAATAAATTTATCATGTAACCAAAATGCAATGGATGAAAAACCAAACAGGCGACTGATCTTGGTTTCAAACCGATTACCGTTTAAACTGCTTGAAAAGAATAGTAAGATAACACTTAAACAAAGTGACGGGGGGTTGGTATCAGCCCTCAAAAGTTACTTTAATAATCAGACCACCGATCAGCAATACGATCAAAAACTTTGGATTGGCTCAGCCGATTTTCCTGAAAAACGCTGGCACAAGTACATTAATACACAATCCGGGCAACAACAATTTGTTATTGAGCCTGTTTTTATTGACCCCAAAGTTTATAGCAAGTATTACAATGGTTTTTGCAATGCTACGTTGTGGCCGTTGTTTCATTACTTTCCTTCCTATACCGTTTTTGATGATGAAGCATTTCAGCATTACGAACAGGCTAATCAACTGTTTGCCGACAGGGTAATTGAACACGCGCAGGCAGGTGATACCATTTGGATTCATGACTACCAATTGTTTTTGGTGCCCGCCATGGTTCGTGCCAGGCGCCCCGATGTTACAATAGGATTTTTCCTGCACATTCCGTTTCCATCGTACGAAATATTCAGGTTACTCCACCGCCCGTGGAAAGAAAAAATTATTGACGGATTGTTGTCAGCGGACCTGGTAGGGTTTCATACGTACGAATACGTACAGCACTTTTTGAAAACGGTAAGCATGGTGATGGGTCTGGATAATCAGTACCGCGCCATCCGCTATAAAAACCGGTTGGTGAAAACCGATCTGTTTCCCCTGGGTATCGATTATGAAAAGTTTAAAGCGGCCACGAACAACGAAAACACAATTGCGCTGAAGAATGAAATCTTCAGGAATTTTTCAGATAAAAAGATAATTTTTTCGGTTGACCGGCTCGATTACACGAAGGGAATAAACCACCGCCTTGCCGGTTTCGAAACATTTTTAAAGCACCATCCGGAATGGCATCAGAAAGTTGTGTTTGTGCTGGTGGTTGTTCCGTCACGCGAAATCATATCGAAATACAACGAGCGAAAACAGCTCATTGAGGAACTTGTTGGCCGCCTGAACGGTGAATACTCAACACTGGCATGGCAGCCCATTATTTACCGGTATGCAAGTTTGGGATTTGATGAACTTTGTGCCATGTACCAGGTTGCCGATGTAGGGCTGATTACGCCATTGCGCGATGGAATGAATTTAGTGGCCAAAGAATATGTAGCCAGCCGTGTAGCCCAACGCGGAGTGTTGATTTTAAGTGAACTGGCCGGTGCTGCCAGCGAATTGGGCGAAGCGATGCTGGTTAATCCGTGGGATAAAAATGAAGTAGCCCTGGCCATTGAGCAGGCGCTTACCATGCCTGTACCCGAACAGCAAAAGCAAATGGGGGTTATGCAAAAACGCCTCACCGATTATGATGTGCAGCATTGGGTGGATGATTTTTTAAATAAACTGAACGAAGTTAGAACTCAGCAACAGGAAGCAGTGAGTAATGATCTTTCAGGGACCAGTCTGGTAACGCTGCTCAAAGAGTATAAAACAGCAGTCAACCGGTTATTGCTGATCGATTACGATGGAACACTCGTCCCTTTTGCACGGTATCCGGCCCAGGCTGTACCCGGTGAAACGGTACTTTCACTGTTAGAAAATCTTTCGAAAGACCCGCACACGAACGTAACGATTATATCGGGCCGCGACCGCAGCACTCTTACACAATGGTTCGGGCATCTTCCCATTAATCTTATTGCCGAACATGGTGCTGCCACACGGTTAAGCGGAGAGGATTGGGAAGTTGAAAAGCATCTTGATCAGCAATGGAAAGCCAACATCAGGCCTACGCTCGAAATTTTTGAAAGGCGTTCGCCCGGTTCATTCATTGAAGAGAAAAGCCACACCCTTGCGTGGCACTACCGGAATACGAACAAAGACCTTGGATTTATCCGGTCGCGCGAATTACTGGATAATTTAGTGCATCTGGTGCGCGGAGGCGAACTTCAGGTAATTGACGGCAACAAAGTAATTGAAGTGCGCATTGCCGGAGTGGACAAAGGCCATGCTGCAAAAAAATTGGTGCAACAGATAAATCCTGATTTTGTGCTGGCTATTGGCGATGATAAAACCGATGAAGACATGTTTCAGGCACTCGTCAACTACGACTATACCATACGGGTAGGGCAGGGCATAACAGCAGCGCATTATACCCTAACGGCACAACCCGATGTGATCTCACTCTTTAAACATTTAACACAATGAAAGAACCGCACCGCTACAACATGGGCCTGGTAGGCAATTGCTCTTTCCTCGGCTACGTTAACATGGACGCTAACATCAGTTGGATGTGCCTTCCGCGTTTTGACAGTTCATTTGTTTTCGGATCGTTGTTAGATCAGGAAAAGGGCGGAGAGTTTTCCATTACGCCTGAGGGAGAATACACCAGTCATCAGTATTATATCGATAACACCAACGTGTTGTGCACCGAGTTTTTGTGCGCTACCGGAAAATACCGCGTAATGGATTGCGCGCCACGCTTCAGCCAGTACGACCGCATGTTTAAGCCGTTGATGTTAGTGCGAAAAGTTGAAGTGATCGAAGGCAGTCCGGTTATAAAGGTTGTATGTAAACCCGTAAACGAATATGGTGAACAGCCAGCCGAAGTGGTTACCGGCAGCAACCACATTCGCTACCTGAATTTTAATATGCAGGTAAGGCTTACCACCGATATTCCGATAAGCTATGTGGTAGGCGAGCGTCCTTTTGTGCTGGATCAAAACCGGTACCTGGTTTTTACCTATGGCGAACCGCTCGAGGCCTCGCTGAAACAAACAGCCGAGGAGTTTATTAATAAAACGGTTGGGTACTGGCGCAACTGGATTAAAAGCACGTATGTGCCGGATTTGTACCAGTCGCAGGTAATACGATCAGCTTTGGTACTGAAGCTTCATCAGTATGAAGATACAGGCGGCATCATTGCTTCGGGCACTACCAGTTTGCCTGAACACAACGGAAGTTCGCGCACCTGGGACTACCGCTATTGCTGGTTTCGCGATTCGTATTATACCCTCAAAGCCTTCAATGAAATCGGGCATTTCGATGAACTTGAAAAGTATTTCGATTACATCCAGAATATCTTAATGCGCAATGAAGGCCGCATGCAGCCGCTCTACCGTATTACCGGTGAAACCGATCTGGAAGAAATTCATATTCCGTTAGCGGGATATTTGGGCAACCAACCCGTGCGCATCGGTAATAAAGCATACGAACAAATCCAGAATGATGTGTATGGTCAGGTATTGGTAGGGCTGCTTCCGCTTTTTACCGACAGGCGGTTAAGCTTTTCGAAAAAGAATACCTATAAACCATTGGTCGATCGCCTGCTTACCTGGATACACAAAACCATGGACGAACCCGATGCCGGCTTGTGGGAATTCAGAAATGTAAAGCAAGTGCATACGTATACATTGTTGTTTCATTGGGCGGGTGCCAAAGCTGCCGGTAAAATCGGTATTGTAATGGGCGACCAGGAAATGATGGAACGGGCAGCCACATTAGAAAAAATGGCAAGCGACCGGATTGAAAAGTGTTATGATCCAAAACGCGGTGTGTACACCCAGGCTTTGGGCTCTGAAAACCTCGATGCCAGTACATTGAAGCTGATTACCATGAATTACCTTGATCCAACATCTGAAAAAGCACACCGGCATTTGCGGGCGTTAGAAGATTTATTGAGAACCGACCAGGGATTGTTTTATCGGTACGTACACCCGGATGACTTCGGAACACCCGAAGCAACATTTTTAGTGTGTGCATTCTGGTATGTGGACGCACTTGCCTGTGTAGGCCGCGCCAATGATGCGATGAAAACATTGGATGGTATTTTAAATTATGCCAATCACCTGGGTATCTTTAGTGAAGATGTGGGCTTAGACGGATCGCAATGGGGTAACTATCCGCAAACGTACAGCCATGTGGGACTGATCAATGCCGTGTTCCGGATATCGAAGAAACTTGATATCCCAAACTTTAAATAAGCGCTTTGAAAAGCGGAGCTGAGTAACATCCAACAAATGAAAAAACTCCTTTTACTGGCTGGGGCCGTTTGTATCGTAAGTCTTGCCACCGCGCAGGAAATTAACCCTGCCGACAGTTTATACATTGTAACCTATACAACCGGTTCGTTGTGGGATAATTCCAAACAGGCGCATGAACAGCCGTACTTTAAGGAGCACTCTGCAAATCTTGGCAAGATGAGGAAGGAAGGTATGATTACCGCAGGCGCACGTTATGACGACAAAGGAATCATTTTTATTAAAGCCAATTCAATGTTGGCGGCACGTGAGCTTGTACTGACCGATCCGGCAGTGGTGAATAAACTGTTTGTGGCCGATATTCAAAAGGTATCGGTGTTTTATGATGGCTGCATTGAAAAATTAAAAAACAGGTAGGCATGACACATGACATGATCAGGGACATCGCCTTTAAGCTTCCGCACGTTACAGAAGACATCAAGTGGGGTAATGATCTTTGTTTCTGCATTGCTGAAAAAATGTTTTGCGTAACCGGCCTGGAGAATCCGGTGAAGGTTGCATTGAAAGTTACCGATGAAGAGTTTGAAGAGCTGATTGAACGCACCGGCTTTACACCTGCACCCTACATGGCACGTAACAAATGGGTATTGATCGATTCATCTTCGAAGATTTCAAAAAAGGAGTTGGGTCATTTTATTCAGCAATCATACACTCTTGTGAAATCAAAGTTGCCGAAGAAATTGCAGGAGAAGTTGAAGTAAACCGCAGGCCTGAAAACCGGAAAGGAGCCGAAGCTCCTTTCAAAGTCAGATTAGTTGAATTTATTTTCTACTGAACCATCTTTGCAATTTTATCTACCGGAATGGTGTTGGCCCACTTCAATATCTCTGCTTCCTTGCTATCATCTGCAGACAGGGTAAGCAGGGTCGAGTTCAACGGAATTTGTAATGTGTAATTTTCCTTTTTGGTTTCCGAATCAACCGATTTTTGCAGTACTGATTTATAGCCGGCAACTTTCACCACTTTTTGTGTTCCGTCACTGGAATTACCCATCATAGGAATTGAAAGAATTATATTGATAGAGGCCACCAGCGGTGAATTGGTCATGATTTCGATGCGTGCATCTTTTTCCTCCGTACCATAATCACGGTGAATGATACAACCCAGGAGACCTGTATTGGCTGTTACATTATCGTTCTTGGTATTGGCCGCCAATGCATCCAGTTTGGCTGGCAACAGCGTTAATACTTCTTTTCCGATTTGAATGTCCAGTTCGGTCATCATTTGCTGCATGGCAAAGCGGGAAGCTTCCAAATTTCCGTTGCCGTATTCAGCTTTAGCGCTCGCCAGATGTGTGTCGAACTGAGCAAATGCTGTTGTGGAAATTGCCAGTACGAATAGTGTTAGTATATTTTTCATTTTCAAATTCTCTATGTGATTGAAACCTATTATTGTTCGCCCAGTTGTTTCTTAATACCGTCAACATCGAAAGCTTCAGCAGCCTTCATCATCTCCGGTTCACTGGCGAAGTTTACGCCTTCCCATATAATGAGCGATGATTGGCCTACCGCCACGCTTATTTTGTAGCCGCTTCCTTCGCTGTACTCAATCATCCCTTTGTGTCCTTTTACCTTTATTTGCTTGAATTGCTGTTCGCCTCCTGTAGTTTGTGCATACCCTGTATTGCTCAGGTACATATTGTAGGCGCCCATCCAGGCAGAATTGTTGGCAATGGTTATGCGTAATTGTTTATCGTCTTTAATGTATTCACGATGAATCGTTAAGCCTGCCCAACCGTATCCGGTACTGGTTACCTGATCGGCAGATTTTTCTGTTGGAAGCGCTGATACTGTTTCCGGCAGGGATTTGAGGATGTTATTTCCGATTTCCATCTCAACACCTAACATAGCCTGTTGCACGGCATAACGTGCTTCACCATAACTTTTTGTTTTGTACGAAGCTTCCGCATCGGCCAGGTTCTGCTTTACATCAGGCGGGGTGCTGATCAATCCGCCCCCGGTGGTATTGGAAGGATTGTTTCCTGAGGATGCCCCGCCCGGACCTGTAGGAGCGGTTCCTGTAGTGGCTCCGTTTTGATTTCCGCTCAACTTTTTGTCAACGGCTTTATCTGCTGCTTGTCCCGCCTTTTGCTTTAACTTGTTAAGCATCGACTGACCTTGAACCTGGTAGGAAAGAAGGCCACAAAAAAGAATAATTAGCGCCTGTTTCATTTTAAAAGGATTTGAATGTTGTTACCGGATCAAATTTACTAAAAGAGATCATACAATTGAATCGATTTTCTTATTAATGCTATCTTCAACCCGATAGAAAAGAATGCAGTTGAATAGGATGAAAACCATAGCATACCAAAAGCTATATCTACCCGATAACCATGTTGATGCCCCGAAGCTATGGGCAATGAGTGTGAATAGCAGGAAAACTCTGGCGGCCCTTCTTGGGAGAAAATAGCCTAACACCATAACTAGTATGATCCATAATGCAGAGATTGTGAAAATTCCTGAAACATGATTTTTCATAAAGAGTGATCCGAAAGGATTTGCCTCATTGGCTTGATTTAGATCACCCTTCCAATATGCTGCGGGTTGATGCACAATGGTGATTGTAATGTCAAATAGACAAGCCCAAAGAGCCGGGATAATTAAGATGAGTTTCTGTCTTCGATTCATGAGGATTTGATGTGCCCATCAAGGTAAGAATTAAGTAAGCTCTTAAAAACTTGTACCTACAACTATTGTTGGTACTTTTTCGTTATGATTGCATAATTTATTTCACCATGGCACTTGAAGACGATATCCGGCAGGAGAAGTTTGAAGGCGAGCATCACAAAATGGCCGTGAACATCCTGTTTACCGCAAGCTGGCTGCACAGCCTGAATACACTTCGCTTCAAACCGTTTGATATTACCCCCGAGCAGTACAATGTGCTGCGCATTCTTCGTGGAAGCCATCCCAAACAATTGATGCTGGCGGAAATAACCTCCCGCATGATTGATAAGAGCAGTAATGCGACACGTCTCGTTGAAAAGCTTCGGCAGAAGGGGCTGGTTAACCGGGAGATTTGTGAAAACAACCGCAGGCAGGTTGATATCATCATCACCGATAAGGGTCTTTCCTTGTTGTCGAAAATCGATAAGACTTCCGAAGAATGGCTAAAAACCCTGAAAGCTGTTACCCGCCCGGAGGCCCGGGAGTTGAACCGCATCCTGGA
>CAZIGG010000136.1:0-7523 GCA_964538575.1 uncultured Roseivirgaceae bacterium
CAGGGGCTAAAAGCCGTATTTCTTAAAAATGTTGCGGAGTTCCTCAAGAAACAGCGGATGCCCTTCAACGGTGGCAGTGGTTCCGTCCTTCATATCCCGGATAAGGGCAGCGTAGTGAACAAGGTCAAGGGACGCATTTTTGAGGTCTGTCAGGTCCCGTTTTAGAAATTCCTTCCGGACACTGCTTATCTGGAATACATCATACTGCGCTTCCAGAAAATCCATTAGCTTCGCATCATTCAACAATTCCTTTAACCATTTATCCCGATGCACCCGGATGGTCTCAATACTCTGATCAATGGAAACTTTTAAAGCCGGTTCAACCAAGGGATTCTGCTGCATACGGATAGACAACATAAATATAAACAAAATCGGGTCGTTCGGAATTTCCGGATAGAAATTATTGTAATGTTTTTTGTTATCACATCGATCATTTTGGCAGTTGCGTTTTCAGAATTTGAACCTGGGTTTGTACCCCTTTTTTCGCGGGAATGCAGAATATTTGTATGTTGTGTAGGGTATCTACGTTATATTGTGCGGGCTGGTGCCAGGAGGAAAATTTTTTATTGTTAACATCGAATTTTATTGAGAAGATGACGAATGGCAGGCGCAGAAGTCTTCGCATGGAGAAAACCTGGATCACGTTTTTACTGATTTTTATTTTTTTCACCGCGTATACCCAGCAGAAAGAGCAGATATGGTTAGATTTTCAGGTTGATTATCCGTTTGCCAATAAGTACTTGCTTGAGGCCGAGGCGAGTTATCAGACTATTTTAGCAAAAGACAGGTGGAGAAGTATCAACCTGACTTCCACCTTTGAAGTTGCCCTGCTAACGAAGTTTGACCTGATGGCTGATTTACCGATTGCATTCACGCTCCAGCAGGAAGGTTCAAACTCAATTGAATTATCCCCGATGTTAGGAACCCGGTATCACATTACACAAAACAAGCGCATCGATTCGCGCCTTGTTCTCAGGTATCAGCAGCGGTATTTCTGGCAGGTAGAGGATAGAGATTGGGATATCAGTAACCGGATCCGGCTGAAAGGTGAACTGTGGTTCAGTATCACCGGCCCCAATCTTTTCACCGACAAGTTGTTATATGGTATTCTCGATTATGAAGAATTTATCGTGCTGGATAAGCAGCTCGATGAACGCTATGCAAACCGAAGACGCGGAAGAATCGGAATAGGATACCGTCTGAATTACAAGAATCGATTTGAATTTATCTATACGTTACAATCATCCCGAAATGAGATGGAAGGAGAGTTTATCAGTAATGATAACGTTATCCAGTTTCGCTATAAGATGTTTTTGAACCCGGCCAGACCGGCATCAAGCGAACCGTAGTCATTGTTAAGAGCCTGTACGAAAGGAGATAAATGGAAAATATGAAGATCAAAATTTGCTTACTGGTTTTCTGTTTAGGTATAGTAAACCAGTTAATGGCTCAAACATTAACCCTGGACAGCTGCTATACACAGGCCGTGCGTAACTATCCATTGGTTAAACAATATGACCTGATTGAGAAAACAAAAGAGTATACGCTTGGCAATGCCAGTAAAGCTTACCTGCCGCAAGTAAGTTTAACCGGTATCGCAGGCTATCTGTTTGCTTCCGGGCAAAGCGACCAGAAATTGATAGGGATAGTGCAGTTTAACCAGACGCTATGGGATGGAGGCGCAGCTAAAACCCAAAAGAAAATTATTACTGCCTCGGCAGAATCGGAGAAAGCCAGCCTTGATGTAGCACTCTACGAACTTCGGTCCAGGGTCAACCAATTGTATTTCGGTATTCTGCTGGTTGATGAGCAGCTTTCGCAACTTTCACAGTACGATAAAGTGCTTGGCCATAATGCAAGCCGCATCCGGACATTAAACGAGAACGGAATGGCGTTTCAAACGGATCTCGATGAAATCAGTGTTGAACAACTCAAGCTCAACCAGCAAAAGACGGAATACCGGTATGTACGGCAGGGTTATGTACAGATGCTATCTCTATTGACAGGTACACGTATTAACGAGCAATCGAAATTTGAAAAGCCAGTCCTCACGGATCCGTCTGTGGAAGTAAATATTATTCGGCCGGAGCTGAAGCTGTTTGAAAGTCAGCGCGTGTTGGTAAGTGCGGAAGACGACAAGCGAAAAGTTGAGCTAATGCCAAAGATTGGTGTGCTCGGAATCGGTGTCATGCTTCAGCCGGAAATAGCGCTGGGTCCGAGCAGCCTGTCGTCCTTGGGGGTTGTTGGTGTTAATGCCTCGTGGAATATTAACGGGTTGTATAAAAACGCCAACCAGAAAAAACTCAGCCAACTCTCATTTGACAGGATCAACCTTCAACAAAGAAACTTTGTGTTCAATACCAACTTGCAGGTTTCGCAAACCAAAGCCAGCATTGAAAAGCACCAGGCCATCCTGGCCGAAGACGAAGAGATTGTGAATCTCAGAAAGCGTATTCGTGAAGGATATCAGGTAAAGTATGATAACGGAATTGCTTCCATGCTGGACCTGTTGGATGCAACTGAAAAAGAAAATGAAGCAAAAACACAAATGACCTTGCATGAAATGCAGTTGCTCATGGCTTACTATGACTACAAAACACAAACAGGAAACTAATTATTGCAAAATGAAAAAAGCATCACTCTTTATTATAGCGGTCATCATGATGTGCTTTGCCGCTTGCAATCAGGATGAGAATAACTTCGATGCTTCAGGCACATTCGAAGCTATAGAAACGATTATTTCAGCGGAAGCGAACGGCAAAATTTTAGTGTTTACGGTTGGTGAAGGGCAGCAATTGAAGGCGGGACAAAGGGTGGGATGCATTGACAGCACCGACCTGTATCTGCAAAAATTGCAGCTCGGGCAAAACAAAATAGCCGTCCTGAGCGGTAAACCTCAAACGAACATTCAAACCAAAGCTTTAAAGGAACAACTGCTTACTGCGAAGCGCGAACGGGACAGGATGGCCAATCTGGTAAAGGGTGGAGTGGCTAACCAAAAGCAATTGGACGATGCAAATGCCCAGGTCGTTACACTGGAAGCACAAATCAGCGCTCAGGAAAGCACGTTAGGTACTACAAATTCTTCAATCAATGAGCAGGGAAATCTGATTGAGATACAGTTAAAGGAAGTAAACGAAAAACTACGCAGAACTAAGATTACCAACCCTGTGAATGGTACCGTTCTGAGTAAGTATGTCGAGCCATTTGAAATGACATATGCAGGAAGGCCCTTGTACAAGATTGCAGACCTCTCTGTCCTTACTCTGCGCGCCTATATCACCGGTGATCAGCTGACAAAAGTAAGGCTTAATCAACAGGTTAAGGTGTTCTCCGATGACGGAAAGAAGAATTACAAAGAGGGAGCTGGTACAGTTACCTGGATAAGTGACAAAGCTGAGTTTACGCCTAAATCAATTCATACAAAAGATGAAAGATCAAATCTGGTGTACGCCATTAAAGTGAGTGTGCCGAATGACGGAACCTATAAAATCGGGATGTATGGTGAGATCAGATTCGAATAGCCAATGGCTGACGTTAAAATAAATAACCTGGTTAAGTCATTCGACAAGGGTGCAGTCGTTGCTGTAAAGGATGTTTCATTTTCAGTTGAAAAGGGCGAGCTTTTTGGTTTGATCGGCCCGGATGGTGCGGGAAAAACCACCATCTTCCGGATGCTCACTACATTATTGCTTCCGGATTCCGGGAATGCCAGCGTGAATGGCTTTGATATCGTGAAAGACTACGAAGCTATCCGAAAACGTGTTGGCTATATGCCCGGCAAGTTTTCGTTGTACCAGGATCTGACCGTGGAAGAAAACCTCAGTTTTTTCGCCACATTGTTCAATACCAGTATCGCGGAAAACTATGAGTTGATCAAAGACATATATGAGCAGATAGCGCCCTTTAAAACCCGCAGGGCGGGTAAACTTTCCGGTGGTATGAAGCAGAAGCTGGCCTTGTGCTGTGCGCTTATTCACAGGCCTGCCGTATTGTTTTTGGACGAACCTACTACGGGAGTAGACGTTGTTTCCAGGAAAGAATTTTGGGAGATGCTGAAGCGGCTTAAGCAGCAAGGTATCAGCATCCTGGTATCGACTCCTTACATGGATGAGGCCAAACTTTGTGACCGCATAGCGCTCATCCAGAATGGTGAGATCATGTCTGTAGACACCCCGGATAACATCGTTCAGACCTTCCCGAAAAAATTGTTCGCGGCAAAAGCAAAGAATATCTACGCACTCTTGCAGCGATTGAAAGCTGATGAAGCGGTGCAAAGCTGCTATGCGTTTGGTGAATACCTCCATTTCACGTTCAACTCAGATGGTGAAAGCTCAGTGTTATTGAAGAAACTTGCCGAAAGACATCCCCTGGAAGGCTGGGAGGTAAAGAGCGTTACGCCTGTTATAGAAGATAGTTTTATTCGCTTGACGCAGGATTCTCTAAAAGCAGAAACGGATGGCAGATAAAATCATTGTGTGCAACGCGCTGTCCAAGTATTTTGGAGCCTTCAAAGCCGTGGATCAAATCACGTTTGATGTTGAAGCAGGAGAAATATTCGGATTCCTGGGGGCTAATGGTGCAGGCAAAACTACCGCGATGCGAATATTATGTGGTCTTTCCATTCCTACCTCGGGTCAGGCAAGTGTTGCAGGATTTGACGTATACAAGCATCGCGAGGAAATCAAGAAGAACATTGGCTATATGAGCCAGAAATTTTCCCTGTACGATAACCTTACCACGTTAGAGAATATCGAGTTCTATGGTGGAGTCTACGGAATCTCCCGTTCGGAAATAAAACGAAGGAGCAACGAATTGGTAGAAACGCTGGGACTTCAAAAGGAAGCGAAGAAGTTGGTTGGCTCATTGCCGTTGGGGTGGAAGCAAAAGCTTGCATTCTCGGTTGCCATATTTCATCACCCCAAGATTGTGTTCTTAGATGAGCCTACCGGTGGAGTTGACCCCGTAACGAGGCGCCAATTCTGGGATATGATCTACCAGGCTGCCGCAGATGGCATCACCGTATTCGTTACCACACACTATATGGATGAAGCGGAGTATTGCAACCGGATCACCGTGATGGTGGATGGCCGGATAGAGGCGTTGGATACACCGACTAATCTGAAAGAACGTTTTGACGCTCCCTCCATTGAAGAAGTGTTTTATCAACTGGCCCGAAAAGCAAAAAGAGCGAGCGATTAATGAAACAGCTCCTGGTTTTCATCCGTAAAGAATTTTATCATGTGTTCCGCGACCGCAGAACGTTGCTGATTCTTTTCGGGATGCCGATCGTGCAGATTATACTCTTTGGATTTGCCCTCAGCAGTGAAGTAAAGAATATTGGCATCACCATTTTCGACAATGCGCATGATGTAAACTCCGAACAAATCGTTAACCGGATTAAGCAGAGTGCTTACTTCATTGTAAAAGAACCTGCCACAAGCTACAGCGATGTTCAGGATAAGTTCAAAGAAGGCACGGTGAAATGCGCCCTTGTGTTTCCGGCCAATTTTGGACAGGATTTATATCGTTCGGAGAAGGTGCAGGTTCAAATCATTGCGGATGCATCGGATCCCAACAGCGCTAAAATTTCAGTTGGTTACCTGGGTGCCATCATCGGCAGGTACCAGGAAGAACTCAATCCGAATTTCCAAATTCCTTATCAGATAATCCCGGAGGTAAGAGCGCTGTATAATGAGGAACAAAACGGTTCTCTCAATTTTATTCCGGGAGTTATGACGTTGATTTTTATGATTGTATGCACCGCGTTAACATCGGTTTCGGTTGTACGGGAAAAGGAGATGGGCACGATGGAGATATTATTGGTATCACCGTTCAGGCCGGTCAGGGTACTCATTGCCAAGGCAATTCCGTATCTGGTGTTGTCGGTTGTTAATTTCACTATTATTTTACTGCTCTCCGTTTATTTACTGGATGTTCACATTCAGGGCAGCCTGGTACTTTTGTTTGCTGAAAGTGTTTTATTTATCATCACCTGCCTGTCG
This sequence comes from uncultured Roseivirgaceae bacterium, assembly GCA_964538575.1. Taxonomy (GTDB): domain Bacteria; phylum Bacteroidota; class Bacteroidia; order Cytophagales; family Cyclobacteriaceae; genus UBA2336. The sequence continues at coordinate 6,006 of CAZIGG010000136.1, forward strand.
CTGGGATTGCTCATTTCCAATGTTGCAGGCACACAGCAAACCGCCATGCTTATATCCATGATGGGCATGATGTTACCGACTTTGCTGCTAACGGGTTTTATGTTTCCGCTTGAAAGCATGCCGTGGATATTTCAGGTCATTTCGAATGCAATCCCCTCAAAGTACTACTATACAATTGTGAAAGCTGTAATGTTAAAAGGTTTGGGATTCAGCTATGTATGGAAAGAGACCCTGATCCTGGTTGTCATGACGTCTGTTCTGTTGGGACTTGCCTTGAAAAATTTTAAAGTCAGGTTGTCATGAAGGTGCTGGTCTTTATCCTGCAAAAAGAATTCCGCCAGATATTCCGCGACAGGATCATACTGGCCATGATGACGTTTGTTCCTATTATACAACTTGTGATTCTTCCATTAGCCGCAAACTTTGATGTTAAGAACATTAACGTAGCGTACCTGGATCACGACCATAGTTCATATTCAACCAAACTTATTGAGAAAGTTGCCTCGTCAGAATACTTTAAGATTGTCGGGTACCCGCTTTCCTGCCGCGAAGGTTTAAACCTGATTGAAACCGGGGAGGCCGACCTGGTGTTGGAAATCCCGGGTGGATTTGAGCGAAACCTTGTGCGCGAAGGAAAGGAAAAGGTCAGCATTTCCGTTGATGCGATCAATGGCACCAAGTCATCCTTGGGTGGAAGTTATCTGATGTCGGTGATAGCCGATTTCAACAGTAGCCTGGATATTAATATTAAATCTCCATCACAAGTTGATGGTACTCCAATCAAACGCATCGAGGTAACCAGTACCAATTGGTTTAATCCGTTGGCTGAATATAAATACTACATGGTTCCGGGCATTTTGGTGTTGCTCCTTACTCTAATCGGTGGGTATATCACAGCACTCAACATTGTGAAAGAGAAGGAGATAGGCACGATCGAACAGATAAATGTAACGCCTGTTAAAAAGTGGCAGTTTATCCTGGGTAAGCTCATACCGTTTTGGATTGTTGGCATGACCGTCTTTACTGTTGGCCTTGCGGCCATGTATGTGGTGTATGGAATTTTCCCGTTGGGCAGTCTTGCTGCGTTGTATCTTTTCGCAGCAGTTTACCTGATTGCGTTGCTGGGCTTTGGTTTGCTGATCTCTACGTTCTCAAACACCCAGATTCAGGCCATGTTTGTTGCATTTTTCTTCATGATGATCTTCATGCTGATGAGTGGCTTCTTTACCAGTGTCGACAGCATGCCCGACTGGGCCAAACAAATGTCACAACTAACGCCTGTGACACATTTCATCCATGTGGTGAGGCTTATCGTACTGAAAGGAAGCAGCCTGGCACATGTGTATAAGGAGCTCTTGTATCTTATCGCGTTTGCCATTGTGCTGAATGGCCTGGCGATCTGGAATTACCGGAAGACGAATTAATTAAAGCATGTAATGCACTGCAGCGCAATCCCGACAATTCTTACTGAATCTTGTGCAGGATGCACATCACGGCTTCGTATAGTTTTTGGCAACC
>CAZIGG010000137.1:0-7484 GCA_964538575.1 uncultured Roseivirgaceae bacterium
TTTCACGAAAAGCCCGGCACTAAACCCGTGCTTTTTTGTTTTCTTTGCAGTTAAACCGTCCGTGAAATGAAGCAATATCTTGACCTGATGAAAGACATCCTGGAAACAGGAACCGCTAAAACCGATCGCACCGGAACAGGCACACAGTCCGTGTTTGGCCGCCAGTTAAGGTTTGATCTCTCACAGGGATTTCCGCTGCTGACAACCAAGAAACTTCACACCCGGTCAATTTTTATTGAGCTGCTATGGTTTTTAAAAGGCGATACGAATATTAAATATCTCCGTGAGCATGGCGTAACCATTTGGGATGAGTGGGCGGATGAAAACGGAGACCTTGGTCCGGTGTACGGCCACCAGTGGAGAAGCTGGCCGGCACCGAACGGGCAAACGATTGACCAGATCACGAATGTTTTAAATCAAATCAAACAAAAACCTGATTCCAGGAGACACATGGTATCTGCATGGAACCCGGCCGAAGTGGATAAGATGGCTTTGCCGCCTTGCCACGCCCTGTTCCAGTTTTATGTAGCCGATGGCAGGCTATCGTGTCAGCTTTATCAGCGAAGCGCAGATTATTTTTTGGGCGTTCCGTTCAACATTGCTTCTTATGCACTGCTCACGCACATGTTTGCGCAGCAATGCGATTTGAAGCCGGGCGATTTTGTATGGACCGGGGGCGATGTTCATTTGTACACCAACCACATCGAACAGGCGAAGTTACAGCTATCGCGCGAGCCGTTTGATTTACCGCAGCTTAACATTCGCAGAAAGCCGGCATCCGTCTTCGATTATCAATATGAAGATTTTGAAATCGTTAACTATCAAACCCATCCGGGAATAAAGGCGCCTATTGCGGTATGAAAACGATTCTTTGGATTGTGTTTCTCGTTTTGCTGACCGGTTGTGCGCAGGAGACAAGAGATTCTGAAGAAATTCATGTTGTCACCATCCATCGTACCGATGGAATGGTTTACTCCGAAGTTTCCTACAAAGGAGAGAAGCCGCATGGCCCGTCAAGAATTTACCATCCTGATGGAAAGCTCTTCCTGGAAATTATGTACCGCGATGGGGTAAAACACGGATCTTCAAAGCAATACTACCAAAAAACCGGATTGCTTTACCTTGAAGCGAAATACGTCAATGGTGTGATGCAAGGCGTGGCAAAAAAATATCATAAAGACGGTAAGTTGAAAGCCGAGATGCCGTTCAGGGATGATTTTCCGTGCGCGGGACTTAAAGAATATATTCTGAATGGCGATCCAAGACCGCACTACCCGGAAATTATTATTACACCGGAGAACAAGCTGCTCACGAGTAACGAATACCTGCTGCATATATCGCTTTCTGAACGCGTCCAGGGCGCGACTTATTTTACAGGCGTGCTTAACAGCGATTGCCTGCACGATGCCCTGCAGGATGTTCCTCCCGATGGAAAAGAAAATGGTACAATCACCCTTAACGTAGTTCCGGGCGAATCCGTAAAGGGTATCATTAATGTTATTGCCCGGATTGAAACAATCGCGGGTAACATTCTGGTTACGCAACAAACGCACCGGCTGGAAATTGATTTTTCATATTAACTCGATTAACTCCTCTTCAAGAGTTCAGGAGAACAAACCATAACCCGATTTTAAAATCTTAATGATTTTAAATTCCCATTTCGTTTAACAAGGTAAGTTCCCTCGCCCTGATTTCACTGAAAATCCGGATATTGCACACTTTTTACGCAATAATCGCGGACGGACGTGTAACAAATGCGGTTTTCATGCGACAAACAGTTAACCCGATACCAGAATGGCCGAAAAAAGCAGCGTTTTTGATATGATTGGACCTGTTATGATAGGCCCTTCAAGCTCGCATACTGCGGGGGTGGTACGGATTGCCCGTACGGCTTTGCAACTGCTGGGCGGAATTCCAGAAAATGCGGACATTGTTTTTTATAATTCCTTCGCCCGTACCTATGAAGGTCATGGAAGCGACCGAGCCATCATTGCCGGCTTGCTTGACTACCGTACAGACGATAAGCGCATCAAAGATTCCCTCAACCTTGCCAAAGAAAATAAGCTCAAATACACGTTTAAGTCTGTCGGAAATGCTTCTGCCTTACACCCGAATACAATTCGTCTGAACCTCACGTTGGGCGACAGGAAAATTGAAGTGCTGGGCGAAAGCAAGGGCGGGGGCGTTATCAACATTGCGGAGGTAAACGGGTTTAAGGCTGATTTCAGCGCGAACCTGCATACGCTCGTCATTTTTGCAGACGATGTAAAAGGAAGCATTGCCTTCTTAGCCAATGTGCTGGCGCATGACGATTGTAATATTGCCACCATGTCGGTTTCCCGGAAGGGAAAAAATGATTTGGCATGTTTAGTTATAGAAATGGACTCCGGAGTGAAACCTGTAACATTGGCGTACGTTCGGAGTCTAAGCTGGGTTAAGGAAGTTATTGTTTATATACCGGATATCGATCGTTAAGAAGAAATGAAAAGAATACTCCTCCTGTTTTTTGTTGTATTGCTGAGCTTCGGCTCAAGCGCGCAAATTGATACCACCGCCAGAAAATGGACATTGCGGGAAATCATTGATTATGCCATTGCCAATAACCTCACTGTAAAGCGAAGCAATTATGCCGTGGAAACCGGTGAGATTAATTACCGGCAATCCAAAATGGCTATGCTGCCTACAGCAAATGCCAGCGGAGGGTATGGCAGTAACTGGGGACGTACGATTGATCCGACAACCAATAATTTCACAACGAACAGGGTTGAGTCGTCCAACTTAAACGCTACCGGTTCTTTATTACTATGGAACGGTTTCCGCCTGTTTTACAGCATGAAACAAAATGACGCAGAGCTGGATGCTTTAAATCAGGATATGATTAAAGCAAGAAATGATGTTATCCTGAATGTGATTACCCTTTATCTGAATGTTGTTTTTAATAAAGAATTGTATGCCGTTGCTCAATTCCAGTTGAAGTCCTCTCAGGAGCAATTGGCCCGCACGAAGAGACTATCCGATGCAGGATCAGTTCCTGTAGCAGATGTGCTGAACCTGGAAGCCCAGGTGGCTACCAATGAAGTAAATGTTATTCAGCAGGAAAATTCCTTAAATCTCTCGTTGCTTCAGCTTAAGCAGGCGCTTCAGTTACCCTCTTCCGTTCCGATGGACGTAGAACTTCCGCAATTGGATATTGAAAATGAACTAGGGGTCAGTAAAAGTGCAGAGGAGATATTCGAGATTGCAACGATGTCGATGCCCGAAATAAAAGCGGCAGAACTGAGAACAAAGAGTTCATCGTACGCATATCGTTCTTCTAAAGGAAATCTTTACCCGCGTCTTAGTATTAACGGCTCATTTTCAACCAACTATTCTGACCAATTCCGGAGATTTTTTTCGGATGGCACATCTACAACGTTTACCCCGGTTGTGGGATACGCTCAGGACGGTTTCAATACTCCTGTTTTAGCTCCTAACCCTGTTACCGTTCCGGGAGGTGAGATCAAGGTTCCTACCATCGGAAACCAATATCAGGACAACCGGGGCAGGAATATTGGATTGACATTACAAATTCCGATTTTTAACGGACTCTCTGCGCGTTCTGCTGTTCAGCGGGCCGCCATTAACAAGGAGATAGCAGACATTAACCTTATTGAAACCAAGAATTCGCTGCGGCAAATTGTAGAGACAGCCTATAATAACGCTAACGCTGCAATCAAAACCTACGAATCAACTGAAAAGCAAGTTAAGGCCCGTGATGAAGCATTCCGGATGACGAAGCAGCGGTATAACCTGGGTGCAGTTAATTTTGTGGACTACCAGGTTGCCGAAAATAATTTATTCCAGGCACAGTCCGATTTGCTTCGGGCTAAGTATGATTTCATTTTCCGGAAGAAGGTACTTGACTTCTATCAGGGATTACCGCTAGGACTTTAATCAGCTAACACATATTCAATGGCAAAACAAAAACGCAAATCAAACAAATTAATTTACTGGCTTATCGGAGCGGTGGCAGTGCTGCTGCTCATTATCGTTGTGGGCAAGTCGCAAGGCTGGATCGGCAAACCGCAGGAACTTGAAGTGGAGCTTGCAAAAGCCAAGCGTGCCACGATTGTGGAAAAGGTCAGCGCTTCGGGAACGGTTCAGCCGGTTACTGAAGTAAAAATTGCGCCTGAGGTTTCCGGTGAGATTCGTGAGCTGCTGATTGAAGAAGGTGATTCCGTTACTAAGAATAAATTGCTGGTTAAGATTCGCCCGGATACGTGGTTATCGCAGCTTGATCGTGCTGAGGCATCCTTAAATCAACAAAAAGCAAATGTTGTTTCCGCAGAAGCAGCGCTTTCACGCGCTGAAGCTTCCCGTATCCGTGCGTTGCAGGAATACGAGCGTCAGAAAGGCCTGCACGATGAAAAAGTAATCTCCGAAGCAGACTGGCAGTTGGCTCAGCAAAATAAGATTATCGCTGAAAATGACTATAAATCTGCACAACAGTCACTTGAGGCCTCCAAGTATATTGTAAGAAGCAGTGAAGCAACAGTTCGTGAGGCCCGCGAAAATGTACGGCTAACAAATGTTTCGGCTCCGATGGACGGAATCGTTTCCAAGCTGAGTGTTAAAAAAGGAGAACGTGTTTTGGGTACGGCACAAATGCAGGGTACAGAAATGCTCCGCATTGCTGACTTAAGCAAGATGGAAGTCCGGGTTAACGTAAATGAGAACGACATTGTCCGGGTTCACCTTAACGATACCACCCTGATTGATGTAGATGCTTATGCCAATGCAGGAATACAGTTTAAAGGGGTTGTCACCAATATTGCCAACACGGCTAAAGACAAAACTTCAGCGGATGCGATTACCGAATTTGAAGTAAGAATTTTAATTCTGAGCGCTTCGTACCAGGATTTGGTGGTAAAAGGAAACCGCTATCCGTTCCGTCCGGGAATGACCGCCAGCGTGGAGATTCTGACAAATCGTAAAACTGATGTATTATCGGTTCCGCTTTCGGCCGTAACAACGCGTAATCCAGAGGTGAATAAACCTGAAGGCGGTCCGCCATCAAATAATAACAATCAGCAAAACGCTAACACCCAGCAGAAGCCGGTAGAGAAAAAGAAGGATAAAGTTGTTGTGTTTGTGAACGAAGGCGGTAAAGCAAAAATGGTTGAAGTTAAAACCGGTATCAGCGATTACGACAATATCGAAATCCTTTCCGGACTGAGCGACAGCTCGCAAGTGGTGACTGGACCATTCCTGGTGGTTTCAAAAAGATTGAAAGACGGAGAACGGATCAGGGCACAGGCATCGAAGGAACATAAGCCTGCTGAAAAGAAAGATTAGCATTTCGAAAAATCAGATTAAAAGGCCTCCCGATGAAATCGGGGGGCTTTTTTTGTTGGTACATTCTCCGCTTTAGCGATATGAATTTTCATGCTGTATCAATAACGTCAGACTTTTTGATAAATTTAGATACTAACTCAACGTTATGGTACAGCATCCCTGGCATGAAGTGCGGATCGGAGACAAGGTTCCGGAACGCGTAAATGCAATTATCGAAATCCCAAAAGGCTCACGGGCAAAATATGAAATTGACAAGGAGAGCGGGCTGATCAAGCTTGACCGGGTGATCTATGCCTCTATGTATTATCCGTTGAACTATGGATTTATTCCTCAAACCCTGGGAGAAGATAAAGACCCGCTCGACATTGTTGTGCTCACGCAGGTTTCGGTTGTTCCGCGCTGCCTGATCCCTTCAAAAGTGATTGGCGTGATGCGCATGATCGACCGGGGCGAGGCGGATGATAAAATTATTGCTGTTGCGGAACAGGATGCCAGCGTAAGCCACATCCGGGATGTGAGCGAACTGCCGGAATTTTTCCGGGTTGAGTTGAAGCACTTCTTTGAAAACTATAAAACACTGGAGAACAAGAAAGTTGTGGTCGATGAGTTCCTGGGAGCAGCCCAGGCTTACCCGATCATTGAGCGGAGCATTCAATACTACAGGGAAATCTTTCCTAAAAAAGCTTAATCTTCAGTCAGAAATAATTTCTGCGTAAACGCCACCAGTTCCATCAGCCAGGCAATGCCCACGTGTACGATAACACCGCCCCAGATTCCGCGGGTTTCGTACGCAACAACCCCTAAAATGTAGCCGCCAAAAATCGAGCTGATGGCTTCACCCATCGGCTTGCCAAAGTGAAGGAAACAATACACGCACGCCATCGGCACAACTGCTCCGCGCCCTAACAGGGAAATCATACCAATAATCAGGAATCCGCGGAAGAAGAATTCGATTGAAACGAAATTAAGCGCATAAGCGAGTTCATATCCGGCAACCGTAACCCACTCAGGCACGTCAAGCTGAAGGTGCGCCCGCGATGCCTCATACATCGGGTATTGGTTTAAAAAACTCGGAAGAAAGGATGCAGCTACCAGTAACGGAAGCATGATGGCCAGCATTGTGAAGTAAGGCCTGACGTCAAATTTTTTAGGCGCTAAGCCGTAAAGATGCTTTTCGCTGCGGTCGTATACCCAATACAGGAGAAGGAACGGCAGGATCATCGTAAAGATCCCCAGCAGGTTGTTCGAAATTTTTGAAACCCACCGGTACATTTTAGGCTGAAAGAATTCGTGCGCAACGTCATCGATAAAAAAAGCGCACCGATCAAAGCTTAGCAGCGCAAGGGCAACCAGGCTTTTTATCCAGAATTCGGGTGAAGATAAAAATGTTTTGTTTTTAGAAAAGAACGCGTACGCCAAAACCGGAATGAGGTACGCAAAAAGATTGGACAGGAAAAAATACAGGAACTTGATAAAACCTTCCTGTTGATCAAGAAAGCTGTCTTCAAAATCTACCTTGTAGTTGAACCAAATGCATCCGGTAAGAAAAACGGCTATGAATCCATAATAAAACGGATTGAAGTCAACGATAAGATGCTGCTTTAAAAAGCTCAGGATTTTCCTCATGCCCAGGCGCTAAGGTGCTGATAAACTTTATGAATGGGCAGCCCCATCACATTGAAATAGGAGCCGGTAATTTTTTCAATGGCAACCATGCCGATCCAATCCTGCGCGCCATAGGCTCCGGCTTTATCAAAAGGCTTGTAGTTATCTACATAGAATTCAATCTCAGCTTGCGTAAGTGTTTTGAAAGTAACTTCAGTCGTATCCTCGAAGCTTTCTTCTTTTTCGGCTGAGAGGATACAAACGCCCGTCATGACGATGTGTGTTTTTCCGCTGAGCACATTCAGCATGCTGATGGCTTCATTCCTGTCCTGCGGCTTGTTGAGGATGTAATTATTGATGATCACTACTGTATCGGCAGTAACGACTACCTGGTCTTTAATGGCAGTGCGAAAGAATTCGGCTTTTTTTACCGCCAGATATTTTGCTACCTGATCTACCGGAAGCTCGTGCGGGAACGATTCGTCCGTATCTGTTTTTTCAACTGTAAAATTAAAGCCAGCTTCACGCATCAGGAATTGCCTGCG
>CAZIGG010000138.1:0-7455 GCA_964538575.1 uncultured Roseivirgaceae bacterium
TTAAACCATCCTGCACATACGATGTGAACGCCACATCCTCAGCTTCGGGGAAATCAGTTTTAAATGCCGGTGATAAAATATTGGGGATTCCGGGTGTATAGAATTTTTCGCCATTGTTGTCCGACTGGCTTACCACGCGGTATATCCTGTCGTAGTTAGAATGAAATCGATCGAACGTCAACGTCCGGTATAGCAGCAGGAATAGCACAATGCTCCCGGTAATGCCCAGCGTTAAGCCGGCAACGTTAAAAAAGGTGCTCGTCCGTTTCCTTAACAGGTTACGGTAGGCGGTGACAAAGTAGTTTTTAAGCATGGGAGGTTGATTAACAATATGCGGATGTATAGCAGACTTGAAAAAGTTTAACGTTAATCAAAATCACCCTCCATTTCCAAGATTAGTGCCAAGGGGGAAATAAGCCCCTCCTGCATTAAAGAAGCACCTTTTTGGTTATTCGCTTGTTCGGAATGTGTATAAGACTGTCCGCCATCGAACAGTGAATTCTTTTAGTCTTGAAGTCGTTATTACTCCGGATTCCCTAATTTTGAGCCATGTTTCAGCAGGTCGTGATCATTCTTCTGTTTGCAGCCGCCCTTGCATACCTGGGCCGGATGATCTACCGCGCTTTCCAGTCAAAATCCTGTGCAACCGGCTGCGGAAAATGCGGTGCGGTTGATTTCGATAAAATTGAAAAACAGCTCGATGTGAAGTTCTCTACTGAGAAAGATCGCGCCTGATTCCTATCTTACATTCCTAAACCTTGCTTATGAGAAATCTCCTCGCACTTGCCTGCGTCTGTGTTACTGGATTTATAAATGCTCAGGAAATGACCTCTGGCGGAAAGCTCAAGCCCGAGCAGGCAATCATGGATATCCGGCATTACACGGTTTCTTTAAATGTTGATCCCGCACAAAAATCAATTGATGGCTTTGCGGAAATAGATTTGATCACTAGTCAAGCCACCAATATTCTGCTTTTTGATTTTACAACTGTACTCACGGTACGGAAAATCTGGGTTAACAAAAAAGAACAAAACTTTACACATCAAGATAACCTCATTACTATTTTACCAGCCTCATCGTTAGCACCTGGCAAAATAAAAGTTAAGGTACAATACGATGGCAAACCGCATGAAGCGGTAAAGCCGCCCTGGAACGGTGGCTTTACATGGACAACCGACTCCAAAGGCAATCCGTGGATTGATATCACCTGTCAGACTGATGGCGCAAAAATATATTTCCCCTGTAAAGATCATCCCAGCGATGAACCTAATGAAGGTGCGGATGTTATCGTTACCGTTCCGAAAGGGCTATACGTAACAGGTCCAGGCTTGTTGATCGATCAGAAAACAAAAGGTGACAAAACAACTTTTCATTGGAGGACCCAATACACCATTAATAACTACAGCATCCTGTTCAACATTGGCAAGTTCAAGCCGGTAATGCGGACGTACACTACGATTAACGGCAATAAGGTTCCCATGTATTTCTATGTGTTGGAAGAACATGCCGATCAGGCCGAACGTTTTCTGGACATTTTTGAACGTTCATGCCGTGTGCAGGAAAAATATTTTGGTGAATACCCCTGGATAAAAGAAAAGATGGCGATCACCGAAGCTTCCCATCCCGGTATGGAACACCAGACTTCCAATACATACGGAGCCAATTTTAAATACAGAACGGTTGGCGGAAAAGATTTTGATGACCAGGTCCATCACGAATTCGGTCACGAATGGTGGGGCAATAAAGTTACGGTTATTGACTGGGCTGACATGTGGATTCAGGAGGGGATTGACACCTACGGAGATGCGATGTACATCCGTGAATATGAAGGCGAGGAAGGTTATCAGAAATTAATGCAGCAAACCGCGCGCAACATTGAAAACAAGCAGCCGGTTGTGCCGGGAAAAGATGTTGATACGGATTCTGTTTATCAGCGCGATATTTACGGCAAGGGTGCCTTCTTCATGCATACGATCCGCTATGTTATCGGAGATGAAATATTTTTCCCGGCCTTAAAAAAATTCGTGACCAGTCCGGATTATACGTATGATAAACTGGTTGATACAAATGATGTTGAAAAGCATTTCAGTGCAACTTCCGGAAAAGATTTAAAGCCGTTGTTTGACTTATTCCTGCGTACGACCGACAAGCTGACTGTTTTCGTTAAGCAAACCGGTGCAAACAAATATTCAGTTAAGATTCTAAATTCCGGCATGGCCGTGCCGATCGACATTCAAACCGACAGGGGACTGAATCGCATTGACCTTGACACAAAAGGAATAACCGTTGAGAGTTCGACTACTCCGGTTATCGATCCAAAAGTTTTCTATTTCAAAAAGGTAATTCTTGAATAATGCGGGTATTCATTCTTCTGCTTCTGTTTGTTTCGGGTGTTGCACAGGCTGCCGATAACTATCCCAAAAATCCTGACGTTGATGTTCAGCACTATAAATTTGACATAACCTTGTCAGACGAAACGGACGAGATAAAATGCACCGCAACGATTGACATTCTATTGAGGAAAAAAGATATACGTCAGATCCGGTTGGATTTGACCAATGCGGATAAAGGGAAAGGCATGACTGTGGCTTCTGTCATGCAGAATGGTAAAAGGCTTTCCTACACACATCTTAGAAATGAATTGCTTGTAACGTTATTAAATCCTTCGCAGGCTGGAGAACAGGTTCAATTCACGGTAACGTATTCAGGAATTCCGGCTACTGGCCTGCACATCAAACCAAACAGGCATAACGAACGAACATTTTTCAGCGACAATTGGCCTGATCTTACCCGAAACTGGCTCCCTGTGGTAGATCACGTAGCGGAGAAAGCAACCTGCGAGTTTATTGTTACCGCCCCTGTTCGCTACCAGGTTGTCTGCAATGGCTTGCTGCTGGAAGAAACAAATCTCAACGCGACACAAAAAAGAACGCATTGGAAACAATCTGTCCCCATTTCACCATGGCTTTATGTGTTAGGTGTTGCAGAGTTTGCCGTACAGTATGTTGATACCTTTGACGGAAAATCCATTCAAACCTGGGTCTTTCATCAGGATCGCGATGCCGGGTTTGCTGATTTTGCCAGGCCAACCAAAGAAGTGCTTGAATTTTATACCCGTTATGTTGGTCCGTTTGCGTATGAAAAATTAGCCAACATTCAGGCCAGCAGCGTGGCGGGAGGAATGGAATCAGCATCAGCAATTTTATACAATGAAAAATCTGTTGTGGGCGATGGGAATTTCCGCTGGAAGAAAGTTGTCGTGCACGAGATCGCGCACCAGTGGTTTGGCTGTGCTGTTACCGAATCGGATTGGGATGATGTATGGCTTAGCGAAGGCTTTGCAACCTATTTTACTGCACTTTTTATCGAACATGCTTACGGCCGCGATGAATTTGTAAAAGAAATGCAGGACGCCCGAAGAATTACATTCAATTATTATAAAGACAACCCGAATCATACCATTGTCCACAACAATCTTTCGGATATGAGTAAGGTAACATCAAGCCACACGTATCAGAAGGGTGCCTGGGTACTGCACATGCTGCGAACTATGCTCGGTGATGAAGCCTTTGAAAAAGGAATCCAAAATTACTATCGGAAGTATATGAACTCAACCGCCAGTACGAAAGATTTCCGGGTTGAAATGGAAAAAGTTTCCGGACTTGATCTGGCAGCCTTTTTTAAACAATGGCTCAACCAGGGTGGCAAGCTTACGCTGAACGGTGTCTGGACCTACAACGCCAGTTCAAGGACAATTGAGTTTGATCTAAAACAAACTCAAACCGATGGAACAACATTCAGCGTTCCGGTTGAGATTGGCATTTATAAAAAAGGTCAGTTAGTTCCGGATATCCGCAATGTTGAGCTGACTTCAACAGCCGGTCAATTCAAAGTCCCGTATGAAGGTGATCCCGAACGAATCGTTATAGATCCCAGAACGGTTCTATTGGCTGAATGGACTTTTGAAAAGAAATAATTTACGCCCAGACTTTCGTTCCCTCCGTACAATTTTTGCACATCTCAATCTCATCGCGGGAGCGAAGCAGCGAGGCCCTGAAATCATTGTATTTTGCGCTTTGCCAGATTTCCTTAAACGAGTGTGTTTGCAGATCGCCCATCACGTAATGCGCATCCTTATCAAAACAGCAGGGAACAACTTTGCCGTCCCAGGTAATGACGCAGCTCTGCCACATTTTCCAGCAATGGCTTGCTAATTCGTTTTTGATGGAATAGGTATCGTCAGCATTCTTCCGGTAACGTGAGTATTTATCGATTGTCGGGATTAAATCCGAACCATTCTCATAATCATAAATCTGCGCTGTCTTTAACGCCACGTGATCAACCCCGATTTCTTTGGCAAGCTTATGCACTTCTGTTATCTGATGTTCATTTGGCTTAACTACCAAAAACTGAAATACCACAAAGGGAGTAAGTGATTTTAATTCCTTCTTCCAGCGAACAATGTTGCGGGCTCCCTCGATTACTTTATCAAGCTTTCCCCCTACGCGATACGATTGATACGTTTCCTGTGTTGTTCCGTCAATCGAAATGATCAACCGGTCCAACCCGGATTGAATCGTTCGCTTAGCCATTTCATCGTTTAAATAATGTGCGTTGGTTGACGTGGCTGTGTAAATATTTTTCTCAGAAGCGTACTGAACCAGTTCCAGAAATTTTGGATGCAGATATGGTTCGCCCTGGAAATAAAACGTCAGATAGGATAGTGTATCCGAAAGTTCATCAATCACTTTCTTAAACAAATCGGCCTGCAGCATGCCTGTTGGTCGTGTAAACGACCGTAAGCCGGATGGACATTCCGGACATCTCAGGTTACACGAAGTAGTGGGCTCAATGGAAATACTGGTAGGTAAAGCCCAATGTGAAGGCTTCTTTAAAAGTCTTGAATAGTGATAGCTCGAAAGAACTTTAGCTGCATTGAACGCACGTGCAGGTGTTGTTTTCCCCGCAAGATTTAACGAATCCCTGAAATTTCCGCGCAGCGCATCCATACTCAAAATTACCGTTTGCTGGGTGATTGTTTTATCTTTAGCCAGATTTATTTGCCCTATGAAAAAAGTCCTTTTACTGAGTTTAGTTCTTCTTACCTCATCCGTATTTGCACAACGTCCGCTTTCTGATAGCGCCCAAATTTCAGTGCTTACACTTGGGCCGTACCAGGGTGAGCTTTATTCAGCCTTTGGGCATAGCGCCATCCGGGTTTATGATCCGGTTTCGGGAAGGGATTTAGCGTTTAACTACGGGGTTTTTGATTTCGATCAGCCCAATTTCTACCTCAATTTTACGCGCGGTCATTTATTGTACAAGCTGGGCATATATCCGTATGATCTTTTTCGTGACCACTACATTTCACATAACCGCTTTGTTCATGAACAGGTACTTGATCTGACGCAGGAACAAAAACAAAAAGTTTTTGACTATCTCTTTTGGAATGCTCAGCCTGAAAATGTCAACTACCTCTATGATTACTTTTATAACAACTGCGCTACAAAAGTTCGCGATGTGTTTGTTGAGGTTTTTGGCGACCGTATCCGGTTCGATGGATCGTATGCTACACCTGATTATACAGTTCGCGACCTTACCCATAGCTATCTCTCAAAACAGCCCTGGGGCGAGCTCGGCATTGAAATCTGCCTGGGACAACCCATGGATAAAAAATTAACTCCCTATCAGTACATGTTTATTCCGGATTATATTGAATCAGGTTTTAATCATACAACGCTCAATGGAAAACCCATCGTAAAAAAGTCCATTCCGGTTTACGAATCACGGCCTGAAGAAACATCCTTCAGTATTTTTCATCCGTGGATCGTATTCGGATTATTTTTGGTGATCACACTCGGCATCACATACCGGGACCGGAAACGCAGGCGGCTCACGAAATGGTTTGATGTAATGGTGTTTTCACTTTCAGGCTGGCTGGGTCTCCTGCTGTTCATCCTCTGGGTAGCCACCGATCACAAAGCAGCCGCTAATAACTTCAACCTGCTTTGGGCTTTCCCGCTGCATGCAGTAACGGCACCCATGCTCTTCAGGGTGAAGTACTCCGGCTTTGTTAAAAAGTATTTTACGGTTACAGGAATTGTTCTCATAGCCACACTGCTTCTTTGGGCATTTCTTCCTCAGCAATTGAATGTGTTTTTAATTCCGGTTGTTGTGGCGTTGGCGATACGGGCGCTTACCATTAAAAATTTATTGTAATCGATACAGCATACGGTTAAAAAGATACACCCATGAAATTCATCCTTTTTCTGTTTGCCGGGTTTTTTCCGTTCGTGCTTTGCGCCCAATCGTCCATTGATTTGTTTACCCTTTCCGGATTTTATGGGTTTCCGGCCAGCTATGAAAGTTCATGGAACGAAAAAGCTACAGAAACGGGCTCTCTCATAAATCTAAAAGTACCCGTTGTACTGAACAGCAAAACTACCTGGTACAACGATTTCACACACACCTTGTATGCAGTCAACCATGATATTGATCCGGAGCCGCCCGGTATGATCACATCCTTAAAACTGCAAGCCTTTATTTTACAAACAGGCATTGCGCACAAAATAAACGATCAAAATGGTTTTCAGCTTCTGTTCGTCCCGCGCTATACTACAGACTTTCAGGGAAGCAATAAAAAAAACTGGCAGTTCGGTGCCATTGGTTTATACGAACATCGTTTCAGTTCACGGTTGCTTATGCGCTTTGGCGCACTTTACAATGGTGAGTTATTTGGACCTTTACTGGTTCCCCTCATTTATACGGATTGGCAGTTAAGTAAAAAATGGAACATAAACGGAATGTTCCCCATCAGTTTAAAAGCCAGCTATACATTTAACGACCGGCTTTCCGGTGGGTACAGCCATTTTGGTTTTATTACCACCTACTACATTAATGATCCTGATTTTGAATCTGATTATATAGAGCGCAACAGCATAGATGAAACCATTTTCTTACGGTTTAGGCTGCAAGGAAATCTGCACATCGAAACCCGAATTGGTTATTCGTTAGGCCGGGTATACGCGCAATACGATGAGAATGCTAAAATGGATTTCCGACTAAGCATTTTTGCCTTTGGTGATGATCGCATTCAAAAGAATGTCAACTTTAACAACGGACCGATCGCTTCGCTAAGGCTGGTGTATAATCTTCCGTTAAATAAATTGGATTGACAAAAAACACCTCACATTAAACACGTAGAGACGCAAAATTTTGCGTCTCTACATTAACGGCAATAAATAAATCCAAATTACATATGTATCGGCCTGTTAGCCGTTGCCGCCAAACACGCCTCCTTCACCCCTTCCATGTAAGTCGGGTGGGCGTGTGAGGTACGCGCAATATCTTCCGCAGAGGCACGGAACTCCATCGCGGTAACCCCGGCTGCAATCATGTCCGCAGCACGGGCGCCAATGATGTGTACGCCTAAAATTTCGTCTGTGTTTTTATCGG
>CAZIGG010000139.1:0-7453 GCA_964538575.1 uncultured Roseivirgaceae bacterium
TGCGAATTGGTTCCTTTTCATTGTACCCGCCCGATAAAGCTCTGAAAAAGCCGAACTTGTGCAGCACGTAGGCGAAAAGCGAAATTATGATGAGCCAGCGAAGCATGGATGATAGGTTAATTTATTTTTTTATATCGCGAGCTTTAATGCGCACAACCTTTCCGTGCTTGGAAAAAATTAATTCCCCACCTTCCTTTTTGGTCTTTTCGAGGAGCTTTTTCGAAGCCAGTTGAATACCGGCTTCTATTTTTTGGCTCAGCCTGTTAAATTCAACTGTGCTCATTGTGTTCGATTTATTTTTGCCCAAATATCTGTTTTGTAAACGGATAAACCCAAAAACTTGTTCCCTTCCGCTATTTTGACAGGAATTTCATGCGAATTATCATAGAAAAACCAAGCATCAACAGCGGTTTTGAAGATAGAGAGGAAGTTTTGCAGTCCTCTTTTGTATCTTCTTTCGATTACTTCTGTCGGGATATTATGTCCGCCTGACTTAACTCTGTTCAAAACGCGTTCTTTGGCCAGTTCGATAGATTCTAACCAGAGAAAGATTAAGATCACGGAATAACCTGCTCGCTGGGCTTGTTTAACAAGCAAAGCATAAGTCTTAGTGGATAGGGTTGTTTCAAAAGCAAAATCAATTTGTTGCTTGATCAGTTCTTTTATGCGGGTCAGCATAATTCTACCGGCCTCAAAACTTACGGCATCAGGCTGAAGGGGTGATAAACCCTTTGCAATCTCATCGGCATTCACAAACTCCCTGCAGTTAAGCACTTCGGGAAGTACGGTGAATGATGCAGTAGTTTTCCCCGCACCATTGCACCCACCGATGATATAGAGGTTAGGCATGTTACCTGCTCAGGTATAAATTTCGTTCACTGTAAATCTTCATGAAATAGTCGTCCATGAGGTCGTCAATAAAATAGATTGCCTCCCCGGTCGACTTCATTTCAGGTCCCAATTCTTTATTAACTTCAGGGAATTTACTGAACGAGAATACCGGTTCCTTAATCGCGTAACCTTTCCGGGTAGGGTTGAAATTGAAATCCTTCACTTTCTTTTCGCCCAGCATTACCTTGGTAGCATAATTCACATACGGCTCATCGTAGGCTTTACAGATGAACGGCACCGTTCTCGAAGCACGCGGATTTGCTTCAATGATATAAACCTTGTCGTTTTTAATAGCGAACTGAATGTTGATTAATCCAACCGTTTTTAAGGCTACCGCGATTCGCTTGGTGTAGTTTTCAATTTGCTTGATCACCAGATCGCCTAAGTTATAAGGAGGCAACACGGCATAAGAATCTCCCGAGTGAATACCAGCCGGCTCAATGTGCTGCATGATGCCAATGATGTACACATCTTCGCCATCGCAGATTGCATCTGCTTCGGCTTCGATTGCTCCATCGAGGAAGTGGTCAAGCAAAACCTTATTTTCCGGGAGGTGCTTCCAGATATCAAGGATGTGATCTTCAAGCTCTTTTTCGTTGATCACGATCTTCATGCTTTGCCCGCCCAGTACGTACGAGGGACGAACGAGCAGCGGAAAACCAATCGTTTTTGAAACCTCCAGGGCTTCATCGGCATCCGTAGCCACGCCAAACTCAGGGTATGGAATGTTCATTTCTTTCAGCAACGAAGAGAAACTTCCGCGATCTTCCGCCAGGTCAAGCGCTTCAAATGAAGTACCCATGATCTTAACGCCATATTTCTGAAGCTTTTCAGCAAGCTTTAATGCAGTCTGGCCGCCCAACTGAACGATCACGCCCACGGGCTTTTCAAGCTGGATAATATCCCAGAGGTGTTCCCAGAACACCGGCTCAAAGTAAAGCTTATCGGCAATATCAAAATCAGTTGAAACGGTTTCCGGGTTGCAGTTGATCATAATCGCTTCGTAACCGCATTCTTTAGCTGCCAGGATTCCGTGCACGCAGGAGTAATCAAATTCAATTCCCTGGCCAATGCGGTTAGGCCCCGAGCCCAGCACAATTACTTTCTTTTTATCCGATACAACGGATTCGTTCTCGGAATCGAAGGTTGAATAATAGTAAGGAGTTTTAGCATCGAATTCCGCAGCGCATGTATCCACTAATTTATAGGTACGGAGAATACCCATTTCTCTGCGCTTTAAATGAACTTCGCTTTCGAGACAATCAAAGAGATGCGCGATCTGACGATCGGCATATCCTTTCTCTTTGGCTTTGCGCATCAGTTCAACCGGAATTGTTTCCAGATCGTATTTTCCGATCTCCTGCTCAAGCTCAATCAGTTCCCAGATTTGTTCGAGGAACCATTTATCAATCTTGGTAAGCTTTTGAATCGTCTTCATCGAAATGCCGAGCTTCATGGCATCGTAGATATGGAACAGCCTGTTCCAGCTTGGATGCTCGAGGCTGTATAATAGGTCAGCCTGTTTGGTTAATTCTTTTCCGTCAGCGCCTAATCCGTTTCTTCTGATCTCTAACGACTGACAGGCTTTTTGCAATGCTTCCTGGAAATTCCGGCCAATGCCCATTACCTCACCAACCGATTTCATCTGCAAACCAAGCTTGCGGTCAGCGCCATGAAACTTATCAAAATTCCAGCGCGGGATTTTTACAATTACGTAGTCGAGCGCAGGCTCAAAATAAGCTGTTGTTGTTCCGGTAATCGCATTCTTTAATTCATCGAGGTTGTACCCGATAGCGAGCTTCGCAGCTATTTTTGCAATGGGGTAACCGGTTGCTTTTGAAGCAAGCGCGGATGAACGCGATACGCGGGGATTAATTTCAATACCGATGATGTCATCGGTTTCAGGGTTTACCGAGAACTGAACGTTGCAGCCACCGGCAAACTTGCCGATTCCGTTCATCATTTTGATGGCGAGGTCGCGCATCTTTTGATAGACTGTATCCGGTAACGTCATGGCGGGAGCAACCGTGATGGAATCTCCGGTGTGGATACCCATCGGATCGAAGTTCTCAATCGAGCAAATGATAATCACATTGCCAACGCCATCGCGCAGCAGTTCAAGCTCATATTCTTTCCAGCCCATGATGCTTTGTTCTACAAGCACTTCATGGATTGGGGAGGCGTGCAAGCCTCTGTTCAACGCTTCGTCAAAGTCTTCGGGCTTTTCAACAAAACCGCCCCCTGTTCCGCCCAATGTATATGAAGGGCGGATTACCAATGGGAACCCGATCTCCTGGGCGATCTCTTTTCCTAACAAGAATGAGGTTGCAGTTCCGCCTTTGCAAACACCCACGCCCAGCTCGATCATTTTTAACCGGAATTTTTCCCGGTCTTCGGTTGTCTCGATGGCTTTAATATCAACGCCAATGATTTTTACTCCATAATGCTCCCAGATACCGGCCTTCTCACAATCGATGCACAGGTTCAGCGCGGTTTGTCCGCCCATGGTGGGCAGCACCGCGTCAATGTTGTGCTTCTCCAGAATTTCACGGATCGATTTTTTAGTCAGGGGCTTCAGGTACACGTGATCAGCCGTCACCTTGTCGGTCATGATCGTAGCCGGGTTGGAATTGATCAGCACAACCTCAATCCCCTCTTCCCGCAGGGAACGGGCGGCCTGCGAACCCGCATAATCAAATTCACATGCCTGGCCGATTACGATCGGGCCGCTGCCAATAATTAGGATCGAGCGTATGCTTCTGTCTCTGGGCATTTTAATAAAAGGGTGAAAGGTGAAAAGAAGGAAAAAATCAGGTTAGAAGGAGCCGTTTTGGGTGCAAACTCCATGAAATCAGCGAAATGAGTGGTTCTAATCCTGAATTTCAATAAGATTCTGATCTAAAAATCCTGCAAAAATAATCACAGAATTTGATCATTTGCGGCTAAAGCAGATTATAATTTGAGCGGGTATAAAAAAACCGTCTGAGCGAACTTCAGACGGTTTTATGGTAGCTGGCGGTTTGTTAATTGGTTTTGAGAACCTTCTTCACAACAGATTTACCATTGCTGGAGATCTTAACAAGGTACATCCCGGAAGGCAGGTGACCTATGTCAATCGTATGCGTTATTTTACTGTTGACTGCTGGTTCGGCAGCATGGTAGAGTTTCTGTCCCTGCGGGGTAAAAAGCTGGATGGAGAATTCACCAGAAGTTTGCATGTCGGCCTCAATGGCAATTTTTTCATGCGCAGGATTTGGGTAAACATTTACGGCTGATTCCGGTTGAGTTTCAATTCCGGTAATGGGATCCTGTATATATAGGTTGTCAATTGCCCAACCCCATCCGGTAATTGTTTCGTTGCTGAATAACCTGAATCTCACCAGTACATTATCGCCCGTTATGAAATCACCAGATTCCTTCATGTTGATGGTTCGGGTTCTGAACAGACCGGGAGTTCCGTTAGCATTGCTATTAAAAGCTGCAGTCCAAGCGGATGTGCCCACAATGTCGTACCCATCAACAAACGGAATCCAGGTCTGTCCGTTGTTTTTAGAGCCCTCCACAATTACATAATCTTTAAAAGCTTCAGTGCCAAAAACCACTCCATTAGCATGACCTTCTACTAATGCAATCTCATCGAAACGAATGTATGGATTATTTGCGGAGACGAGAATAGGCTTCTTCAGGGTGAACGTGAAGTTTGACGTTTTGTCCAGCCCCATCCCCGTAGGATAGAAGTGTGTTGAATGAATTGCTCCGTCTGCAAATTCAGCAGGCTGACTAATGCTGAAAAAATTTCCGACAAAGTCGGTTGAAGCCGTATTGAAATTGTTTGAATACTGGGCTACCGAAGGAACAAAATTTACAATGGGAACTTGCATAAATCCGGCAGGCGGGAAAGTGCTGATGTTACCATTCTTATCCTTGGCTTCAAACCGGTAGTAAACAACATCGCCTGCTGATAACGCGGCTAAACCTGTCAGGCTGAAATTATACTGTGAAGCCAGCGGTTCAACATCAAATTCAATCGTATCCGGTTCCTCCCCATTAATAAAGAACTGAAACGAATATTCCTCAATCCCTCCTGCATCTGAAACTTTTGAGTTCGCAATTAATACATCCTCGCCAGCTAACAAATAATCAATATGATCGTGCAGGATAAGGGGTGGTGTATCATCTATTTGAATTTTCAGATTATCGATAGACCACCCCCATCCGGTGGCGAGTTGATCGGAGTATAATCTAAACCGGATAACAACTTCATCACCTTCAGCAAAGGTTTGCAGCATGTTAATCGTTCGGGTTATGTACAGGGAAGGAATTCCGGCAGCCGATGAGTTTCCATTGGCATCCGCCCCCGCATTCCAGCGTGCTAACCAGGCGCTTTGATTGCGGCAGTCATATCCCGGTGCAATGGGCCTCCAGGTCTGACCGCCATCAAGCGAACCTTCTACAACTACGTAGTCATAAAAACCGTTACCCCCGAAAACCGAACCGGTCTCGCCCGGTTCAATCAATACGATTTCATCGAATTTTAAGGTGGCGTCTGATGCCTGTACACGAATGGGATACCGTAACTGATAGATCAAATTCAGTTCGTTATTTGGCAATCCGTTCCCCTCCGGATAGGGATGCCCGGAATGAATAGCCCGGTTATTGAATCCCGTGGGCTGTTCTACGGTGAAACCTGTTCCAAAAAAATCCAGGTCACGGTCGGGTAATTCAAAGTCATTGGCATACGAATCCTGCGTGGGCTCTAATCCAACTACATTAAGTATATGGTACGTTGAAGACGAAGGTGAATATGCCGTGTTAGGATTCGCAGCATGATCGGTCGCTGCTATTCTATATTTGATTACATCGCCATTGGCTAACGCAGTGATATCCAATGTTACGGTGTAAACCGAATCAGTTTCGGGCACTGTGAGGGTAAGTATTTTGTCGGCCTGCGGGACATCGTTGATCGTGTATTGCAGCACGGCATCAAGCGAACCGGTGTTATCCGATATTTCGGCTGTGATCACGAGCTCGGTTTCTGTGTCGAGTAAAAACGGCTTTTTTGTGTGCGTAATTATTGGGGCGCTTGTATCGGGTCCGGTTTTAAAAATGAAAAAGTGCTGAAGCTGGGTGTTTTTAGCCCGCACAAATTTGCCGGGGTTAACGTATTCAACACCGTCTTCATTTTCAACGGAAATATAATACCCATAGTCGCGGGCAACCCCGCTGCCAGGAATGTTTCCGGTAAAGGTGTCGGCTGGGCCTGAGGGCGCCATGGGAACCGGAATAAAGGTTGATCCATCGGTAGTGTAATGCAGGGTAACGGTTGAGGCATTGTAACCGCTGTCGGCCTCTATTTTAGCGGTGACGGTGTACGGGCCGGCTATGTTTTCGGTTCCAGGCAGTTTGTTGTGTTTGATTTTGATGGTTTCCCAGCCTATGTCGCCCAGCATTTGTAAAGCAATGCCGGGATGGTTAAGCTGTTCGCGTGCGGCAATTTGCGGAGTCATTAGCGCATCTTTCGTTCCGTTGTACGTTGTCTCGTCAACGTGGCTTATGCTTGAGCCTGACGAGTATGTGGTAGGTGCGTATAGTTTTGTGCGGCCGCTGGGGGCATCGAAAAACAAGTTGCCGCTGGTGAGCATAGCGGCCATGTTGGCCGAAGGGGAGTCAAAGGTTTCTATCAGGTTTGAGCCAGCGATATTTTCAATGGGGATATCATAAATGATGGGCGCTGTTGTGGTGGAAAGCCCAAACAATCCCTGTGTACCCGAAACCCTCAGTGTTCCGGAAAATCCCAGACCATGCCCGATTTCGTGCAGCACTACAGTGGTAAGATCGTATGTTCCAGCGGGCGGAGTAGTAGTTGGATCGAAATGCCAGGTGAATGAACTGTTAAAGTTTGCAAAAATATCTATATCGCCACCGTTCATTTCGCGGCCGGTAATTTTTTCGGCTATAGCCACAGGGTAAAAAACGTTTAGCTTTTGTGCGCCTTCAAAGTTGGCATACGCATACGTATAATTGGCCGATCCCAGAACATTCGCACCTAGCGTTGTCCAGCGGGCTTCTATACGGATGGGCATGGGCGTGTTCAGTAAGGCAGCCCATATATCAACTGCTTGTTGAAAAGCCTGTTGTGCCTGCGGCACATTTTCAAAACCAACGTAGCTTACTTCAATAGTTGTTGAAGTTGTTCGTGCGGCTGTGTTTTTGAGCCGGTCTATATATTCGCGGGGCGGGGCCACATAATGCAGATGATCTTGTGCGGTGGCATAGCATATTACGGGATCTTTAACCTTGATGCTCATCGGTTTTTGAGCCTGTAGGGCGTAGCAACAGCACAATGTTGTAAATACAAGTAAGCTTCTTCTCATGTCAACAGGGTTAGGCCTGAATCAGGCAGAATAATAAACTTTTGCAGTGATTCAATTTGTGAAGGTAAAAAAAAAGAAGTCATGGAAAAGCGGCCCCTTCATGAAAATATCATTGCTGTAATTACTGTTTTCCAGCAGCTTCAATAACCTTGTTCCAAACCCTGAAAACGTTTTTAGAACAGATTTTT
>CAZIGG010000140.1:0-7438 GCA_964538575.1 uncultured Roseivirgaceae bacterium
AAAATAGTCCGACTGGAAAAAATAAGAGGGATAAAATTACTCCCGGTTTTAGTTTCTTGTCATTAAGGTGTTTGATAATTCCCCTTGTCACAAAGTCTATATTGTAATAAAGTGTATACGCAGGAAATATTGCGGCTAAAGCACTTGCTGGCATGAAGATCATTTTTCCCATTGGATAATTGTCTGTCCCTGGCGGCCAGAGAAAGATATTTAGCAGCGCCATGTAAACGATCAGCCAAACCACTGTCCAAATGCTTAGATTTTTAAATTTATTGAAGTTAAAATCTCGTTTGTCA
Organism: uncultured Roseivirgaceae bacterium; assembly: GCA_964538575.1. Lineage (GTDB taxonomy): Bacteria > Bacteroidota > Bacteroidia > Cytophagales > Cyclobacteriaceae > UBA2336. Next base: position 297 of record CAZIGG010000140.1, read on the forward strand.
GTAAGCCCCGAATAAATTATTGATCCATTATTAAGATTCCATATTGTCCCAAAAATTAATGTCGGTGTGATGCCAACAATAAAATACCCATCTAGAGCCCTGTTTAAAATTTCTTGAGTTAAAATTATCAGTAGGAGCAAACCGAATATTTTAATTGTTGTCTTCATGTCTTGATTTACCAAATACTGCCAACGCTTTGCTTTAAGATTCCCGCATACAGATTACCTTTTGATTTATCTTAAACCATAATCAGTAGCTTCCTTACCTCTCTCTTCTCAATCTCTAAACAATCTTATGCCCCTTATACCCGTAATGCACAATGAAGAGGTAACACAAAACAGGAATAAAGAAGGCGTGTTGTATCCCGATGCTGTCCGCCAAAAATCCCTGTAACAGGGGGATCAGCGCTCCGCCAACAATCGCCATGCACAATATTCCTGAACCCTGGCCGGTATGTTTTCCAAGCCCGGCAACACCCAGCGAGAAAATGCACGGGAACATGATGGAATTAAATAACCCTACGGACAGGATCAGCCACATCGCCACAGAACCGGAAGACAACATGGTAATGACCACCAGCAAGGCCGCGATAAGCGATGCAGCTGCAAGTACCTTACCGGGTTTTAATTTTTGCATTACAGCCGCCCCGATAAATCTTCCTACCATGGCACCGCCCCAGTAAAACGAAACATACTTGCCGGCATCCGCTTCCGCCAGACCAGCGATGTTTTTCTCGCCCAGAAAATTTACCAGAAAGCTCCCGATCGAAACCTCGGCCCCTACATAAACGAAAATGCCGATTGCACCGAGTACAAGGTGAGGATACTGCCATGCAGAAGTTCTGTTATTCGTTACCGAAACAGTATCCAATGCAGATGTTGTTTCTTGTGACTCCGCTGCCTCAACCACTGGTAATTTGATAACTGCAAACACTCCTGCAATGACAAACAAAACTAACGCAAGAATTACATACGGATTTTGAACTGCCGCTGCTTCCGTAAGCTGGTATGCTGCAAGCTCTTCGGCCGACATGCTGCTTAATGCCTCGGCTGATTTTACAGCAACCGATAAAATGAGCATCGATCCAAAAATCGGGGCAATCGTAGTGCCGAGTGAATTAAAAGCCTGGGTTAAATTCAGCCTGCTGGAAGCTGTCTCGGGTTTGCCCAAAATCGTTACGTATGGGTTTGCGGCTACCTGCAGCAAGGTGATGCCCGATGCCAAAACAAAAAATGCCGTTAGAAATAATCCGTACGAGCGCAAACCAGCAGCGGGATAAAACAGTAAGCACCCAATACCCGCGACAATAAGACCCAGCACGATTCCTTTTTTATAGCCAATCTTTTCAACGATGTACCCGCTGGGTAACGACATCACGAAGTATGCGGTGAAGAAGCAGAACTGGATGAGCATCGCCTGCGTGTAGTTCAGCGTGAATACAGCTTTCAGGTGAGGAATTAAGATGTCATTCATACAGGTGATAAACCCCCACATAAAAAACAGCGAGGTCAGCACCGACAGAGCGAACGTATAATTCTTGTTATCACCGGATGAAGTAAGCGGTGTATTAGTTGAAACAAATCCTCCGGCCATAATAAAATAGAGTTAGTAAGGCTGATACCAGCTTTTAAAACTGTAAAAATTAATCTGATTCAGCAAGTCTGCCGGTTTAGGTTATGACAATTTCTTTTGATAAAAAACATCGCAGGCAAAATGTCCTGTATTGCCGCACGGTCCGTTGATTTTTTCAAACCCGTTTCGTTCGTACAGCTTCATCGCCTGGCGCATCGTATTAAAAGTTTCCAGGTAACATTTTTGATACCCTAATTCTTTTGCCGCCTGGAGACAAGCCGATAAAACCTGTTGTCCCATTCCCTTGCCCCTGCCTTCCGAAAGAAAGTACATCTTTTTCAATTCACACGTGGTTGTATCAGCGCCTTTTAGCGGCCCTACTCCTCCTCCGCCCAGTATTTTCCCGTTCTCTTCATACACAAAGTATACATGCCTTTCCCGTGAATATGCAGCGTACATATCTTCCACTTCGGCATCATGAATGGCAAAGCCCTGGCCGCTGGCGCCAAACTCGGGCATAACCGTTCGTATGATGCTGCGGATCGCTGAATTGTCTTTCGGTTCAAGTATTCTTACCATAGCGCTAGTTCGTGTAAAAGGTAATATGTGATGAACAATTCTTCATTATCTTGATTCAAAATTTTTATGCACATGCGTCATGTCTTTCTTTGCCTTGCGTTTATTCTGATTATCGGAGGCGTTCAGGCTCAGTCGTTAGGGGAATTAACCGTTGAAAAAATCATGCGCGATCCGAAATGGATCGGCACGGCACCCAGCGGCATAAACTGGTCGGAAGACAGCAAAACTATTTACTTCAACTGGAATCCAGACAACGCGGCTGCCGACTCTTTATATAAGATTACGGTTCAAAACCATATTCCGCAAAAAGTCGCAAAAAAGGAAAGACTTGCGCTGCCCGCTTCATCCGGAACATACAACAAATCTTTTACGAAGAAGCTGTATGAAAAAAACGGAGATCTTTTCCTGCTCGATATTCCTTCCGGGAAAATTACGCAGCTTACCAGCACCGTTGGCCGTGAAAGCGGAGCTGCATTTTCAGGCGATGAGAAAAAAATAATTTACACGTTTGACCAAAATCTTTATGCGTGGGAGATCAGTACGGGAAATGTTACCCAGGTTACCGATTTTCGCAAAGGCAAAAAAAGCGCCTCCCCTTCTTTAAGCGATCAGGAAAAATGGCTGAAGCAGGATCAGCTTGCCTATATGCAGGTTATTAAAGAGCGCAACGATCGTCAAAACACAACCCGTAAGCTTCAGAAAGAAGAGCAGCCTAAACGGCCAAAAGAAATTTACATCGATGATAAATCCGTTGAGCAGCCACGCCTTACACCCGATGGAAATTTTGTTGTCTTCCGGCTTTCAAAAAGCGCAACTACTAAAAGCACAATCGTTCCGAATTATGTAACCGCTTCGGGATTTACCGAAGACATTCAGGCACGCACGAAAGTTGGCGCCCCGTCCGGAACTTCAGAGTTGTTTGTGTACGACATTAAGCGAGATACAGTATTACAAGTAAAGACCGATAGCATTCCGGGTATTGCTGATGCTCCTGCGTTCACAAAAGCGTATCCCCAAAAAGATAAAAAAGAAAGCAAGGATAAGAAGCCTCAGCTTCGTTCAGTTTCTTTTTCCGTCCCGGTTTGGTCGCACGATGGAAAGTATGCAGCGCTTCAGCTTCGCGCAGCGGATAACAAAGATCGCTGGATTACTTTATTAGATGTTGCTGCACAAACGTTAACCGTTATTGACCGCCAGCACGATGATGCCTGGGTAGGCGGACCGGGAGTATTTAACCTGGGATGGATATCGGATACCAGACTTTGGTTTGTGTCGGAAGAAACAGGCTACGCACATCTTTATACATACGATGTTGTATCCAAAACTAAAAAAGCGCTGACTTCGGGAAAGTATGAAGTTCAGCGAGCTGAGCTCAGCCGCAGCAAAAAACATTTCTACATCATTACCAATGAAGTTCATCCGGGCGAAAAGCATCTTTACAGGATTTCGGTTGATGGCGGAAAAGCTGAGCGCATCACAACCATGACCGGAGCGCATGAGGCGGAGCTTTCTCCGGATGAAAAAATGATTGCCTTCCGGTATTCGTATACAAACAAACCGTGGGAGTTGTTTTTAATGGAAAACAAGGCCGGGGCAAAACCTCAGCAGATTACAAATTCATTAACGGCTGAATTTAAATCGTATGCCTGGCGCGACCCTGTAGTTACTTCCTTTAAAGCACGCGATGGCGCAGATGTTTACACCCGCATTTACAAACCTGCAAAACCAAATGGGGCTGCCGTGATTTTTGTTCATGGCGCAGGCTATCTTCAGAACGCGCATAAGTGGTGGAGCAGTTATTTCCGCGAGTACATGTTTCATAATTTATTAGCCGATAAAGGGTACACTGTGCTGGACCTGGATTATCGCGCAAGCGCAGGCTATGGCCGTGATTGGAGAACCGGCATCTATCAATTCATGGGCGGTAAAGATTTAACGGATAATGTGGATGGCGCTGCCTGGCTTGTAAAAGAACATGGCATCGATCCGAAACGCATTGGCGTGTATGGCGGATCATACGGTGGTTTTATAACGTTGATGGGATTATTTACAACGCCTGATGTTTTTGCTGCGGGCGCTGCCCTGCGGCCCGTTACCGATTGGGCTCATTATAACCACGGCTATACGGCTAACATTCTGAACACTCCGGTTATGGATAGCATTGCGTACGCGAAAAGCTCACCCATCTACCATGCCGAAGGCCTGAAGGGCGCGTTGTTGATTTGCCATGGAATGGTGGATGTGAATGTTCACTTTCAGGATGTCGTACGGTTATCGCAACGATTGATTGAACTCGGAAAAGATAACTGGGAGCTTGCTGTTTACCCGGTAGAAGATCACGGCTTTGTAGAGCCCAGCAGTTGGACGGATGAGTACAAACGGATTTTGAAATTGTTTGAAGAAAATCTTGTGAGAAAAGAATAGGTTGTAAAGAGGCTGTCTCCGAATGTCAGTCTGAGCGTAGTCGAAGACTGACTTTTGGAGAAACCCTCTTTTTATTATTACCGGTTTTTTAATTCCTTCATCGCTCTTGAAAAAGCGGTCTTAATAGAATGCCCGTTAACGTGATGCTGATTTTTTACAATCCACTTGCCGTTCATAATCGTTCCGAGGTTACGGCTTGAATCAGATGTATATATAATAGAGGCCAATCTGTTCTTTTCAGAAGTATCGGCCAGCAAATGTGTTTGTGCGTTAATGACAAGCGCATCGAAAGGTTGATTCAGTTCAAAAAAATCTTTTGTTTTTCTTCCCATTGCAGTTCTTCCCTGCTGAACAGACTCGGTGATCAAATAGCGCGCAGCATCTCCTTCAAACGTATTGCGCAGGTTTGTAACTAAGCGCTGCCGGTAATCAATCATACGGAATTCTTCAAACGGGTTTAACCCGATATGGCTATCCGTACCAATAGTCCAGTGCCCGCCAAGCTTAACATACTCCTTCATTCTGAAGATGCCATCGCCCAGGTTGCCTTCGGTGGAGGGGCATAATACAACATTCGCTTTGGAAGCCGCAAGCTGCTTTACTTCGTCATCGTTCAGATGCGTGGAGTGCACCAACTGAAACCGTTCATTAACCGGCAGGTTTTCGAGCATCCATTCCATGGGACGTTTGCCGCTGTGATCTAAACAGTCCTGTACTTCCTTTTTCTGTTCGGAGACGTGAACATGAAAGGGAATTTCCTTCGGGCCATTTGTGTACGTTACAATAATATCATTCAGATCAACTGCGCGAAGCGAGTGTACACTAAACCCCAACGAAGCGTACGACTGACCAACTATTGCATGTGCCGAATCATCAAGTAACTGAAAATAATCATCTACCGTTTTTGAAATAAATCTTCTTTGTCTCGGCTGCGGATCTTGTCCGAAGCCGCCTTTTTGATAGAACACTGGAACAAGCGTGATTTTTATTCCAGCTTCTTTAGCCGCCTCTACCATACGCAAGCCCATTTCGGCCAGGTTAGCATAGGGCTTTCCGTCTTTATCATGATGCAGGTAATGAAACTCTGCAACATGCGTGTAGCCGTGCCTGGCCATTTCGGCATACAGCATTGCAGCAATAGCTTGTGCCTGATCGGGATTAACGCTTAACGCGCATTTGTACATCTCTTCACGCCATGTCCAGAAATCGTCATCAGTCCCCGTGGCATGTGTTTCAGCAAGCCCCGCCATGGCATACTGAAAGGCATGTGAGTGTGCATTTTGAAATCCGGGTAACGCAAATCCATTGACAAACTCAAGGGCGGCCGCTTCTTCTGGTGCCTGATCGGATAAGTATTTAACAATTCCGTTTTCATCTACACCTACATAGGCGGGAGTGAGCCACGTGGCTCGTTGCAATAGTGATTGGAATTGAAAATATTTTAATCCCTCACCCCTGCCCCTCTCCCTCGGGAGAGGGGTGTCCGCAGGACGGGGTGAGGGATTTTCTAACCGTTCGTAAATCTCGTTTTTAATCTCCTCCAAAACTTCATTCGTTTTATGTAAGACGTCATCATTCGAAAACCGAATTATTTTTATCCCGAATTCTGCCAAGAATTTTGTTCGTTGATCATCATACTCCGATACTTCTTTTAATGAATGAATTCCGCCATCTACCTCAATCCCTAACTTCGCAACATCACAATAAAAATCGAGAATAAAACCCTCCATGGGTTGTTGTCTTCTGAACTTATAGTTGTGAAGTTTTCTGTTTCGCAACTTTTCCCATAACACCATCTCAGCTTCCGTCATCTTTTTTCGTAATGCCCGTGCGTTATTCAAAAGACTATCCGAAATCTTTTCCCTGCTCCACTCCCTTATGTTATCCTTTTTATTCATCTAACGGAGAAGTTTTGAAAGATTACTTAATGTTTTTCGCAACAGTGTGCACATTTCTCCAGCACGTCCTTCATCATATTTCGTTTCTGTATCATCCATGTAATTGACTTTGCTCATTTCAAGCTGCAGGGCGTGTTCATTGTTTTGCGGATTGCAGAACTGGCGTGTAATGTAGCCGCCTTTGAAGGGATGGTTATGATTTACCTGATACGTTGATTCTTTCAAGGCTTGCAACGCAGTGTCAATAATTTGGCGGGAAGCAGAAGTTCCATCGGCATCGCCTAATATTAAATCGGGGAATTTCTCTTTATAAATAGTAGGAACAACCTGACGGATCGAATGACATTCCCAAAGCAATACCTTCCCGAATTCATCTTTCACACCGCGTAATATTTCTTTAAGCTTCGCATGATAGGGCTGATAGTATTTTTCTCTTCTTCGCTTCACCTCCTCCGCGCTGACTTCTTTTCGCTCGTCTTTGTAAACCGGGGTACCAAAAAAATCTGTTGCCGGGCAAAGCGGGGTTATGATCCGCCCATCGGTATACAACGGCTTGCTATCCGGATCGCGGTTTAAATCTATCACCCACCGGCTGTACATTGCGTGAATAGTCGTTATCCCCATTGCAGGTGCAAAATCATAAAGCTTATGGACAAACCAATCGGTATC
>CAZIGG010000141.1:0-4929 GCA_964538575.1 uncultured Roseivirgaceae bacterium
AGTTCGGTATCGGTTGGCGCTATGCGCTTTTCAAGCTGATCGATTGTATAAAGCTTCGATTTTACCAGCGTGAGAATTTCATCCCGCAGGGATTTGGTTTGGGTTGAGCTCTCCTTTTTCTTTTGCTCAATACATACATCACATTTTCCGCAGGTTTGAAATGTTTCTTCGCCAAAATACTCCTGGATCAGTTGCATCCGGCACCGGTGCGTTGAGGCAACAAAATTGCACATCGCCTTCATTTTCGATTCGATGAGCGCTTTACGTTCTTCCAGTCGCTTAATATCCAATGGCAGTTTTTCGGCATCCTGGCGCGGAAGGATGAAGGTGATCTGAGGTTTTTCTTTAGAAGGCCTGTATACGATAATCTTCAGTTCATGTAAATGCTTTAAGGCTGCAACCAGCTCGCTGGTTTTTATTTTCATGCCCTTCGCTAAATAAGGTTCAGCGATTTTAGTGAAATCACTGAATAATTGCCCGCCATACAACCGCAATAACATTTTAATCAGCGGATCAAATTGCTCGTTCGCTACCTGGAATTCGTACAGCCTTGCCTTATCTACCGAAATATGCACGACTGACGGACTATAAAAACTTTCATTGAATTCTATCAATCCCTCCTCCTCAAGCTTGCGCAGCGCATGATTTGTTATAACGGGTTGCAGCTCGAATCGGTCACAAAAATTATGCAGCTCAAAATCAAAGCTCTCCCCTTCCCCGCTGCCCGTGGCAAGTTGAAAATAATTGGCGAGCGCCTGGTATGTTTTCTTCAATACAATAACGGAGGGCTGCGACTGCTTGGTTTTGGTTTGTAACGTACTCACATCCGAATCGTGATAAATAACCACTGCGTACGCACGCTCCCCGTCACGGCCGGCCCGGCCTGCCTCCTGGTAATACGATTCAAGATTATCAGGCAGATCAAGATGCGCTACAATCCGCACATCGGGTTTATCAATGCCCATTCCAAAAGCATTCGTGGCTACCATTACACGCTTTTTATTTTTGATCCATTGCTCCTGGTGATCCGTGCGTTGCTCAAAGGTTAGTCCCGCGTGATAATAAATTGAGCTGATGCCTTTTTTTTCCAGCGCTTCCGCAAGCTCATGCGTTCCTTTTCTTGATCGCGAATAGATAATAACCGGGCCCTGAACTTTTTGCAAAACCTCCATCAGCTTTCGCTCTTTGTTCTCGGTTTTCCGAACTACGAATGAAAGGTTATCGCGCGCGAACGTTCTTTGGTAAACTTCGTAGCCTTTTTTAAACGCAAGCTTGCTGATGATGTCGTCCTTTACTTGCGGAGTAGCGGAAGCCGTTAAGGCAATCACCGGGGCAGCAGGAAGAAGCTCCCGCAGCTTCACAATTTCAAGATACAAGGGCCTGAAATCATAACCCCACTGTGAGATGCAATGCGCTTCATCAACCGCAATCAGGCTGACCCGCATTTGTTTTACCCGTGCAATAAAAATTTCTGTGTGCAGACGCTCGGGCGACAAATACAAAAATTTAACATCGCCATAAATACAATTGTTGAGGTGAATGTCAATCTCCTGCCGCGACATGGCCGAATGCACCGCTACCGCATGAATGCCTTTGCTCCTCAGGTTTTCAACCTGATCTTTCATCAACGCAATCAGGGGCGAGATTACAATACACAAGCCTTCCAATTGCAGGCCGGGCACCTGAAAGCAAATTGACTTGCCGCCTCCGGTTGGCAAGAGTGCAAGTGTATCGTTGCCCGTTAAAACGGAATCAATAATTTCCTGCTGCAGGGCACGGAACCGGGTATGGCCCCAATACTTTTTTAATATGGATTCTGATGTTTCCAGAGGGCAACGTTACTTCTTTGCGGATGTCGGGCGAAGCTTTTTCAACAGAATTCCTGCTACAATCACTAACACACCGCCAATAACTATTGCGATCTGCCAGTTGTTAATGCATGGCGGACAATCTTGACCTACAGCACATGGCTCGCACTTGGGTTGAATCAATCTATAAAGCGAAAGAACCACAATTACAAAATTGGCAATGATTACCCAAAACGTAATATTTTTCATATCGACTACCAGGTTAATTTTTCCTTGTTGAGAAAAGCCGCAATGCCGCGTTTACAATCTTCAGAACCACGGGCTTTCGCATTCATTTCAGCCGCATAGTTCAGGCCGTCCTCAATTGTCATGGCAGGGACTGTTCCGATCATCTGCTTGGTCAGCTTCATGGATTCTGCTGAGTTTCCGTCTACTAATTTTTTTGCAAGCTGCTGCACATGTGCTTCAAGCTTGTCTGCATCAACCACGTGATTGATCAACCCCATTTGCAAAACCTGATCTGCAGAAAACAATTCCCCGCCTAACAGCATTTCCTTTGCTTTTGCTTCACCCAGCTTTCGCAGCAGGAATACCGTTACAATAGCCGGAATAAAACCGATCTTAACTTCTGTGTAACCAAACTTTGCAGCGGGGACAGAAACAACAAAATCGCAAACGGCAGCCAGTCCGCAGCCGCCTGCCAGGGCATGACCCTGAACCCGGGCAATGACAATCTTCGGATGAGTATAAATTTTAAGGAACAGTTCTTTCAGGTGATTGGAATCCTGAAGGTTCTCTTCAAACGAAAACTTTTGAAGCTGCTGCAGGTATTCTAAATCTGCGCCCGCGCAAAAGGCTTCACCGTTCGCTTTCAGAACAATAACCTTTGCAGATGAATCAGCAGCAGCCTTATCAAAATACTTTTTCAGCTCAGCAACCAGTTCATGGTTCAGGGCATTTCGCTTTTCAGGACGATTAAGCGTAATAAAAGCAACCCGATCTTTAACCGTATAATCAACCAGACTCATGGATTTCAACGTTTAGCAATAAAAGCCCCGTGATGCTGCACCGAGTGAATTTGAATACCTTCCTCCCCGGCATCTTTCAGCAGCCGTTCGGCAAAATAGAAAGAATTGCTGCTATCGAGGATTAGTTTCTGGAATTTTACTGTACGCAGCGGTTTCGTATCGTAAATGGCGTTTCTCCCGACTAAAACATAATCAACCTGCAGGTTTCCAGGAACGGAAAAGTTCTTTTCGTCAAGCTGTAAAATTTTTAATCCGTTCCACACGATCAGCCTGCAACCGCTGAGTTCCTTAACAAATGGCTGTTCACGGCCATTATAAATTTCGCCTGCTCCGTTTCGCAGCCGGTTTGGCCGGATGTGAAACCGCAGCTTGTCACGATCCGCCATCAGCAACGAATCCGAGAAAAAGTACACCTGACCATTCTGCATCACATCCCACGCACTGTGGCCTGAAACATTATATACGATAAGCTTCTTTTGAAGAATATGCTCGCTGAAATGAATCCATTGAAATGCAGCAAATGTTACGATGAAGACCGCAGTGGCCGTGAGGTAACTTGTCTTGCGCAATTCAAACAAGAACACAATGCACAAAATCGCGCCCATCAGCAGCCAGCACTGGAACGTTGTGATGTATACATTATCGATGAGGCTCCAGGGCAATGCTTCCATTTTGAAGATTCCATAATTGAGGAACCAGATTATCCATTGCAATAAAAATCCCAGCGCTGCTGCAACCGGTGTTATAGCGCTCACAAGCACAACAACAATTCCCAACACCAACACAACAAATGAAATCGGAATCACGAAAAGGTTGGAGAACAAAAAGTAAACCGGAAACTGGTGGAAATACAGCAATCCCAATGCAACGGTAGCAGCCTGTGCCGCAATCGATACACACGTGATTTGCCAGACCTGATCCCATAACCAGGCTTTAGGTTCCCATACTCCCGAAAGTTTCGGCTGGAGATAAACGATGCCAACAACAGCTAAGTAAGACAACTGGAATCCCACCGACATGATCAGGTACGGTTCATACAGCAGTAAACAAAATGCCGATGCAGCGAGTGTGTTATAGATGTTGGTTTTTTGTCCCCACGGCCGGGCCAGCGCCACAAATGAAAACATTGTTACTGCCCTGAGTACGGAAGGTGAAACTCCGGTAACAAATGCATAGCCCCACAACACAATAACACTGAAGACGGCCAGCACCCATTTCCCTCTTGTGGTTTTATTAAGCGGCCGGAAGATCAGCAAGATCAGCCAGTAGATAATGCCGACATGCAATCCGGAAACGGAAAGTACGTGCAGCGATCCGGTTGCTGCGTACGCGCCAATCAAATCGTTATCGAGGCCATCAGTTACACCGAGTACTAACGCAGAAGCCGTTGCCTGTTCCTGCTCACCGCGAACATTTTCTTTTATTGCACGATCAGCCCATTCACGGGCCATAATGGAATACGCAACAATGCTGCTGGAAGGTTCGTGGGCGATTTTAACCACATCGCCTTCGCGGATAAAGTGCTGATGATAGGTTTTGCGATAGGTTAAAAATTTCTTGTAGTCAAACTCTCCGGGATTGGAAGGTTCCTTTAATTCTTCCGGGCTTCCGGAAAGCAATAAAACATCGCCATACTGAAAAGGCTTGTCATAATTCTTTTTCGAAAAGTATAACAACACTTTTCCGCTTCGCGGCACCCATGATTTACCTTCATACTGAACAGCCTGAACTTCTGCTTCGACTTTCCATGAGTTTTTCTTTTCTTCTGATTGCTTTGTGATTAAAGCTTTATAGTAGATAATCTCTTCCTGATCGTGCATAAAATGATCAGCCCGGTGATAATCGGTTGAATAGTAAACATTGATATATCCCGCCAGGAATAAGGCAATCACGCCAACAAACCCAGCATTAACGTGCCTGAACTTACCTTTCCATTTCAGGTACGCGATGACAGTGAAACCAACCGATAAAAATACAAACAGGAAATTGACACCCCGGACGGGAAGCAGTTCCGGAAAATATAATCCAAACACGATGCCTGCGGCAAATACCAATGCCACACGAACAAGCGCATAGGGAGTCCAGGAAAACAT
>CAZIGG010000141.1:5029-7412 GCA_964538575.1 uncultured Roseivirgaceae bacterium
GGAAGCGGCTGATCCTTGTCGTACGCCTCGATAATGTCGCGCACGAGTTTGTGGCGGACTACATCGCGTTCGTTCAGTTCAATAATGCCGATGCCTTTAACGTTTGTTAAAATACGCGTTGCTTCTTTCAATCCGGAGCGTTGGTTTGACGGAAGATCGACTTGCGAAACGTCACCCGTCACAATCATTTTTGATTCCGGCCCCATGCGGGTGAGGAACATTTTCATCTGCATGGGTGTGGTGTTCTGACCTTCATCCAGCAGAATGAATGCATTATTCAGTGTCCGGCCACGCATATAAGCAAGCGGTGCTATCTCGATAATCTCCCGCTCCATATAATACTGGAGTTTCTCGAACGGAACCATATCGTTCAACGCATCGTAAATGGGACGCAGGTACGGATCGATCTTTTCTTTCAGATCTCCCGGAAGAAAACCGAGATTCTCTCCTGCCTCTACAGCCGGACGGGTGATGATGATCTTCTTCACCTGCTTGTTTTTCAACGCCTGCACAGCCAGCGCAACGGAAATGTACGTCTTACCGGTACCCGCTGGTCCGAGTGCAAATACCAGGTCATTCTCCTTCACCAACTGCACCAGCTTAACCTGGTTGGGAGTTTTAGGTTTGATCGGGTTGCCTTTTGTTCCATAGATGATGATGCCGTCCTGGCCTTCGCCATCCGGCAGTTCCTGGTCGTTGGATACATAGCTTTTCACGATCTCTTCGTTTACGCGGCCATATTTATGAAAATGCAGGATGAGTGAATTGAGGATTTCACTGATCTGTTTGATCTCGGTTGATGATCCGCGCACAAGAATCTCGTTGCCGCGGGAAACGATCTTGCTTTTCGGAAATGCAGAAGCCAGCGACTGAATGTTGCGGTTCTCCACGCCCAAAAAATCGATCAGCGAAATATTATCAAGTGTTACTACTTTTTCTGTCAAGATGCTCTTGTTTAGCTGCTTACTGATTGTGCCGGTTATCAACCGGAAAACCGGCTGCAAAGTTCATTCCGCAAACCGGGACAAATCAAGATTTGAAATGTTTGCTTAGCTTTGTAAAATTAATCATTATACCCGGTAGCGTCAACCCATGGCCATTGTCACTTTGCTTACAGATTCAGGAGAAAGCGACCATTACGTGGCGGCCATCAAAGCGAGGATTCTCAGTGTGAATCCCGGTCTTAAAATTGTCGACATCAGTCACCAGGTAAAGCCTTCCGATATTGCTCACGCAGCGTTCATCTTGCGGGCCGTGTTCCGGGATTTTCCGAAGGGAACGGTTCACCTGACAGGCGTTGACTCAGCCGGGCAGCGCGATGATGCCGCGATTGCCTTGCAACTGGAGGATCATTATTTCATCGGCACGGATAACGGGCTTTTCGGATTGATCAGCGACAAGCCGCACCAGTTTTTAGCCGAGCTGAATACGATCCAGCCGGTTCAATCAACCTTCCCCGAAAAAGACATCTTTGCTCCTGCCGCAGCTAAGCTGGCCAGCGGAGTGGGCATAGCCGACATCGGCAGGCCGATGGGAACGTTCAAGAAAATGATCGACCGGCAGGTGAAGGCAACTAAAAAAATTATTGCCGGTCATGTCATCCGCGTGGACAATTACGGCAACCTGATTACCAACATTCCCAAAGAAGCATTTGATGTTCTCAGCAAGGGAAAAACTTACACTGTACAATTTGGCGGGGAAAAATTCAGGCGTATTCTTGCGCATTACAACCTGGCGGAAGAGGGTGAGTGCTTTTTGTTGTTTAACAATTTAGGCCTGCTGGAAATTGGAATCTATAAAGGAAACGCCAATGAGCTGCTGGGGCTGGCTTACGACAGCATGGTGAATATTACGTTTGATGAATAATCGAGGCCCGAAGCCGGAAGTTCGAGGTTCGGGGTTGGAATTATAAAGTATGATTATCAGAATCGTCAGGATGCATTTTACCGAAGCTGGCGTTGAGGAATTTTTACAGATTTTCAACGACAACAAAGTTGCTATCCGGAACTTTCCCGGCTGCACGCACCTCCAATTATTAAAAGACCCGGAAGACTCCACCGTGTACACAACACTCAGTCACTGGAACGGGCCGGACGATCTTGAAAATTACCGGAAGTCGGAGCTTTTTGGCAGCGTATGGGGCCGGGTGAAAACGCTTTTTGCGGAACGGACACAGGCTTTCACACTCGAGAAATTTATCGAACTGTAAATTGTTCAAAACTTAAAGTTTGCTGATATTTGCAGCCCCGTCCGAATAAAGCTATCCGGGCGGGCAGATCAGCAAGTCCGCTGATCGATTTGCCTGAGTGGCGGAACTGGTAGACGCGCACGACTCAAAATCGTGTACCGCAAGGTGTGCCGGTTCGATTCCGGCCTTAGGTAC
>CAZIGG010000142.1:0-7187 GCA_964538575.1 uncultured Roseivirgaceae bacterium
TAAAGCACATCCTGGAATACCATAACAGCAAAACGGAAGTTGAGAGTACCATAGGGAAAGGTTCGGACTTCAGCTTTAAGCTGACACGCGCAAAGGAGGAGGACAATTGATTCTAATTATTTTTTTTAGAATTAACGTCCTAAATCTGACTGAAACACTGCCGTTTTAGGTTGACTAAATTTCAACAGGTAAATTTCAACAATTAACAAGTTTAGCCCCCAGCTTAACCAGGCAATGGCTGTGTATGCAGCGGGATGGGTCAGGTCAACCGACAACGAAGTGAAAAACGCGTAACCCCTGAGCGTTATGGCAGCCAGTGTTAAGGCAACACTTCGAAACATCCACGCCCGATGTGAAGTGATATCGCCCCTGCGAATACTGATGAAAGCGAGAAATGTAAATATCCACCATAATAAGCTCTGTAATACAAAGCTGAATGTTACCCAAGACCCACGATCAATAAACAAACTCATAATCAGCCCGCCCGGAGCAGAAAACACTAAGATTCCAAAAACATAAACCTTTCCAAGCATCTTATGCGCTTTTCGCCAACGCATGCCGAGCGGAGGATAAACCTGGAAAATGGCAATCAATAGGATAACGGCAGCCACCAGCACATGCGTGTAATAAGCCGGGAGATACCAACCGGTAGCAATGGCTTGCTGCTTCAGGCGAAGGAAACCATATTGCTGATCAAAATTGATATAGCTCAGCGCATTGAACGAAAGCAATACTGCCAGCAACATTGTGATGCCGAACAGAAAAGCCGTTGCTGCTTTGGTCATTACATCAATGGAGTGCTGTTGTCAACTGGGCCAAGTATCTTTTCAAGGAACTTAAGATTATACAGGTCGATCTCAGTAAGTTCAGCCTGAAAATCTGCTACCGTATTATGCTGCGGATTATACCATTTACGATACCTGAATCTCTTGGTTATGTTAGGATCGATGAAAATATATCCATAAGAAGCCAGTATTTCGTTTCTCATTGAATTGAGCGCATCGTCCGGTATCAATGCTAGCTGTTTATCCTGAGCTATATACGTGATGTACGTACTATCCAGTTTTACAATTTCAGTCGGAAATCCTCTGTACTGTTCTTTTTCAATAAACTTTTGGTCTTTCATAACTTCGAAATACTTATAGTGAGGCGTTAATATCCTTCCTAAATATTCGCTTTCCTTTTCATATTGTTCTAATTCTTCAAAAACACGTGAAATTTTAATTTCAAGTAATGTGCTGTCAATCATTTTGAAGGAAACTTTTCCATCCCATCCGATTTCGATCTGATCTACCGCTTGCCCAGTCGTACTCATGAATGTAATTACATTTTGGTCATAAAATCCTTCCCGCCCATAGACATATCCTTCCCGTACGCGGGTTATCAGTGCACCAAGGTTGTTTGTGACTTTTTCGAGGAAACTGATTTTTGTTTTGATAAATTCGATATCTCCTTCCTCATTCGACAATTCACGCTGAAAATTGCCTTCAACCTGCTTAAATATTTTGAGGTGAGATAAATAACCCGGGGTAATCCAAAAACCAACAGCTGCATAACGCTCCAGAGGAATTTCCAGAAACTCCTGTTCTTCATGCTTCAGGTTGATTTCCACGGGAAGGAATTTATAATTTGTAATATATGCTTCAGCTTTTTCATCCGGATAACCTTCTGTAAAGGTGAAATCTGAACCTATCCATCCAAATACAGAATCCCTTTTTCCAAGCATAACAGAATTAGCCGTTTTATAGGGAACAGTCCATGTGTAGTCAGTTGAAATTAATTCCTCGCCCGTACTGAGTCGATAATATCCGAACCTGTTATCCTTTTTGACTTCTATTATGTCTTCATACAATGTGCCAGGCATTCCGATTAAATCGAATTCCACGGGTACAATTATTTTACCACTTTCATCTACAAGACCCATACGATACTGATCAGTAGCCAGCGAATCCTTAAAAGGATAACTCCACCGGCCACTAACGACATAATAATAATGTTGACCACCTATGCTAGCATACCAAATTACCGAATCGTATTGATGTTGCAATTCTTTAGCACGGTCATAGAAAAAGCCACGCGATTCGTGAATTACCTGCAAATTTTTTTCATCTAATATAGCTGTGCTAAATGCCCAAAACTTTTCATACATATCCTCACCATTCCACTGGGTTATAACAAATGAAGTGTCTTCCTGAGCTAATTTCAGTTCAAGATTTATTATGCGCTGGGCAGTTTTGCCAACGCTATCAGCACTGAAAGTGAGGGGAATAGAGAGCGAAATACTCTCAACAGTAGAAAAAATTGCATTCTGAAAATTTATTTGAGTTGTTACAGGACTCTCAACATCATTTCTCAATAACTGAAGGGCATTTCGAAGTGCCCATTCAGGCTGATTGGTTCTGAAATGTTCTGCTGCCAGAGAATCGGATTGCCGGAGATCAGCAGCGAAACGCGCCAGGTAATTTTTAACTTTTCCTTCGGTATCATTCTCTTTGAGAATTGAACAGCCTACGATCGTACCGAACGCAAGCAACATAGCGATAATCACAATGGAAACACGATTCATGGTTGGTGGATTGAGGCTATAAAAATACAAAAAGGATTCATTTTTTGGTATGCCTGTTGTAACCACGATGTTAAAAACTAATGCTTAAAGCCGGCTAAAACGTAGTACATGAAACAGCAACGGGTACTATTTGAAAATCGAATACTGAGTTTATAGGTTTTGTAAAAATTTGAGAAGAAACTGAAATAATTAACAATACTTGCCGGACTTGCTCTGGCACCCCAAGCATGTGCTAAAAAATGAGGATCGCGGTATCCTGCTTGCCAAAATGCAATGCAGGCAATGTACCGCGAAGGTAAAGGACTTTTGAGACAGCCTCTTTTTGTTTCCCGAATACCTGAGTTTCTAATTTTTTTATAACTGCTTTCCGTCAGACTGTGAAGTTTTCTTACATGGCACAAGACTGCAAGTTAACCGCTAATCGTTAGCAATTCCTGCTATTCACACTGCTGAATGTGATTAATCGGCACGAACCTTACATTGTTGCGGAGGGTAGCGGCTGGGAGTTACTTTCCTAAAATGTGCTTACCAGAACGATTTTTGTGTTATATACACAAGTTTTAGTGAGCTCCTTCGCGATCCCCATGAAGAAAGTACTGCTTGTTGATGACGACCCGATCTTTAACTTCCTGCATACACGTATGCTCTCGCTGGGCGGGCTTGCGAAAGAAGTTCACACTGCATTCAATGGACAACAGGCGCTTGATCTTCTCAACGGAAATTTATCCGGTAAGGGTGCACTGCCCGATGCCATTTTGCTTGACCTGACCATGCCGGAGCTTGACGGCTTTGGCTTCCTGGAAGCGTTGCGTACGCTCAGGGTTCCCGGTATAGAACATGTGAACATTGTGGTGATCACTTCTTCTGTTAATCCCAAAGATGCTGAACGCGCGCGCGGGCTGGGCGTAACAAATTACCTGATCAAACCGGTAACGCTGGAGAAGCTGAAGGATGTGCTGCTGTGAAGTGTATTATGCTGCAATACATGTTACTCCAACGATTTCTGAACTTTCTCCCAGTCGAAATTGAAAGATTCGGCTTTAAAATTATTCCGCGTTTTGTATTTACGCGCCTGTTCAATGCGCCTGTTATTGTGCGGATGCGTCATCAGGATTTCCAGGTTTTCGTTGTAATCGAGGTCCTTATCATTCAGTCGTTCAAAGAAACGTGCCAGCGCTTTTGGCGGAATGTGCGCATCTTCCAGTAACTGGAGTGCAAATTTATCTGCCTCTGTTTCCTGCCCGCGGTTGAATTTATTCCCCGCTACGGATTGGAGTACTTCCGCAAGTAAGCTTGGATCACCCCCGGACAGGATGCTTACGATTGCGGTCATCGACATTTCGTTGATGAGTTTGGTCACTACGTGACGTTTTTCAGCGTGACCGATTTCATGCGCCAGCACGGCAGCTACTTCTTCCGGGTTATCCGCAGCTTTAATCAATCCGGAAAGGATGTAAATGTTTCCGCCCGGAATGGTGAACGCATTAATTTCTTCACGCTGGAGGATTTTAATCTGGTATCGGTAAGGCGTGGAATCAATGGCGGCCAGCAGCCGGTTGGTGATTGCCTGGATGGCAGAATCAGCAAGGTTGTCTTCGATAACCTTATAATCGCCTGTAACAACATCTTTCAGCATGTTGCCCAGCGCTTCCTCCTGCTCAATGGAAACTTTATAGCTTAATTCGAGATCACTTTTATTGATTTCACGCACTGTAAAATAACCACCAACGAACAAAACCCCTGCAATTGCCAGCAGGATTACCAGGTCCCGGATAATTCTGTTACCCATACGTTAAAAAGGAGGTTTGTTTACCGGTTCATTGCTCTGAATGCTGTCGGATGCTTTAACCCGATAGGCGGCCTGGTAGGCAAGATTGCCGAAGAAGAGGAAATAATACATTTTTCCCTGCCGCGCCTTATATGCTGCAATCAGGTCGAAAATGAAATACAGCAATGTGGATGCCCCGGCAAAGATCATATACGCCCAGAAGATTTCGGAAGTAGTGCGGTCGGTAAAGAAAATCGTAACGGCCCAGATCACGGCCACCCAGTTGATAACCGTTGTCGGGATTTGCGTGAGCAAGGCCTGCAGGCAATGGAAATGAATGAACCGGCTTTTCTTGCGGTTAACAAAGTAATAAATAACAGAGGCGATCAGGTTGATGATGGGCAGCGGCAAACCAATCGCCACCGCTGCGAACATCATCAGGTATGAGCCCATTGCATCTTCTTTTTCGCGTTCCGGGATTTCGTCCGGTTGTTGCAAAGGGTGAAATTCCATAGTACAGTGTAATTAATTCAGATTAGCTAAGTGAAAACGGAGGATAAACATCGGTCATGTTGGCCATGTATAAATTCACGCGCTGGTTCCAGCGAAGGAAACCTACGAGGAAATTGTGCATACCCACCGGAAGCTGACCTGTAAACAGGATGATCCACCATCCGATAAACAGCACAACATAAACACCAATGGCTAAGAAGAATAAAACAAATCCATGCGGGATTATCACGTACAGAAATCCGAAGAAAAGCCTCAGGAGCAGGGTTCCTCTGCTTAAGCTCTGCGGATAGGGGATATCAACAACAACCGCAGGGTCAACAGCATCCAGGCCGAAAGCCGGGTAGCCGTCAATGAGGTTAAACTGACGTGCGCTCAGGCGTGCCTGCCAGCGGATAAGCTTTACCTGGTATTCAAAAAAGCTTTGCGGATACCGGCCGGTAAACAAAATAATCCACCATGAAATGAAGCCCAGGATGGCGCCCCACAAGCCGAGGAAAAACAGGACAAAGGCATGAGGAAGATACATGTAAATCAATCCAAAGAATGATCTCAGTAAGAGTTCGCCCCTCGACTGGCGTTCTGCGTGTTTAATGTCAAATACCATAAGTTTAAAGGTTTAGGAGGTTTAAGTTGGTGAAGATAGAATTTTGAAATTTATATCAAAAGGATGTGCATACGCGATTATTGAACTATCCTGCCCGAATTGGTGTATCTTTGCGTAGTACTCCTCCAAATTCCCGTAGAAACGCGCTTTTTTGTGCTACGTTGAGCCAAGAGGCCATTTTTAAACGTGTCACGGGCACTCCGTGCAAATAAAATCATGTCATTCGAAAAATTAAATCTTATTGAGCCCATCAGCCGGGCATTGAAGGCTGAAGGCTATACAACGCCTACCCCGATCCAGGAACAATCCATTCCTATTTTATTAGAACGTAGAGATCTGTTAGGCTGCGCCCAAACCGGTACCGGTAAAACGGCCGCTTTTGCGATTCCTATTTTACAACTACTTCATCAGGATGAATTGTATGCGAAAGGTCCCAACGGTATCAAAACGCTGATCTTAACGCCTACACGCGAGCTTGCCATTCAAATCGGTGAAAGCTTCGCTGCCTATGGAAAATATCTGAAGCTGTCGCACACCGTAATTTTTGGCGGAGTATCCCAGCATTCACAAACACAGGCATTGCGTGCCGGTGTTGATATTCTTATCGCTACGCCAGGCCGTCTGTTAGACCTGATGAATCAGCGCTATGTAAAGCTTGACCACTTAAAAATACTCGTACTCGATGAAGCCGACCGCATGCTCGATATGGGCTTTATCCATGATGTGAAAAAAATTATTGCTAAAGTTCCGGTTAAGCGGCAAACGATTTTCTTTTCAGCTACCATGCCGAATGAAATTTCGAGCCTGGCGAACAGCATTCTTACCCATCCAACGCGCGTTGAAGTAACCCCGGTTTCTTCTACTGCAAACACCATTCAGCAGTCGGTGTATTTTGTGGAGAAGAATGATAAACGCAAGCTGCTCCATCATTTATTACAGGATAAGGCGATCCGGAGTGTGCTGGTGTTCACTCGCACCAAGCATGGCGCTGACCGGGTTGTAAAAGATTTGGCAAAGACCGGTATCACGGCTGAAGCCATACACGGTAATAAATCTCAAAATGCGCGTCAGCGTGCGTTGACAAATTTTAAATCGGGTAAAACCCGGGTTCTTATTGCTACGGATATTGCTGCCCGCGGAATTGATGTTGACAACTTATCGCACGTAATCAACTTTGAATTGCCGAATGTTCCGGAAACGTATGTTCACCGCATTGGCAGAACAGGCCGCGCAGGTGCAAGCGGAATTTCAATTTCTTTCTGCGACCAGGAAGAAAAGGAATACCTGCAGGACATCCAGAAGCTGATCGGGAAAAATATTCCGGCTGTAACCGATCATCCGTTCCCGTTAGCAGAAGGATTTAAGAATCCGCGTGTATCTCCGCCACTGCGTCAGCCGAAGCAAAACAGCAATCGCTCCTTTAACAAGAGAAGACCGGGCGGGAATAATCAGAAGCCTGCGGGAAATAGTCAAAAGCCGGGAGAGCATACGCAGAAAGTTTCGGGAAGCAGACCGCAAAACAGCAGCAGGCCACAAAATAACAATGGCCGTTCAAGTTCGCGCACACCTAAGAGTGGCGGCAGCCGCTGGGGCAGTGAGAACCGGGAGAGTAATTATTGAGAACGTGTCCTTATTAGTACTAGACTAACGGTAGCAGATATTTTTATACGGACAGATACGACATGTTTCGATAACAGTGGTTTGATCAAACACCGTTTCCGGGTTAAAGATTTCTT
>CAZIGG010000143.1:0-7045 GCA_964538575.1 uncultured Roseivirgaceae bacterium
TGGATGAAGTCTGCAAGCAGCTGTTCGCATCGCGAACTTCAACCGATATTGTTCCCGCTCCCGCTCCGCTAAAGCTTAGTACAGATCCTGCAATGCTGGTCGTTCCCCCGGTAGTGTTTGCTGTAACATTAAAAGTATATGCCCCCGTACCGCCACTTGCCGTAAAGCTGCCTGAGCCATTGGCATCACCGCTACACAATAATGCTATCGCAGGTGCAGATGGGGTCAGCACGAGTGCAGGAGGAGTTGATATTGTAATGGATGAAGTCTGCAAGCAGTTATTTGCATCGCGAACATCAACGGATATTGTTCCAGAGCCTGCTCCGCTAAAGCTCAACACGGAACCTGCTATACTGGTTGTCCCCCCGGTGGTGTTTCCGGTAACCGTAAAAGTATATGCACCTGTTCCGCCCGTTGCCGTAAAGCTGCCTGAGCCGTTGGTATCACCGTTACACAGTAACGTTATCGTGGGTGCCGATGGGGTTAGCACGAGTGCAGGCGGTGCTGTAACTGTAATGGACGAGGCCTGCAAGCAGTTATTCGCATCGCGGACATCAACGGATATTGTTCCCGGGCCTGCTCCGCTAAAGCTTAGCACAGAGCCGGCAATGCTAGTTGTTCCCCCGGTGGTGTTTCCGGTAACCGTAAAAGTGTATGCACCTGTTCCGCCACTTGCCGTAAAGCTGCCCGAGCCGTTGGTATCACCACTACACAATAATGTTATCGTGGGTGCTGACGGAGTTAACACAAGCGCGGGTGGAGCCACTACTGTAATGGATGAAGTCTGCAAACAGTTATTGGCATCGCGAACTCCAACGGATATTGTTCCTGCTCCTGCTCCGCTAAAGCTTAGTACGGACCCTGCAATGCTGGTTGTTCCCCCGGTAGTGTTTCCGATAACGGTAAAAGTGTATGCACCTGTTCCGCCACTTGCCGTAAAGCTGCCTGAGCCGTTGGTACCACCGTTACACAGTAATGTTACCGTGGGCGCGGATGGGGTTAACACAAGCGCTGGAGGAGCTGATACTGTAATGGATGAAGTCTGTAAGCAGTTATTGGCATCCCGAACATCAACGGATATTGTTCCTGCTCCTGCTCCGCTAAAGCTTAACACGGAGCCTGCAATGCTGGTTGCTCCTCCCGTAGTGTTTGCTGTAACATTAAAAGTATATGCCCCCGTACCGCCACTTGCGGTAAAGCTACCTGAGCCGTTCGTATCGCCATTGCACGCTAAATTTATTGTTGCCCCTGGCGATTGGGTTATGAGTAATGCAGACGCAGGTTGTGTGATCGTTATCGTTACCTGATCGGTACACCCGGTATTGTCCTGCACTTGCAGTGTTACAACACCTGCGCCACCGTTTGTGAAGTTTACAGAAGTTGTAGGTCCGGGCGCTGGCAATACAACTGTTGCTCCTGCTGTATTTGAAATTACGCTATAGGTAAAGGGTGCAACGCCTCCGGCTACGGTAAATGTTCCTGTAGCAGTTGTTGCTCCAAAACATAGCAACGCAACATCAGCAGAGCCTGTTATGTCAACATTAGAATATGTAACAGTAATGTTATCGCTTGTGCCGGTACAGACAAACGCTGCATCGGTGATTGTCCAGGTCAATACATTGTTTCCAACTGTAAGATTATTTGCAGTAGCAGTAGGCGTATTGGCATTAGGCGAGAACGTAACACCGGGCGGGCCTGTCCAGGCGCCAATCTCTCCGGCTCCGACAGCATTTCCGGAAAGTGCAAAGCTATTGGTACCACATGCTTGCCCCGTTGGTGGACCAGCATCAGCCTGGGTTGTTACGGGTACCGTAACATTCAATGTTCCCGGGCAACCATTATCATCAGTTATCGTGACCGTGTAGTTACCGGCATCCAGGTTTGCGGCAGTGGAAAGTGTTCCGCCCGGAACTGCTGTTGGCCCTGACCACACAATTGTATACGGTGAGGTTCCACCGGAAACAGAAATATCAATTTGTCCACTACCCGAACCTGCGGCTGCAATGCAATCGGGATCAACATCATCCAGATTAACAACTAAAGCTGCCGGTTCCGTTATTACAAACCCGAATGGAGGTTCTATAATAGAAAGCGGAGCCCCGCCATAGCAACCGGCCTTAAAAAACAATACGGCATAAGTTCCCGGAGGAACAGCCGAGTAGACAACACCTCTGCCAGGCTTATCCTCTGTTTCCGTAACCGATAATGTCACCAACGCACCTGCCCCCAAATCGAATAATTCAAAATTAAAAGGCTCGCTTGTGGCTGCATCATCCATGTCTACGGTAATCGTTCCATCGTTCGCACCGAAGCAGGAAACATTGGTATGTGTTTTTACCAGCACATCGGCCTGTGCGGGGCATTGCGCGTATGCGGATTGACCTGACAGGATCGTCAATCCAAAAAATGCTATGAATAAGATTAAAAAATTTCTCATGCCAACTTATTGAACAACGACTCCCTCCCTGCCTTTTATGGATCGTTTCTTCGGACAGCTTGCAGAAGAAAAATAAACGGTATAGGTAGAGGGTTTTACTTTATCAAAAACAACTTTTGAGTCTCCGGAGGAAAAGAACACGGACTTTTTACCTACCAGCTTGCCGGTATTCAAATCATGCAGTTCAAATGCATATTCTTCGGAAGAGCCTTCGGTTAATTTCAGCTCAAGTGAACGATCGGATTTTGAGGTTCCTGAAACCTGTTTACAGGAGAAATCTGTCGTACAGTCCGGTGCCGGCAGTATCCAGAGAAAAGGAAGGATAAAGACCGAGTATAATCTATTCATTTACAGGTTTTTGCGGTTCAAGGGTAAACTTTAAGTTCAAAAAGTTACGCAATTATAAATAACGTTCAAAAAATTATTGTAACCGAACATCTGCACCATTCAACACCTGTAAAGGTCAATGTTATTCTGCACGCTTCAAAAGAATTGCGCTATGCTTATCCTATTCAGGTAAGTTTTACATCAAAAAACGACTTTTTTCGATCTAAAAATGCTTCCTGTTAAGTACTTCGCTCAAAATTAGGGCCTTTTTAAAGCCCTTTGGGTCACGTAAGTCTTTTACGTATTCAAACAGTACCCCGGAGTCCTGCTTTTTCTCAAATTCCTTGAACCGGCCAAAGGTTGTGTTCACCTGGTCGAGCTTCAAAGTTTCCTCCAGCGATGGCCTGTTAAACGCCATTTCCTTCGCATCCTCATAAGCTTTGTTGCTTCGCTCATCGTCAAAGCTCATCTTCTCCAGGCTCTCCTCCTCTTCCTCCAGGTCGTCATCATAATCTACATATTCGGGTTGGGGCCTGGGGAGCGGCTGACGGTATTCTGTTTTCTGCTCATTTACGGGTAAATCCGGAAATTTTTCCGGTTGCTTGCCTTCCGTAATCTCCCTGAGAAGATCTTCAAAACTAACCGGTTGAGGCTTATTGGTTTGTGGTCTGGATTGCGGGCGATCAGGGCCAGGTTCGTTCTCAGGCTTCTTCTTTTTTATCGCGTTGTAAATGAAGTAGATGATACCGAGAACGATGTAAAAAATGACCTTTTCATCCATACCCAAAAGTAAGTAAAAAATCAGCATTTCCGCCTGATTTTAAACTTTTCGGGTTAGGGCAATATATTTTTGAATTGCCGGTTCGAGAAGTATATCTTTGCCGACTTTACTAACCACTGCGGAGTATTTTTTATGCAATTAGCCAAGCTGGAGATCAAGGGCTTTAAGAGTTTTGCCGACAAAATCGTAATCAATTTTGATGAGGGGATAACGGGCATTGTGGGCCCGAACGGCTGCGGAAAATCCAATGTGGTTGACTCGATCCGGTGGGTGCTTGGAGAGCAGAAAACCAGTGCGTTACGCTCCGAAAAGATGGAAAATGTGATCTTCAACGGAACCAGCGGCCGCGCTGCCCAGCAGATGGCTGAAGTATCGCTGACGATCAACAACACCAAGAACATCCTGCCTACTGAATATTCTCAGATCACGATTACCCGCAGACTTTACCGTTCTGGCGAAAGCGAATATTTGTTAAATGGTGTTACCTGCCGGTTGAAAGACATCACCAACCTGTTTATGGATACGGGTGTGGCATCCAACAGCTACGCGATCATTGAGCTGGGCATGGTGGACGATCTTTTGAATGATAAGGATCACTCCCGCAGGATGCTGTTTGAAGAAGCTGCCGGAATTTCAAAATTCAAGAAGCGCAAAAAGGAGACGCTGAAGAAGCTTGAAGATACCGATGCCGACTTAGAGCGCGTAGAAGATCTTTTGTTCGAGATTGAAAAGAACATGAAAAGCCTGGAGAAACAGGCGAAACAGACCGAGAACTATTACAAGATCAAGGAAGACTATAAAGAGAAGAGCATCACGCTTGCTAAAGTTGTCGTAAGCAAACAGAAAGAAAAATCAGCCTCTGTTAACCAGCAGGTACAGGACGAAAACGACCGGAAGATCAAACTTGCAGCAGAGATTGCGGAGAAAGAAGCCCTGATCGAAAGCTCTAAGGCTGAATTGATCACAAAAGAGAAAACATTATCAACACGTCAGAAAACAATTAACGAGTTCGTTTCAAAAATCCGTCACTACGAAAGTGAGAAGCAGATCAAGAACGAACGCTTAAAATATTTGAATGACCGTGCGGTTAACCTGCGCGATCAGATTGATCAGGATAAGAAAAGCAACGAACGCGCGCGCTTCAGCATTCAAAGTCTTGAAACGGAACGTGAGGCAGCAGAACAAATCCTGCTGGAGATTTCCAACAAGCTTGAGCACCTGAAAGCGGAATACGAAGAGCAGAAGAAAGTTACCGTTGATCTTCAAATCGAATCGGATTCACTGCGTCACGTTCAGCGCGAGAAGCAGGAAGAAAGCTTTCAAACAAACAAGGCGGTTGAAATCCGCGAGATACAGGTTTCTTCTTTTAAGCAGGAGCTTGAGCGTACAACATCCGATACCAATCAGCAAAGCGAAAGCCTCGTTGAGTTTGAAAAGAAACTTGTTGAACTTCAGGAAGAGCTTACGCATAAAAACAATGAGCTGACGGTTCTTAAAATAGAGGAAGAGGAAGGCGAAGAGCGGATCATAAACATGGAGAAAACCATCGAAATGATTCGCGAAGAAATGAACGCAACCAACCGCAAGCTGGATGCGCGTCAGAACGAGTATAACCTTACCAAATCGCTGGTTGAGAATCTTGAAGGTTTCCCGGAAGCAATCAAATTCTTAAAGAAGAAGATCGCGAAAAATGCCCCGCTCCTTTCGGATATTTTAACCTGTTCGGAAGAATACCGGGTTGCTATTGAAAACTACCTCGAACAATACCTCAACTATTATATTGTAGAGCACGAAGCAGAAGCATACGAAGCGATCAACATCCTGAGCGATGCTTCAAAAGGGAAAGCACACTTCTTTATCCTCGATTCGTTCGAACGTTTTGATTCAACGCCTACTAAGATTTACGATAACGCTTTCCCGGCCACACAGATCATCGAGTTTGATCCGAAGTACCGCAAGCTGATGTCGTTTATCCTCGACAGGGTTTATGTGTATGAAGGCGATCCGAGAACCATCCCGCTGGAAGATGAAAGCACATTCATTACCAAGAGCGGCAAATTCACGAAGCGCAGGTTCAGCATTTCCGGTGGATCGGTAGGCTTGTTTGAAGGTAAGAAAATCGGGCGGGCAAAAAATCTTGAAAAGCTTGATAAGGAAATCAGAGAGCTGAATAATAAGCTTGATGAGGTTCGTTCAAGCCTGGTTCAACGCCAGGCAGATCTGGAGCGTATGAAGTCGAACAAGATGCGTCATCAGATTGATGAGTTGCAGACTTCCATCCGCCAGGTGAATGAAGAATATGTTTCCGTTCGCACCAAGAGCGAGCAGTTTGCGAACATGCTCAGCACAGCCGGCCTGCGCAGGGAAGACATTCTTGAAAAAGTTGATACGTTATTAAAAGAGCTTGATGAACTGAAGCCGAAGGCGCTGGAGTTTCAGCACAACTTACAGGAACAGGAAAACAAGCTGGTTGAGCTTACTGAAAAGCTTTCATCACAAAATGATTTGCTCGGGCAGAAGTCTGCTGCCTTCAATGAGCAGAATATTTTCTTCCATCAGCAGGAGAACCGCGTGAAGAGCACGGATCAGGAAATCCGCTTCAAGCAGGAGTCCATGCAGCAAAGCAGTCAGCGCATTGAGCTGAATGTTGACGAGCTGAAGAAGAATGAAGAAGAAGTTAAGCACATCGTTGAAACCACACAAAGCAATGACGAAGAGCTGATCGGCATGTACACCGAAAAGGAAAACATGGAGAAAGGCCTGAGCGATGCGGAGAAAGAATACTATGAAGCCCGTGGCAACATTGATGTGATCGAAAAAGAGCTTCGCGAAGCCCAGCATGCCCGTCAGAACATCGACAGCATTTTGATGGAACTTCAGAACACCGTCAACGAAAGCAAGATGCAGCTGAACTCTGTAAAGGAACGTTTGTCTGTTGAGTTTAACCTTGACCTGGATTCGATTATTCAGCAAGCTACCCCGGAAGAAGCGGAAGCGTTGCAAGAACACGATGAAGAAAAGCTTCGCAGCGATATCAGCCGTACGCGGGAACGCCTTGATAACATGGGCCCTATCAACCCGATGGCGATGGAAGCGTATACGGAGATTAAGGAACGCAATGACTTTATCATCGCTCAAAAAGACGATCTGATCAAGGCCAAAGAATCCTTGCTGGCTACCATTACGGAAATTGAAGGTGTGGCAAGCGAAACCTTTATGGATGCGTTCAACAAAATCAAGGCCCACTTTATTGAAGTGTTCCGCTCACTCTTTACCGAAGGTGATGAATGTGATCTTAGGTTAACCGATCCTTCCAACCCGCTGGAATCCGACATTGATATCATCGCAAAGCCTAAAGGCAAGCGGCCGTTAACCATCAACCAGCTTTCCGGTGGAGAAAAAACATTGACGGCTACTGCCCTCCTGTTTTCAATGTACTTATTGAAACCCGCACCCTTCTGTATTT
Source organism: uncultured Roseivirgaceae bacterium (assembly GCA_964538575.1). Lineage (GTDB taxonomy): Bacteria > Bacteroidota > Bacteroidia > Cytophagales > Cyclobacteriaceae > UBA2336. Next base: position 7,012 of record CAZIGG010000143.1, read on the forward strand.
TCGATGAGGTTGATGCCCCGCTGGATGATGCGAA
>CAZIGG010000144.1:0-7041 GCA_964538575.1 uncultured Roseivirgaceae bacterium
CTTTGGTTTGCGTGCCTGTCGGGCAGACAGGTCGCTTGCGTCTAAGCAATGGGTGAGCGCATTAAGATTTTTTCTTCTTTTTGGTTTTGTATTCTAATGCTTTTAAACTTTCTAAATAGTTTTTTTCGGCTTCGCTCAATGTTTTTTGCTGATACTTCTTATACTCTACTGTAGCTTTATCTACGGCTTGCTCGTGGCTGACTGTGCCTGCGCCTTGCAATAATTTTTCTCCGCTCATAGTCAGGATTCTGTCCAAATGTGTTGCCCAATCTTTCATGGTCATGGCTTGTTCGCGTTCGGCCTGGCGTTCAGCAAAATCCAGATACCCAGATACGATTTGCCCGAGCGCACGGAGTTCTTTTTCGTTTAAATAATTTTTAGCCACCACAACGTCTTTCAGATACGGGCGACTGCCCGGGAAGTTCATCAGGCCCATAAATTCTTTTTCGGCATTGGCGCGATTAAAAATTACCTCGGCTGCCGTTTGTCCGTGAACGGCATAATGAATTTTATTTTGCACTTTTTTGAAAAACGAAAGAGAAATTTCAGCTTTCGGGTCATAGTCAATGCTGGTGGCGTAAATGTCTAACACTTGACGATAAAATACTTTTTCGGAAGCACGGATGTCGCGTATGCGTTGCAACAGTTCTTTCCAGTAACCGCCACCGCCCAGGTTTTTCAAACGTTCATCGTCTATGGTGAAACCTTTGCGGATGTATTCGTTCAGGCGTTTGGTTGCCCATTGGCGAAACTGCGTGCCACGCAACGACTTTACACGATAACCAACTGAAATAATAACGTCTAAATTGTAGTAATTCGGGGCTTTTTGCTGAAATTCGGAAATTCCGAATTTCTTCATGGTGGCAGTTTCCTCCAGTTCTTTCTCATCATAAATGTTTTTGATATGCTCATTTATAGTTGATTTTGCTTTGTCAAACAACGCAGTCATTTGGTCTTGCGTAAGCCAAACCGTTTCGCCTTCAAAGCGAACGTCAACCGAAATTTTTTGGTCTTCGGTTTTGAATAAAATAAATTCTGAATTGCCTTCTACCATTTTAGTTGGAGAAAATTAATAAATAACTCTATATTTTTATGTCTTGAAAATTAGTTAACGTAAATTTTGTCCGACCACTATATTTACAATAATTATGGTCGGAATGGGAGTACATAAAAGAGCAAGAATCCAGTTTCCGAATCGGTTGAAATCTTTTTTGTTCTTTAGTCCTATAATGATAAGCCCAATTAATCCTAATATGTAAAATAAAGGAAAACCAAAGTACATTTGCATTCCAACTTGTCCACCTGGGTTTGTTGTCGCATAGACAAAAAGGAATCCATTAATCACGTTAAAAATGATTGCGTAAGTCAGTAGGATTTTATTCAGTTCCATTTTTCTTGAAAATTGTGCGCAACTCGTTTATGCTAAGTTAAAACTACGCAAATATCCCAGATTGCATTGGCTTTGTCATAATCGCTACTCCATCAGCAAAGCCGTTGCGCACCACAGCACGGGAGCCTGCCCGTGCATGTCACCGGTTATTCTTTTTCTATCGTAATAATATTGCTTGCTGTTACCCGCTCCCGTGCCTTCGCAGACTTCCTGCACTTCGCTTTTTTCGTTAATGAATGATACCAGCGCAAGCCAGCCTTTTCGTGCGGCTTCTTCATAGTCTGCTTTAGGTAACCAGCCGTTCTTCACCCCGGTTATTATGGCATAGGTGAACATACCGGTGCAGGAAGATTCTTTCCAGGATTCGGGATCATCCACAAGCTGCCGCCATGCACCATCAGCGGTTTGATAGTGAAGAAGCGTTTTCATCATTTTTTTGTAGGCTTCCATAATTTTCGGCCGGTCGGGATTATCAAGCGGAAGCGTGCGCAATAATTCCGTCATGCCGGCTGCCATCCAGCCGTTGCCACGACCCCAGAAAAAAGGAGAACCTGTAGCGTGATGGAATAATCCGTTGGGTTGTTGCAGGTTATCAAGATAAAACACCATTTCCTTCGCGGCCCGGTTTATGTATTTCAGATCACCCGTAACCCTGTACGCCTGCGACTGCACCATCGTGATCATATACATATCGTCAATCCACAGCCGGGTTTGCCATGTATAGCCCTGCGCATGATAGTTCATGGCGCGTTCGGTAAGGATTGAATCAGCAGGCATGTTCCATTGCCTGTCGGCATAGGGTATTCCTAATTCAAGATATTTTTTGTCTTTAGTCTGGAGGTATAATTCAAGGGCTAATGCACCGAACACATTAAAGTCAACATGATTGGGTTCAGGAAGCAGATGTGCTTCCGTTGAGAAAAGCGGATCAAAACGCTGTTCTAATTTACCGGTGAGTGCAGCGCTGCCCGTTTCTTTTGCAAAGGTTAGGGCACCGTACCATGTGCACACTTCAAAGTAGGGGATATGTGCTTTGTCGTTGGTGTTATATTTTCCATGCGGAGATACAAGAAACCGTTCGGCAACTTTTTCCCCGACTTCTTCCGGTGCTGTACCTTTTGGCCAGTCAGTTAAATTCTTTTGTGCGCAGGCTCCGGTTATCAAAAGCAGGAGCAGGAAAACGTATAGTGATGCTGATGTATATCGCATGGCTTGGTTATTTTAATTCAATTCGTTTTCCGGTCCGGGCGGCTTCGTAAATGGCCTGTATTAATTTCACATCCCTTCTTCCCATTTCACCGGGAACGGGTGTTGGCCGGTTGTTTTTAATGGCGAGCGCAAAGTCATCCATTTGTTTTGCCTGCTGGTTCATCTGCGGGAAGTCTATCCTACCGACAGATGTTTCGCCTTTTATGCCCGAGTAGTTGAATGCGGGCTGAAGCTGGAACCATCCTTTTTCCGCTTCCGCTTTTACAAAATTCATCGAGTCATCATAGCTGGTATTTCCTTCGGCAATCACCCCGCCAGGCATTTCAAATTTCCATCGTATGGATTGCTCAACTTCCTTGAAGCGATCGGGATCGGTCTTCGGCCCTTCCTGCGCGGTAACGGCAAGAGGCTCCAACCCGCTTACATAACAACCGGCCTGAAGACAATAAATACCAAGGTCCATTAACGGCCCGCCTCCCGCAAGCTCTTTGTTAAGTCTCCAGATGCCTGCCTGCGCCCTGAATGCAAAACCGGAAGATATTTTCTTCACGCTGCCGAATGTTTTTTCTTTTGCAAGCCGTGTCATCTCAAGGTTATGCGGCTCGAAGTGCAGACGGTATCCGATGGAGAGCATTTTACCGGCCTTCTTACAGGCTGCAATCATGCGGTCGCAATCCTCAACGGTAACGGCCATCGGCTTTTCACAGATCACATGCTTGCCGGCCTGCGCTGCGCGTATAACATATTCTGCGTGCATGGAGTTGGGCAAGACAACGTAGATAATGTCGATGTCTTTGTTGTCCTTTATGCTATCGAAGTTTTCGTATGTGTAAATATTCTTATCCGCGAGGCCGTACTTTTCCTTCCAGGCGGGAATTTTGGAAGGTGTTCCGGTAACGGCTCCGGCAAGGTAACAATGCTCAGTTTGTAAAAGGGCGGGAGCGAGTTGTCCGCCTGCATAAGATCCAAGTCCCACCAATGCAACACCGAGTTTATTTTGTTTCATAGCATTTTTGTTTATGGAATTGCTCCTGCTAAATGAAAATAATGATGACAATGTTGGAAGCGCCAGTGCGCTGAGTCCAAGCGTATAAAGAAATTTTCTTCTGGAATTTTTCATAATTACTTGCTTTTTGCAGCGCGCTGACTGCTATTAAATCTATCCAGCTTAAGGCCGTTAATAACACCGCCTGAAGTTGTAAAGTGAATTTGCAAAAATTCAGCAACGGAATAGAAGCTGGTATTACTTTCTGCCTGCAGTTCAAACCTGTCATTCGGGGTTGGGTAGATTACCAATTTTCCGTTCTCAACTTTTAATTCAATAGTGTTCCCATTTGGAATAGTGTATGTACCTGCGTACTGGTTTAATAAAGCGGGAGAGGGAGTGATTTCATTTCGCTGAAATGCATATTGCAGGCCACGCGAATATCCTTCGGCTTTTGTACCGGAATGTCCGGTGTTATCCAATACCCGGGTTTCGATTTTTAAAGAGGTGTAACCCCGGTCACGCAACTGCTTTACAAGTTTGTTGAAGCCGGATACGTTTCTCTCCACTCCGCCCATTACCATGTATAACCTGCCCTTTGCAGTTGATTTTTGCGCGAAGAATTTTTTTTCATGCTGATAAATAACTCCGTTATCCCACTCAAAAGCGGGTGAAGCTGCAATGTAATTGGTAAACAAACCCGGTTCAGAGAATAATGCGTAGAGCGTGAACAGTCCCCCGAATGAACATCCCATTAATGTTCTGCCATCTTTTTCTGCGCGGTAATTAGATTCAACAAAAGGAAACAATTCATTCTTCATAAACGAAAGAAAATTGCCTGCCCCGCCACTTTGCGGAAAGCTCTTTTCGTGTGTAGGGGTGTAATCCCTGGCGCGCAGACTATCGGGGTTTGGCCGGCTGCCTCCCCAGGTTATGCCGACAATGATCAGTTCGGGAATGAAACCATCATAGTACTGTTGTCCGTACAGCGATTTCGCCAGCGGGAAATCCCATTGCGAATCGAGTAAGTAAACGACCTTGTATTTTTTATTACCCTGGCGGTAACTTCCGGGCAGAAAAACCTGCAGCTCGTACTTCTGACCGTTTACAACGGATGAAACGATTGTCCTGGTTTGTGAGCCAGGGATGGCGACTTCTTTTCCCTGTGCATACACAAGCGAATTAAGAATGAGAATCATCCATGCTGACAGCGCGAATTTTTTCATATAATCATTTCTAACATAAGCACCCCGAATAATCCAAGTACCGACATTGTGGTTTCCATAACCGACCACGACATAAATGTTTGTTTCAGTGAAAGGCCAAAAAACTCTTTGAACATCCAGAAGCCCGAGTCGTTAATGTGCGATCCGAAAATGCTGCCGGCTCCTACGCTGAGAACCATAAGTTCAGGGGATACCTGTCCCCCGATAACTAATGGTGCAACGATTCCCGCAGCGGTTAATCCCGCAACGGTTGCTGAACCAATCGTAACGCGCAGCAGGGCGGTAATAATCCATCCGAACAAAAGCGGATTAATCTGCCATTGGCTGCTGAATGAAGTAATGTATGTTCCTGTTCCGCTGTCGATCAGCACCTGCTTGAGCACGCCTCCCGCGGTGATGATCAGCAGGATCATGGCAATACCCGATATGCCATCGGTTAACCATCGCATCGTGGTGGCCATGCTTTCGCCTCTTTTTATTCCGAAAAAATAAATGGCAAGAAGAACGGAGAAGAGCAGTGCGAGGGTTGGATCACCCATAAACTGTATAAACTTTATCCAGTTGCTTTCTGCTTTTAAAAAGTTCTCTGCAATTACGGCAAGCGTTATTAACATGATGGGCATCAGCGCAATAACAAAGCTTGATGTGATGGCAGGTAACACTTTAATTTCCTGGGGCGCCTCTTCAAGTGTATTTTCATTATTGTCCGCAGCTACTTTTTTTAATAACCTTCCCAGCAATGGGCCAGAGAGTATGGCGATTGGGATGACCAGGATCAGGCCGTAAACCAGCGTTTTCCCCATATCGGCTTCGAACGCATTGACAAGCACAACCGGCCCGGGGTGAGGCGGTAAAAAGCAATGTGTTGCCGAGAGCGATGCAGCGGTAGGAATAGCGATGTACAATAGCGGCAGCTTTGTTTTCCTGGCAACAGAGAAAACAAGGGGTACCAGAATTACGAAGCCTGCATTATAATAGAGCGGCAATCCAACCAGGAAACCCGTTAACAGTACAGCCCACTGAACATGCCGTTCTCCGAATGCACGGATTAAGCTTGAGGTTATTTGCCCGATGGCGCCACTGCGCTCCAGCAGCTTTCCGAGTATGGCGCCCAGGCAAATAATGAGCGCCAGTCCGGCCAGCGTGTTTCCTGTTCCTTTTTCAATGGAGTGAAGCAGCGCAGTGGTATCCATGCCAAGCATGAGCCCCACAACAATTGCCACGATCAGCAGGGATAAAAATGGACTGATCTTTTTATAGGTCAGAAAGATCTGAAGGGCAATCCCGAATGTGATGATGAGTAAAGGCATCAGTTAACGGTGTTGACAAGGGTTCCTATTGAATCAATGGTGATTTTTATCTCATCTTCTGAGTGCAGCGTGAAATCATTTGGCGGAACGATGCCTGTCCCGGTCATGATCAGGCAGCCCGAAGGAAAAGAGCATTCACGAAATACGAAGGACACCAGCTCTTCCAGGCTTCGTTTCATCTGGCTGACGGCTACATTGCCGGTAAATATGTTTTTTTCCTGTCTTGAGATTTCAAGATGAATGGTTACACCGCTTTCAAGCGGCTTATCGGTAACATAAATGCACGGGCCGATGGAAGCGCAGGCATCATACGTTTTTGCCTGCGGCAGGTACAGCGGGTTTTCGCCTTCAATGCTTCGGCTGCTCATGTCGTTGCCAATGGTATACCCGATTATCTTACCGGATGAAGTGACCATGAGGGTTAGTTCGGGCTCGGGCACGTTCCAGGCTGAATCTTTCCGGATACGAACCTTTTCTCTATGTCCAACAATACGATGGGGAGTTGATTTAAAAAAAACCTCAGGTCGCTCTGCTTCATATACGCGCGCGTAAAAATCTCCGCCACCGGATGTCTTTGATTCTTCCTGCCGGCCAACTTTGCTGCGTAAATAGGTAACACCGCATGCCCATAATTCCTGGCTGCCGACAGGAGCAAGTGTTTCGGAAGCAATTAATTCCGGGTCGTTACTTATGGGTGAAAGTGATTTGGTAAGATTTTCGATTTTGGAGAATAAGAGATCATCATTTATAAATGTATCCCAATCTTCCTGGTACAGGAAAAATTTATCCCCCTGCTCTAACAAGATTCCTGATTTCGTTTTATATACCTTCACGTATGTTGTGGTTTTAAGCCGTTGAAACAGTTTTGTTTTATTTTATTTCCATCATAGCCCGCGATTTTAAACCGCGGGCTATGATGAT
>CAZIGG010000145.1:0-6872 GCA_964538575.1 uncultured Roseivirgaceae bacterium
TTAATCACAAGCATGTGGCATTTCGTACGTTGCTGGAAGAGGTGAAATAATTTAGTCTGAGTGGGGTCTGCTAAACCTACAACCTCAGGCCTTCAGGATTCTGATAATTGTTCCAAAATCGAATTAAATATAACGTGCTGTCGAGCACCTCAAAAAACAATGTTACTTGTTTGCGAATAACAACCTTACGGACTTGTCGATAGGATGTTAACGGAAACAGCTCAGGATGTAGCTGAATCAGTTCAACAACACCCTCCACATCTTCTATAAATTCTGTAGCTACCGATGCCGACCAATGATCGATTAGATATTCTATGTTTTGATGATAATCAGCTACGGCATCTTCCGACCAGATGATTTTCATGAAGCGATATTAATGAAGCAAATGCTTGTATTTTGCTTGCGTTATCCTTGTAACTTCTTCATGTGGCTTCACGTGACCTTCCTCTATAGACTGGAGTCCTTTGTTAATAGCACTCTTTTCGGCTTCGGAAAGGTTAGCTGCGTCTTCATTTGATTGTTTAAGCAGCTTAAATTGTCTGATAACACGGCTATCGTTTACCGTAGCCAGCCATTGTATAATATCAAGCTTTTCAGTCTGGATATTCATTTCGGGTAAAAATTTATTCTATAAAGATAAGGGGTTTAGAGTCTTTGGGTTGTGTTTTCCCAAAAAAAATACGCTCCTTTAGGTATAAGATCAGTCTGAAATATCATATTATTCTTTCAGGAGCGCTCTAATCTCATCAATTTCCAAACTGGTGTTAATCCAGCCATTATCAAATTTTGGATTATAATTTTTACGGTAAAAATTAATTCCGGGCTCGTTCCAATCAAGCACCTGCCAGAGCATACCCGAGCAATTCTCATCAATCGCATGCTGCATGGTCCGGTCGAACAAGAGTTTTCCAATTCCGCTGCCGCGCTCTTTTTCGGTTACGATGATGTCTTCCAGATACAAACGTTTCCCTTTCCAGGTTGAGTACCGCCAGTAATAAACCGAAATGCCAACAATACCATTTTCATTCTCCGCTACAAAAAGTCCGTAAATCGGGTTCGGCCCGAAGCCGTCCTCCTCCATACGCTCAACGGTGTTTGTTACTTCGTGCGGAGCGCGTTCATACAGGGCAAGCTCTTTAATCAGTTCAAGAACGCGCGGAAGGTCTTTCTTTTCGCCTGTGCGGATTGTGAGTTCCATTACCGAAAGATAAATAAAAATTCTACTCCTGGAGAGGGCTTAAAACTTACATAGTTCATTGCGATTATCAGCGCAACCTTCATCATAAGTTCCTATTAATTAACATGAATTTTGCTTATTGCTAAAGCAACTATAATTTATACAACATACAATTGATGCGTTCTCCTTTGCGCCTTACTTGGATTATATGTAACTTGTATGAATTAAACGCCTATTAACCATTTAAAACGCCTCGCCTTCGTTATTCTGGCTCTATTCACTGCTCATTGCACGCCTGATGAATCAATTGAGCCATCTGAACACGAATCATTTAAGTATGATATGAAATTTCAGGTCAATGGTAAGGATGAGACTTATACTCTTAAATTTTTGTACGATAAAGTTCAAAAACAATATGTCATTGAATCTCGTGAGGTTGAAGCAAGACGATTCATCAACAGTGAAACAAAAGAAGTCATGTATGCATTCTTTCTAAAGTCAAAATCTTCAACATCCGCCAAGGAAGCTCCAGTACCTGACACTCCCTTTGAAATTAAAAAAGGATACGTTGGTTATTCGGCATCTACCGGTTGTTGGTATTATGGTACGCTCTATATTGATAATGCAGGTAACGAACTTTTTGTCGCAGCCACTGGTATGAATGCTTTGCTAAATCCACCGCTTTGTGGGTATTGGTACGCTTAAACAACAAACATGAAAGTAACAGCATTCGCGTTCTTTTTTTTACTTTCATACATGACTTGGGCACAAAACCCGAAGCATGACACGCTTCGCTACATTTTACATACAGATCAATTTGGAGTGCAAAAAAAAGTGCGAGTTGTTTACCCGACTGAGATTTTAATTATTGATGGAGACAGTGTTTACACGGTGTTGAATGAGGATCAATTGCAAAAAATCATAGAGAGTCAAGGAGGCTTTAACATTATAAGTAATCCAGATTCCGTCAGTCTGTTCCTTCAAAAGAAATTCAAAGCCATTATTATCCTTAAAAAGGATAAGGAGAAACACTAACCATACAATATGTCGCTATGACACTCTTGTAATTAAAAATCCCTGCATTTTGATTCGCAGGGATTTTTATTACTACAATTAGGGCCATCTCAAAAATAATAGAAATAGATTTTTATAACGAAAGGTCGAAAACCGGAAACACCCAACCGCCTGTTTTGTGACGGGCGGCTGGGGATCGTATAATGATCCGTTACCGGAGATTAATTGATACGATCAAACCCGGTAAACGGTACAAGCGCCTTCGGGATTTTGATACCATTCTTCGTTTGATTGTTTTCGAGGATGGCGGCAACAATTCGCGGTAACGCAAGTGCGCTCCCGTTTAAGGTATGGAGCAATTGTGTTTTGCCCTCCTTGTTCTTATACCGGAGCTTCAACCGGTTTGCCTGGAATGTTTCAAAATTACTGACGGAACTCACCTCAAGCCAGCGTTGCTGCGCGGCTGAAAATACTTCGAGGTCGTACGTCATGGCCGAATTAAAGCCCATGTCGCCTCCGCATAATAAAAGCTTGCGATACGGCAACTCAAGTTTTTCCAAAAGGCCCTGCACATGCAGGCTCATTTCTTCTAATGTTGCGTAGGAGTTTTCCGCTTTTGTAATCTGTACAATCTCAACTTTATCGAATTGGTGCAGGCGGTTCAATCCGCGAACATGCGCGCCCCAGCTTCCGGCTTCTCTTCTAAAACATGGGGTATACCCGGCATTCTTTATCGGAAGCTCGGCTTCGTTCACCATCACATCGCGGTACAAATTCGTAATCGGAACTTCTGCTGTCGGGATCAGGTATAATCCATCCTCGCCAATAAAATACATCTGCCCTTCCTTATCCGGAAGCTGGCCTGTTCCATAGCCGGAGGCTTCATTCACAACAATAGGTGGCTGAATTTCTCTATAGCCTTTTTGTTCAGCCTCATTCAAAAAGAAATTGATCAGCGCGCGCTGCAGCTTCGCCCCTTTACCTTTGTACACCGGGAAGCCCGCTCCGGCTATTTTATTCCCAAGTTCAAAATCAATGATGTCATATTTCTTGATCAGCTCCCAATGCGGCAGGGCATCCGCTTCAAGCTTAGGAACTTCTCCGTGTTGATATACGGTAATATTTTCCTCAGGCGTTTTACCCGCTGGTACTTTTGCATGGGGAACGTTCGGGATCTTATAAAGATGTTTCAGCAACTGGTCTTCATAAGAAGCTAAGTCTTCTTCATGCTTCCTGATTGCATCCTTATCTTTTGCAATAGCTGCACGTAAAGCCGATGCTTCATCAGCCTTACCGCTTTTCATCAGCTCCCCGATGCGCTTTGATTCGGCATTGGATTTTGATTTCAGATCATCCGCAAGCTGTTGCGCTTTCTTGCGTTCATCGTCTAAGCGGATGGCCTCCTCAATCAGGCTTTCAGCACTTAGCCCGCGCTTCCTGAGCCCGGCAATTAGGGTGTCGCGGTGTTCGCGGATAACAGCAACCTGTAACATTTGCTTCGAATTAAATTGGCCGTAAAATTAGTTCTTTGACCGGACTGAAAGCCCCTAAAACGAACAAATTCTGCACATTTATTTGTTTGTATTCAATTTTAGCCTATACTTGTGGCATCAACGGCTGACCCAAGCCTCTAAACGAATAACCGTACCCAAATTTCTAGTTACTCCGTCTGTCGTTTGAATTCATTCGCTGAATTTTCTATTACACATACATTTCATATTCCTAATTCTTAAAATCCACTTTTTAGTATCATGTACACAATTGACGATCTGAATGTCAAGCTGCTTTCCGAGCTGAAGGAACTCGCGGAGCAAATGGGCGTAAAAAATGCCAAAAAACTCTCCAAGCAAGAGCTGGTTTACAAAATCCTCGACCAGCAGGCCATTACGGGTGAAGCTCCCGGTGCAAAAAAAGCTGCGGTCTCTGAAAAAGCATCAGAAGGACGAAACCTTCGTCCGCGTAAGCGCGAAAATGTAGCTCCGGCTGCAAAGCCCGAAAAAGAACAGTCTTCTGAAGAGCTGCTGGACTCTATTAATACTGAGATCGACTCATCAATCACAAAATTTGAAGAGCCTAAAGTTGAGGAAAAAGAAAAAACTCAGCCGCAGCGTGAAGAAAATCAAAACCGCCAGAATTTTCAGCGGGAGCAACGCGAACCCCGCGAAGACAGACAGCCAAACTTTAACCAGAATTCAAACCAGGGTCAGCAGCAATCACGCTCTAATATTAAAGACTTTGACGGCTCTATTTCCAACGAAGGCGTTTTGGAAATCATGCAGGATGGCTACGGCTTCCTTCGTTCGTCAGATTATAACTACCTCGCCAGCCCGGATGATATCTACGTATCTCCATCTCAAATAAAACTTTTCGGCCTTAAAACCGGTGATACCTGTAAAGGCTCAATCCGTCCGCCAAAAGAAGGCGAAAAATATTTCGCCTTATTAAAAGTTGAATCGGTAAACGGGAAAACTACGGAAGAAATCCGTGACCGCGTTGCCTTCGAATATTTAACTCCACTCTTCCCCGAAGAAAAGCTGAACCTCAGCACAACCGGAACGGACATGTCGATGCGCATTCTCGATTTGTTCTCTCCTATCGGAAAAGGACAACGCGGAATGATCGTGGCGCAGCCTAAAACCGGTAAAACCGTTTTATTGAAAAACATTGCCAACGCGATTGCTGCCAATCACCCGGAGGTTTATTTGTTAGTGCTTCTGATTGACGAACGTCCGGAAGAAGTTACCGACATGGCCCGCAGCGTAAAAGCTGAAGTGATTGCCTCTACGTTTGACGAGCAGGCTGAACGTCACGTAAAAGTGGCCAGCATTGTGCTTGAAAAAGCAAAGCGTATGGTTGAATGCGGACATGACGTGGTGATCCTGCTGGATTCAATCACCCGCCTGGCACGTGCATATAACACGGTGGTTCCATCCTCCGGGAAGATTCTTTCCGGTGGTGTGGATGCGAATGCATTGCACAAACCTAAACGCTTCTTTGGTGCGGCCCGTAATATTGAAAACGGTGGTTCATTAACCATCATTGCAACAGCTTTGATTGAAACCGGTTCAAAAATGGACGAAGTTATCTTCGAAGAATTTAAAGGAACCGGCAACATGGAATTGGTGCTCGACCGTAAGCTTTCCAACAAGCGCGTTTATCCTGCCATTGATGTTACAGCTTCCGGCACAAGGCGTGAAGATTTGTTGCTGAAAGAAGAAGAACTGCAACGTGTTTGGATTCTCCGCAAGTATATGGCCGATATGAACAGCAATGAAGCGATGGAATTGCTATTGAGCAGAATGAAAGGAACCCGTAATAACAACGAGTTTTTGTTGTCGATGAACGGATAGCAATTCGATAATTCAATGATGATTTGATAATGAGAGGCTGTCTCAAAAGTCAAATAAATATAGGAGACCCTTGCCGGACTTGTTCCGGCATCCCCTTATTCAGCACGCAAATGGAGATCGCGGCATCCGCCCGGATGAATCCATTCGGACGGGCAGGGCCGCGATGACAGAATGACTTTTGAGACAGCCTCTTTTTACTGTCCGATAAGCCGCATAACGCCATCGATGGCTTCAAAGGCAAACACCTCGGTTTGTTTGGTTTCAGGTTGTTGCACCCTTATCCAAAACCGTTTCCCCACGTACTTCACCTGAAACGAAAGGTCAATTGAAAGTATAGTCGGTTTCTGGTAATCATACGTTATTGTTTTTACAGTCGTTTTTCTCTCTGCATTGATTACGTCAATGTTCACTAAACCCGGGCGTTCAAGATTTAAAGGAACCTGCGCAAAGTAAGGTTGAACATACGCATGTTTTACCTGTATCCGATCGAGTAACGTGCGGTTATAGGTGTATTTATCCTCCATCAGAATGGTGTATTCATACAGGCCGTCTTGCTGTAACGTATCAGTGCAGGTATAATTTTCTTCGAAAAGACCCAGTGCGTTCCTGCGCACGGTTTGTTTGTTGATTCGTACAGATTTTGAGTCGCCCGCTTTTACACGATACACTTCAAATTGTTCAACACGATCAACCCAATCTAACCCTGCATGCCAGTTCAGGGTTACCACATTGTCTTTCGTTTCGGTTTTTAATTCCAGTGCATGCTGGCTGCTGCGCGATTCGGGCAATCCGCCAGGCTTATCGCTGAAAGTAATATCGAACTCACAAAAATCCTCTAAGAACCCGTCAACATTTATAAGATACTGTGTGTTTGCTTTCAGCGAATCTAACATAATAAACACATCGTCCTCGTGGATTTTACTGATGCACCGTTTGATTTTATATTCCTTTACCTCACACGGGTTTCCTTCAATTACAATGAGTTGAATGCCCAGTCGTTTTTTACATTGCTGAGAGGCAATGTTCATGTAGTATGTTCCGTTCTCGGGCGGTGTCAGGTAAAACCACTGGTCGTTATGATACACAAGACATTTGTTGGTGAGCACCTTGTTAATGCAGTTCCACTCTACCGAGGCATGATGCGTGTTTGAGTGTGCCGGTTCGTTGAGTTTTAGCTCAATACGATCGGCAATGTTATTGTTTGCAACCTGCGCAACTGCCTGGCCGCAGAGCAATAAAAAAATCGTAAAAAGCTTTATCATGATTTTTTACCACGTTCATGGAAAGCACCTTTAAAATCAGGATCTTCCCTTCTCTTTTGCTGATCGATA
>CAZIGG010000146.1:0-2073 GCA_964538575.1 uncultured Roseivirgaceae bacterium
AATAAATCAACTCAGGGTGGAATTAACTGGGTTGAAAAAACAAAAGAGTTCTTCAATAAAACCAATGGTCAGAATGTTTACCTCAATGGCGCTAATTCCTCCAGCGGAGGAGACTGGTGGTACGATGTAATGCCAAATATTTTTTTCTATCAGCTTTACAGTCAGTATCCTTCCATTTCTGATTATGATCAACAGTTTACTTCGGTAGCCGAACGCTGGCTTGAAGCAGTGCAGGCGATGGGCGGTAAAGTCACTCCGTGGACTGTTCCTAATATGAATTACCGTGCCTGGAATCTCATGACGATGACAGGAAACACCAATGGTGTACTCGAACCCGAAGCCGCAGGCGGAATCGGCTGGTTATTGTACCACGCCTACCTGGAAACGGGTGAAAAAAAATATTTAGACGGAGCACAGCAGTCGCTCGAATTTCTTTCAGGGTTAACGTCTAACCCATCGTACGAACTGCAGCTTCCCTATGGAGCTTTTATTGCTGCTAAAATGAATGCGGAACAAGGAACTTCTTATAACATTCAGAAAATTCTTAACTGGTGTTTCGATCGCGGTCCGTTGCGCGGTTGGGGCGCTGTTAAAGGCCAGTGGGATGGTAAAGATGTGAGCGGCCTCATTGGTGAAGCGAACGATGGCGGAAATGATTACGCTTTTGCGTTGAATGGATTTCAGCAAGCCGGGGCGCTTGTTCCGTTAATAAAATATGATAAGCGTTTTGCCAGGGATCTGGCCAAGTGGACATTAAACGTTGCAAATGCCAGCCGGTTTTTTTACAGACCGTATCCAACCAATCAGGATGATCTTACCTGGAGCACAACCAACGACCCCGATGCGGTAATTGCATACGAGGCGTTAAAAGAACGAGATAGTCACAACAGTAATAAGCCATTGAACGCAACCGGTGATGCCAAGCGTAACAACTGGGCGGCTACTAACCTGGCATTATACGGATCTTCCAGTGTAGGTTATCTGGCTGCAGTTATTGAAACAACCGATGTCGAGGGTATTCTTTTATTAGATGTAAACAAAACTGATTTCTTTTTGGAAGATGCTTATCCAACGTATGCGCTTTATAACCCACACTCAACAGATAAGATTGTAACGTTAACCTTACCCGCTGGCCCGCATGATATTTACGATGCTATCAGTCAAACTACATTAGTCACCGGTGCAAGCGGAACAACAACGATAACCGTTAAGGCTGATGAAGCCGTGCTGTTAACCTATGTACCGGCCGGAACTGCATTGACCCCGGAGGAAGGAAAGCTGTACGCCAATGGTAAAGTAATCGATTACCATTACGGGTATAACTTCACTCCGCCACTCAGAATTAAATCCCTTGCTGTAAACAACACGAATGTTGAGTTTGGTCAGCAGGTTACTGTATACCTTACGGTTGAAAACGCGGGCGGAGATGCGAGCTATTCCTGGCATGACAATGAAGGCAGCGAAGGAACGTTTACGACACCTGCTTTTACCTGGACAGCGCCCGCGATCCCCGGTGAAAATGTGTTGGTAGTGGAAGTTACATCGGGTGGAAAGCTCGTGACAGACAGTATCACGTTTACGGTTGTTGAAAGTATTCCGGAGCCTCCGGTTATTTCATCCATCACTACAGGAAATCCCTGGCAGGTCACGGGAAGTCAGGTAGTTTTTACATGTGCCGTTACCGATGATGAAGATGGTATTAACGACCTTGATTTTGAATGGAGTTTTTCAGGAGGAACATTCATCAGTCAAACAGGCGCAACCCTGGCGTGGCAGGCTCCTGCTGCTGAAGGTGTGTATCTAATTACCTGTAACGTAACGGATCAGGACGGACTCACGGCAAGTCAAACCCTTCCGGTTCTTGTAAAGCAAACCGGCAGCGGAGAAACTCCCACTTTCGCTTACTATCCGCTGGACGGAAATGCTCTTGACTACAGTGGTAACGACCGGGATGCAGAAATGTCAGGCGTTGATGAAACAACGGATGCGCGGGGTGAAACCGCTAAAGCCTACCTCTTCAATTCCGGATCAGACATCATCTCGGTTGAGAACGATGCCAGTTTAAACTTTCAG
>CAZIGG010000146.1:2173-6751 GCA_964538575.1 uncultured Roseivirgaceae bacterium
ATAACGCATTCCGGGTCTATGGGCACCACCTCCAATTCGCTAACGTTTGGGCGCAAAGATGCGGGCGAAGCAAATTATTATCTACGGGGTGTCATCGATGAAGTGCGTATTTACAATGCCATTGTTCCGCCCGATGAGATATTTACGCTTAAAGACAAATGGAATGAAACCGTAACCGGTGTTGAAGCTGATCTCCAAAAGATCCAGGTCTATCCAAACCCTGCAGAAAGAAATTTCTTTTTGCGCAATACTGCCCTGGCAGCGTTGCGAAGCATGTACCTGTATGATGTAAACGGAAGATCAGTTGACTTTGAAGCAAACCAGATTCAAGACGATGTAAAGATATCGGTTAACAGTCCGATAAGAGGTGTGGCGATTCTCCGGCTGCAGTCAGGGAAAGGTGTTTACCATCGTAAAATTATTTTTAAATAAATGCTGAAAAGCCGCAAATATGTACGTTTTTGCACGCGACTTTTTTAACGCTGTTCTATGAAGGATTCTTTTGTGCTGGGTATTGATATTGGCGGATCGCACCTCACCGCTGCGCTGGTGAACGAGGCTACCCGGAAGTTTGTGCCGGATTCCTATACGCGCATCCGGGTTAACTCCAAAGGAACTGCCGAAGAAATACTGGAATCGTGGACAACAGCCGTTCAGGATATTTATAAAAAACACCCGGTCAGAAATAAACGCATCGGCATTGCCATGCCCGGTCCGTTTGATTATGAGAACGGTATTTCGCTGATCAAAGGACTCGATAAATATGAAGCGCTTTATAAACTCAATGTAAAAGAGCTTCTTTCGCAGAAGTTGGATATTCCGGTAGCATCGATCCTGATGATGAACGATGCTGCCTGCTTTCTGCGCGGGGAAGTTTACTACGGTGCAGCCAAAGGCTATACCGATGTTATCGGGATAACACTCGGCACAGGAACCGGAACTGCTTTCCATCACCATGGAGTTACGGAAGATGCCAACCTGGGACCTTCACCGTTTATGGACAGCATTGCGGATGAATATTTTTCAACCCGCTGGTTTGTGAAACAGTATATTGAGAAAACAGGGTTTGCAGTGAAGGATGTGAAGGCCATGGCGGAGCTTTACACCAGCGAGGATCACGTAAGGGATATTTTTTCGGAATTTGTAAAAAACCTTGTTGTATTCCTGGAAGGATTTGTTAAAAAGGAGAAGCCGCAGGCAATCGTTATGGGCGGTAATATCGCGCAGTGCTCCGATCTGTTTTTAAAAGACCTGGTTGCCGCACTGTCAGAAAAGGGAATTACAATTCCAATTGTTAACGCCCGGTTGGGTGAAGAAGCAGCCATACTGGGCGCTGCGAGCTTATTTGAAAACGATCATAAAACGATTTTATAAAACTTGCACCATGGAGTTTCAGTTAAAAAGCAAAGAGCGAAAAGAAGTATTTGAAGAAATTCAAGAATACCTCGCGGGATTAAACCTTAGAGTTGTAGCCCATGATTTTCAACGGCCGTGGGGCGGATTTTTCGTGATTGATGAATCGCAGGCTAAGCAATTTGCGGAATTGTTTTTTCCGGGCGTTGACCTTTCTTCGCTACGCATCAGCGGAAAGCTGAGCCCGAAAATTTTGGTGGTGGAGCCGAAGAAACGTTTGTCGTGGCAGTATCATCACAGGCGCGCTGAAATCTGGAGAGCGGTTTCCGGAACAGTAGGCGTTGTGACCAGTATGACAGATGAAGAAAGTGAAACGCATACCCTTAACCCCGGACAAGAGATAAGATTGGCGCAAGGCCAGCGGCATCGGTTGGTCGGGTTATCTGATTGGGGAGTGCTGGCTGAAATCTGGCAGCATACCGATGTACAGAATCCATCCGATGAAGATGATATCGTCCGCGTACAGGACGATTTTGGAAGATAGTTTTTTTAGTTTAGTTAAGGTTAGTGATGCCGCCAATGCTTTTGCAAAGGCGGCATTTTTTATTACTCCTTTTCTTTTTTCAAGCTCCAGCCAAGGCTTCCCAGCAATACAAGAAGCAGTATCCACGAGCAGGCTGCGGTTACTTTATTTCCAACCACGTAAGGCTTTGGGGAAAAAGTGAACTCAATTGTATGGTTACCGGCCGGGATTTCCAGTGCGCGTAAGGTATAGTTCACTCTCAGGATTGGAGTTTCTTTACCATCGATGGCAGCGATCCAGCCTTCCGGATAATAAATCTCGGAGAACACGGCAAGCCCGGATGTTTGTGCTTTTGATTCGTACGTTAAGTAGTTAGGCTTATGTTCAAGATTTACAAGTATTGCGGCACTGTCGTACTGGAAAGCTGGCGCTTTGAATTTTGTGATGTCGATAACTGCGGTTTTGCGGGTATCAATTTCATTTATTTTAGCGAGTTCTTCATTCGCTGATCCAACGCTTACTAATTCCTGAACAAACCAGGCAGGCCCGGCAGCATCCGGATTGACAATAAACTGGTTCGGTTGTTCCCCATAGATAATGTACTTGCAATTAAGCATGTTTAAGGTGCTGTAGCTTGAAAAGTTAAAGCTTCCGCTTTGCGCGTCTGTCTGAAGTAGTGCCATATCATGTGCGTTAAGACATGAGTCCATGAGGTCCTGGTATCTACGTAAGATCGCACCGTTATAACCTAAAACAGAATTGAAAAAATAGGAGGCCCGGCCATCACCGTCTGTACTGTACACGCGGTAGTAACTCTTATCCTGAAGGATTTGTTCTTCGGAAGGTCTTAATGAAAATACAGCTTCACGTTTGCGCTTGTAGTTTTCTTTAGCGAAGTACCGTGTGTCGACAACCGCCAGGTCGATCATCACAACAAATGAAATATAAACGCAGATAATCCAGGGCGATATTTTTTTGATCAGGTTGAAATACAGCACGATGAAAATCGCCACGATAAAGAAGAATGACCGGATGGCATCGCTTCGCAACAATGATTCCCGGTCTTCACGCAGGGCGCTGAGGAACCAGTTCGGAAGCGTTGCTTCGCGGTCGTTCATGTAACTGAACATGCCTCCGAACAAGATCAGTAAAAAACAAACACCGCCCGTTACTCCGAATGCTATCAACAGTTTCTTTTTGACTTCCGGAGTAAAATCCTTTTCAAAAAGCTTTTCCAATCCAAGAAGCCCCAGCAAGGGCATGGCAAAAAATACCATCATTAACCCAAAGGTTACTGAACGAAATTTATTGTAGCCGGGAAGGTAATCGAACAGGAAGTAGTTGAAGGATTCAAAATTCTTGCCCCAGCTTAACACAATGGCAAATACGCTGATGGAAACAAGCCACCAAACGTACTTACGTTCAGCAAACATGATCCCCACAACAAACAGAAATGCAATAATAGCTCCGCCATAATAAGGCGCAGCAATAGGTTGTGCGCCCCAATACGGTGTGGTGTAGCGAGCAAGCTGGTTTGCCTGCTGCTCGTTACCGGCTCCAACCAAGGCTTTATAGGTTTCACTCTCCCGGTTCTGAACAAGATAATCCTGGCTGCTGCCCCCATAGAAATTAGGAACTAAAAGCGTTATCGGTTCGGCAATTCCGTTACTGTAGGCAAAGGCTTTGTCGCGGTTCATACCGCTTTCCTGCGGAGCGTTTTGCGATGGCAATGTGAGTTCATGCTTGCCGCGTATTGAAAAAGGCGTGTATTCTTTTACGGCCCACAATTGCCCCAGGAATGTTCCTGCAGCCAGCAAGGCGGCCGGAACAAGAATACCGACAGTTTTTGCAAGCTCTATAATTCTCTTTTCACGCACGGCAACAATCAACTGCATCAATCCATACCCCAGAACAATGAAGATCATGTAGTAGGTTACCTGAAAGTGATTTTCACGCAGGTGCAACGCAAGGGCTGCTGCGGTTACTCCAAAACCTAAAATCCGTTTTCCTGAAAAGGCAAGATGGATTCCGGCAATCACCAAAGGCACTAATGCTGTTGCCCCGATGCGGGCGTTATGGCCAGCACCCAACCCGATGATCATAAAGGAAGAAAGACCGAATGCAAACGCTCCTGCAATGGCGAGGTATGGCCTTACCCTGAACGCAAGCAGCATAATGTAGTAACAAATGAAGGCAAGAAAAATATTTGAAACCGGGTGGGGGAGGTTGAGCGTCAGTACACTCTTCATAAACCGCACGGCACCATTGCTCCATTGAATGCTCACGGTATAAGCCGGCATGCCGCTGAACATGGCAGAAGCCCACAAGCCCTCTTCCCCGGTTTGCGCGCGGTGATCCGTCAGCACTTTTGATCCTGCAATGGACTGCGCAATATCGTGCTGCACCATCACTTTCTTTTCGAAGAACAGTGGATTGAAAAAGAATACCGTAACGAGCAGGAAAGCGGTTATTGCAATGAGGTGCGGGAGAATGTGCTGTGAGAAACTGATTTTTTTCATGTGTTAATAATTGTTGTTTGGCTGTCACATGGAATAGCCAAGGCTATTAGTGTGCCTGTTGGTGCAGGCGCAGCTTGGCTATTTCATGTACAGAATTTTAGCCCCGCAAAATAAGAAATTCAACCGGGTAATTCAGGGGCAGTCAGGAACTGCACAAATGCGGAGTGCCGGAGGTTCGGGCAT
>CAZIGG010000147.1:0-6699 GCA_964538575.1 uncultured Roseivirgaceae bacterium
GGCATACGCTTAAAGGGCTTGGTTTCATCAAAAAGTTTGCGATAGGTAGCGTGCTTTTTTACAATTTTAGTTTGCACCTGTTCAGAAACCCGCATCATTTTCGGGTTAAAGTCTCCGATCCAGCCAAACTCATAGTCCTCGTACCGAAGGTATTCTTCCTGCACCAGTTTTCTGAAGCCCAGAATCATGCCTCCGTCAACACCTTTACCGTGATGCTCGGGCGCTATGCCGAATAAGATTCCAAAAGCTTTTTTGCTCGTTTTTCGCCATTGATGCCACACGAATTTAAGCTTGCCCCAGAAGTTGAGCTTACCTCCCAAATACTTAAAAATCTGGTTAAGCTCGGGGATGGATATAAAAAATGAAATCGGTTCTCCTTTATAATAGCCAAACCAAACCAAATGCTTGTCCATAACGGGCTTCATTTGCCGAACCATGTTTCGGGCCTGTGCCTCTGAGAGCTCAGGCGTTTCACCGCGCTTGGCCCATGCCCTGTTGTATACAGAGCGAATGTCATCGGCAAGCTTATTGAGATCTCCGCTTCGGTAGTAATCAAATGTGTAATTCGGATCTTCCGCTACTACTTCAAACTTATGCCACAATTTATCGGAAAGCGGCTCCGCCATTTTCCGCCCATAGGTCAGTTGATAAAAGTATACCTGGAATCCGTAGTCTTCAAAAAAATCCTTGTAGTACTGGAAATTGTAATTGCACTGATAGTTGGGTTCAAGATTATAGCCTTCAATTAAAAGTCCCCACCACCGGTCTCTCGGCCCAAAATTAATCGGGCCATCCATGGCTTCAACGCCTCTTGCCTGCAGCCACTCCTTACACAAATCAAATAACATAAAGGCTGCTTTTTGATCGTGAATACATTCAAAGAAGCCCATGCCGCCCGTAGGCTGATCGTTGCCCTTATTGAGAAGTTTATTATCTATGAATGCGGCTACACGGCCAATGGTTTCACCGCTGTCGTTAACCAGTATCCACCGGATGCACTCGCCATGAGAAAAGAATTTATTTTTTTTTGGATCAAACACCCATTCGATATCTTTATTCAGGGGCTGTATCCAATGGGGATGGTTTTTATAAAGCCTCACGGGAAGCATTAAAAATTCGCGAATCTCCCGGGATGTCTTTACCTCGATGGCTTTCATAGTTTTTACATCGCGTACTGAACGGGGTTACCCGATGTGCTTTCTTCAGTACGATTCGGCAATTTAATAGTAAAAGTGGTACCAAACCCAATTTTACTGCTCACGGAGATGCTTCCGCCCAGCTTTTCTACCGCATTTTTAACAATATAAAGGCCGATACCCGAGCCATCGGATTGAATGGTGGCCCGGTAAAACATTTCAAAGATTTTGGCGAGATCATTTTTCTCAATTCCGATTCCGTTGTCCGAAAAAATGATGGTGGCCTCATCCCCCGTAGTGACAATTTCGATTTTAATTTCCGGCTTGGTGCCGCCAATCTGACGGTATTTGATCGCGTTCGAAACCAGGTTTCTGAAAATCTCCGATATCCTCCAGCGATCACCGTAGAATTCTTTTCCTTCCACCCTGCGGTAAACCAAAACATCCGAAGCGCCTTGCAGGTAATTCAAATCCATGAATGTTTTGGAAATAATTCCATTGAAATCAACTTTGGTGATGCTTACATCGAGCTTCAGATTTTTGGAATGGCTCAGCACATCACTGATAAAGTGATCAAGGTCTTCCACTTTCCTTCCGATGATGTTGATGTAATCCATCGGGTTATCATCGTTGCCCGGCAGCTTAGCCAGGTTTACAAGCCCGAGAATAGAAGAAAGCGGTGCGCGCAAATCGTGCGAAACCTTATAAACAAAATTATCGAGTTCGGTATTTCTGACCTTCAGTTCTTCTTCAACCTTTCTGCGCTCGGTTATATCAACGTAAACGCCATATATACTAATGGTGCGGTTATCAAGCAATACCGGCACACCGTAAATCAACACATCCACCAAATGTCCATCGCGATGCTGGCGTTTTGTAACCACACTTACGATTTCATTCGCGGCAATGATGTTGTTCAGGTCGATCCCTTCATTCGTTAACGTTTCCGGAACAATAAAATCATTGAGGTTCTTGCCTTTAAGCTCCTGCGGCCGATAACCGAACATTTGCTGGAACCCGTTGTTTACCTGTTCAACCTTGCCCTGCTCATCCAGCATAACAAGACCCATGGGGGTACTGTTGAAAAGCTGCGTAAAGAGTGTCTCATTCTTTTTGCTGTTAGCTTCGGTTCTTTTACGATCGGTAATATCCCGAACGATAATCTGGTTCGCAGCTTCGCCTTTATAGGTAAAAGGTATTCCAACCGTTTCTACATCAATAACTGTTCCGTCCAATCGAACAAACTTCTCTTCCAGCATGGGGAGAGATTCTCCCTGCGCGATGCGATGCATGCGTTCCAGGACAATCGGCCTGAAGTCCGGATGAACCAGTTCAATAACATTTTTGCCGATAAGTTCATTCGGCTTTGCGGCCATGATCGTATGGGCACACTTATTGGCAAATACCAGCTTCCCGTTAATGTGCACACCTACGCCCAGCGGGAGATGTTCCACCAAAAGCTGGTACCGGATTTCACTTTCCTGCTCCCGGTGTTTTCTATCGGTAATGTCAAGGATAATACCTCTGCGGATGGTGTCGGCTCCTCTTTTCTCAAAATTCGACCGGGCTTCAATCCAGCGGATTTCATCTCTCACCTCTACACGTCCCTCCCAGCTCCACAGCTCAGCGCGATTCCGGTTGCCCCGGGTTGACTCATTAAATCCTTCACGATCCTCCTCAATAATAATGTTATTGAGCACGTTTGGATCACGCATAACAGCTTCTGCTCTCAATCCTAAAATCTCAAGACTATTTGCGCTGACAAAAGTAAAGCTTCGGGAACCATCGGCCTGGATGGTTATTTCATAGATCACTCCCGGCAATTGTTGAATAAAATTGTACATCAATAGGGCCTATTCGGTGGAGTAGACTATGGGTTTTATTTAAAGTTCACAAGATAATTTGTATTGGCTATTCTCCATAACGCAAATATGTTTTTATGCGTTTTTGTCAGATTAGCCTCATTTTTTGCCTCTAAATCAGCAGGAAAACAGCAGGAATCAGAAAAACCGCGTCTCCCAGGAGCCGATAGTATTCGGCCTTGCCAAATTCGTCTGACCGGACGAACAGCAGGTACAAAATACTGTTCATGCTGCCGAACACGATTAACGGAAGAAAGCTCTTACCCACAAGCAGGATAACAAGGAAAATTACCTGCAGCGCGAACAACAGGATCAACAACTTCTTTGTAAAATCTTTACCGAATTTTGTTGAGAATGAATTATTTCCATCGCGGATATCCAACGCATGATCAAACCAGGCGAACATTATCACATTGATGAGTGCTGTAAGAAAAAAGCATAAAATTAAAAACAAGTCAGCCGCAGTCATACCCGATTCGTTTAGTGAAAGCGCAGGAAGCAAAACGCCTCCACAATACAAACCCGCTACAACAATTTCTTTTAAATACGCAAGCCAGCGGCTTATCAACAGGTAGACTCCCACCATACAGATCAGAAAAATGCCGGCATACAAAACCTGGGCACGGATAAAAAACAATAAACCAAAATCAAAAGCACTTGCGCAGGCCAGTACGATGGTAAGTGCTTTAAAATGTTTCTGATGAAATCTATGCCTCAGCGTTGATGCTTCACCTTTAACCTTGATGGCATCCAAAAGATGGTCAGCCGAATAAATTATCCAGACCGTCAGTCCAAGACATAGCAAAGCATATATCCTCAACTCAACTTCAAAATAATTTGCAAACCAGGCCGCGCAGCAAACCGCACCCAGCACCACATCAATGCTCAGGATGTTTAACAGTCGGTAGAAACGGCTCAGGTTAGTCATAAAAACAAAAATCCCGTCCCGAAATTTCGGAACGGGATTAAAGTTATCATTTATATCAGATTTGCTTACGCAGATTTCAGCGCTTCTGCACCACCTACGATTTCGAGGATTTCTTTTGTAATCGCGGCCTGACGGGACCGGTTGTACGTGAGCTTCAATTCTTTTAAAAGCTCACCCGCATTTTCAGTCGCCTTGTCCATGGCCGTCATCCGTGCGCCATTTTCGGAAGCGTTTGAATCCAGTACGGCTTTAAACAACTGAACCTTCAGTGATTTAGGAATCAATCCGTCAATGATCTCCTCATGGTTTGGCTGGTAGATGTAATCTGCTTCAACCTTATTGGCTGATATTTTTGCTGGCGGAAGAACCGGCAGGAATTGCTCCGTGCGAAGAATCTGCGTAGCAACGTTTTTAAATTCGTTGTACACAATTTCAATCTTATCGTAGGTGCCTTTTTGGTATGCTTCCATTAAAAACTCGGCAGCCGCTGAAACAGTGCCAAAGGAAATGTTCGCAATCGTGCCCACGTAGCGATCAACGATACTTACTTTCCGCTTGGTAAAGAAGTCAAGCGCTTTCTTTCCTAACGGCAGAACAGTCACATCGCCTTTGCGGAACTGCTGTTCGTATTTATCAGCAATAAGCTTATTAACACCTTTGAAAACCGTGCTGTTAAAAGAACCGCACAATCCACGATCGGAACTTACCGCAACAATCAGGATCTTCTTCTCTTCACGCGTTTTAGCGTACCAGTTATCATTATTATTTCCGTCTTGGGCAGAAGAAATATTTTGCAGAATAGCGGCAAGTTTCTTTGCAAACGGACGCATCTGTGTAATGCGATCCTGTGATTTGCGCAGCTTGGCTGCCGCCACCATTTTCATGGCTTTGGTAATCTGCTGGGTCGAAATCACCGATCCTATTCTGCTCTTTACTTCTTTTAAGCTTGGCATATCTCTTAATTCGTTGATTTGCTAATTAGCAAATTAGTACTTCGATGCTAAATCCGTGGCTACCTTTTTAATAGTCGCTACATCCGCATCTTCAAACTTACCGGCACGCAGGTTATCCAATACCGGACGGTGTGCTGCGTTCATTAGGCTTGCAAATTCTTTTTCGAACTCGCGTACTTTGTTTACCGGAACGTTATCCATGAACCCGCGGGTAGATGCGGTAATAATCGCAACTTGCTGCTCAACCGATACAGGTGCATACTGATCCTGTTTCAGGATCTCCTGGTTTCTGCGCCCGCGTTCGATGGTCAATTTAGTGGCCGCGTCCAGGTCAGAACCGAATTTCGCAAACGCTTCGAGTTCGCGGAACTGAGCCTGGTCGAGTTTCAATGTACCCGCAACTTTCTTCATTGATTTGATCTGTGCGGAACCACCCACACGCGATACAGAGATACCCACGTTAATTGCAGGACGGATACCGGAGTTGAACAGGTTTGTTTCAAGGAAGATCTGCCCGTCTGTGATGGAGATCACGTTCGTAGGAATATATGCCGAAACGTCACCGGCCTGGGTTTCAATGATCGGAAGCGCAGTCAGCGAACCCCCGCCTTTCACCAGATGCCTGATGGATGGAGGAAGGTCGTTCATACTCTTCGCAATATCATCGTTGTTGATGATTTTCGCAGCACGCTCAAGCAAACGGGAGTGAAGGTAAAATACATCACCCGGATATGCTTCACGGCCCGGAGGTCTTCTCAATAAAAGAGAAACTTCGCGGTACGCAACAGCCTGCTTCGAGAGGTCATCATAAATAACAAGCGCAGGACGACCGGTATCACGGAAGAACTCGCCAATCGCTGCACCCGTAAACGGGGCGAAGAATTGAAGCGGAGCCGGATCAGCAGCTGATGCCAACACAATAACGGTGTATGCAAGCGCACCAGCCTTTTCAAGTTCGGCAGTTACCGCAGCAACTGTTGATGCTTTCTGACCAACGGCTACGTAGATACAATATACGGGCTGACCCTTTTCGTAAAATTCTTTCTGGTTGATGATTGTGTCGATCGCTACCGCTGTTTTACCAGTCTGGCGGTCACCGATGATCAATTCGCGCTGACCACGACCAATCGGGATCATCGAGTCAATCGCTTTGATACCGGTTTGAAGGGGCTCGTTTACCGGTTGACGGAAGATTACCCCGGGGGCTTTTCTTTCCAGCGGCATCTCGTACAATTCGCCTTTGATCGGTCCTTTGCCGTCAATAGGTTCACCGAGTGTATCCACCACGCGGCCAAGCATGCCGTCTCCGACTTTGATCGAACCGATCTGGCCGGTACGTTTCACCGTATCGCCTTCGCGGATACCTTTAGAATCACCCAGCAATACCGCACCTACGTTGTCTTCTTCGAGGTTAAGAACCAATGCCCGTAATCCGTTTTCGAAAACTAAAAGCTCACCGGCCTGCGCCTGTGTAAGACCATAGATACGCGCAACACCATCACCGATGGTAAGCACAGTTCCTACTTCTTCAAGCTGAGCGCTGGTACGGCTTTGCGAAAGTTGTTCGCGCAATATTGCTGATACTTCTTCTGGTTTAATTTCTGCCATAACGTCTGTGTGTTGTTGTCTTAAAATTCTTTTATGTATGGGTTTTCACTGAACTTCACTTTCAGCGCTTTCAATTTATTCTTAATAGATGCATCGACCTGGCGGTCGCCTACGTTCAGCACAAAGCCACCGATCATCTCCGCATCAACCTTCTCTTTGATTTCAACTTCTTTTTTGTCGCTGAGCTTTTTCACAATCTTTTCAATCTCTGC
>CAZIGG010000148.1:0-6654 GCA_964538575.1 uncultured Roseivirgaceae bacterium
AGCGGTCTGGACGGGACTCGAACCCGCGACCTCCTGCGTGACAGGCAGGCATTCTAACCAGCTGAACTACCAGACCGTTGCTCTATGGGTTAAAATAGGTGCGCAAAGATAGTGTAACGGGCGTTTTCTCCAAAATATGCCCTGATTATTTCCTATAAATTGGTTCGGTTGTCGATCGCAAGTTTTTCGATCATCATCGGGCTCAGCGAGTCGGCATACACGCCATATGCATCTATCAGCAATCCCTTCACCCCATCCGATGAGCTGATTGCAAACAAAACGGAACTATCATCCGGGTTGGTCATCCCTTCAAAGCGGTGAACTTCATCTACATGAAACTCCCGGGGTAAGAATTTGCGGCTCAGGGGCGCACATTCAATCCATTCGGGGTGAAGGTTAAAATCGTTTACGTAACCGTGCTGCTCCAGATTATTAATGGCCTGCGACAGGGTTTCAAATGTTTTCATGGCTTCTTGCTTAAAAATGCCGAATACATCCACACCAGCTTTTCCTGGGAACGGATGTAATCACTCATCAGTGCATTCGTGCCTTCATCATCGGCTTGAGCTGACATTTTCAGCAGCGCCCGCTCCTTACCAATCAGGGTTTCCAATCCAGACAGTATGTATTCGCTGGCTACCTTCCCTTCGGTTACGTTTTTCCGTTCCTGTATTCTTGCCTGTTTGATATACTGTGAATAATTGTGAACCGGTGTATAACCGAGGGTAAGAATGCGTTCCGCTATTTCATCGATCTTAATCAGCGCATCGTTATAGAGCTCTTCAAATTTCAAATGCAGCTCAAAAAATTTCTCGCCCCGGATATTCCAGTGAAAGCCCCGGGCGTTCATATAAAATACCTGGTAGTTTGCGAGCAGATCATTTAATGAGGCTGCCAGTTTCTCCGTGAGCTTAACATCCAGGCCGATTTGATTGGTTGACTTTGCCATAAGCGCTTGATTTGCATTAAAAATACTACTTTTAGAAATCAAAACATGAGACGGGCCCTTATCTTCTGCGTATTGCTGTTTTTTATTTTCCCCTCCTGTGCCCGGAAAGCAAGCGGCTCTTCCGTTGTGATCAAGCCTAAAACACATAACCGTTTTTACGTTAAGAAAACTGACCGGTATAAGAAGCGCACGAAGCTCGTTCGGATGAAAGGCTGATTCTTAAAGTCCTTTCATTAACAAATCAATGTTCTTCCGGAAGAAGAACCGCTGCGGGCTGATCTGGTTGATGTGGGCCGTTACAATTGATCCTAACAACACGGCCTGGAACAGGTTAGTAATATCCCGTGTACCGGTTGCTTTCGTTATTTCCTTTTTGAAGATCGCTTCCAGTGTAAACTTGTCAAGCATCTGATCCAGCGAAAGAATCTCTACCGAATGAATTTCAGGCTGACCCGGAAAAAGAAAAACCTTTTCTTCAGGACGAACGGTAAAGGGCTTGGGCGGGCGTTTCAGGTCGGCCAGGTAACCGATGAGGCTGAGCATTAAGCCGGGATGCGCTTCACATTCTTCACTCAGTTTGTCCGATAAATAGTATATGCCCTGCAGCCCTTCCTTCGGTTTGCTCTTCAGTTCGACTGCCCGGTTGAGGCACCAGATGCGGAAGTAGTACAGGAGTACGTCTTCCTTCTGTGGAAAATACTTAAAAAATGTGACCTTACTGATCTTAACTTTCGCGCACAAATCATCAACATACAAATCTTCAAAAGGCTTTTTGCCAATGAGCTTCAGGGTGTTTTCTAAAATCTGGATTTTGAGCCGGGCTGCCTTTTCTTTCCGTAAATTCATGAATCTGTACTCAAGTTTGCTTTTAAGTACTCATTTAATTGATATAAAACCAACCGAAATATGATAAAGCGCTTTTCCCTGCTTTCACTTGTCATTATTACCGTTGCCTGTCAGCCGAAAGAGGCAGATCGCTATCAGGGTTTTGTAGCAGATTCAGCGCTGGTTGTATGCGCTCATCCGGTGGCAGCGAAGATCGGCATCGACATAATTCGCCTGGGAGGTAACGCGGTTGATGCTGCCGTGGCAGTTCAACTGGCATTAACGGTTGCCTTTCCCGAAGCCGGGAACATCGGAGGCGGTGGTTTTATGATCCTTCGGGAGCCGAATGGCAAAACCGCTGCACTTGATTACCGCGAGAAAGCTCCGGCTGGCGCTTCACGCGATATGTTTTTGGATTCTGCCGGGAATGTAGTGGATAAGTTAAGTACAAAAGGCGCGTTAGCTTCGGGGATACCGGGATCGGTGGATGGAATGGTTGAAATGCATAACAAGTACGGCAAGCTCCCGTGGAAAGATCTTGTACAGCCGGCCATCGATCTTGCACTGAATGGAATTGTACTCACGAAACGCGAAGCAAATAACCTGAATGCTGCCCAGGAAAGACTCATCAGGTACAACACGATTACCCCAACCCATTTAATCGGTAAATGGAAGGAAGGCGATACACTTCGCTGGACCGAACTCGGGCATACCTTTGAACGCATTCGGGATGAAGGCCGTAAAGGTTTTTATGAAGGTAAAACTGCAGATGATATTGTAGCGGAGATGAAACGCGGAAAAGGTATTATTACCCACGAAGACCTGAAGAACTATAGATCAGAATGGGTTGAACCTCTTGCAGTTAACTATAAAGATTACAAAATCATTTCCATGCCCCCTCCTTCGAGTGGCGGGATAACATTATTGCAATTACTGAAATCCATTGAGCCTTACGATATTCAAGAATGGGGTCACAACTCCGCTAAAACGGTTCATCTTTATGCAGAGGCCGGGCGCAGGTCTTTTGCAGACCGCGCTGTACATCTTGGCGATCCGGATTTTAACTACATCCCGACTCAACAGCTTATTTCGGATGAATACATTAAAGAACGTATGTCAACCTTCGATCCAAACCATGCTACCGCAAGTTCCGCCATCCGCGAAGGCAATATTGCCATTAAAGAATCGACCGAAACAACGCATATTTCCATTATAGATAAGGATGGAATGGCGATATCCGTCACAACCACCCTTAACGACTGGTTTGGCAATTATGTAGTAGTAGCTGGCGCTGGATTTTTCCTGAACAACGAAATGGATGACTTCAGCATGAAGCCCGGAGTACCTAATTTATACGGTGTCACCGGAGGCGTGAAAAATGAGATCCAGCCGGGTAAAACCATGCTTAGCTCTATGACACCCACGATTGTTGAGAAAAATGATTCGTTGTTTATGGTTGTTGGTTCCCCGGGCGGCCCGCGCATAATAACCGCTGTTTTTCAGGTTGTTGTGAATGTTACGGAGTTTGGATTAGGAATGCAGGAAGCAGTTGATGCAAAACGGATTCACAGCCAGTGGCTTCCGGATGCAATCTTTCCGGAATACGGAGCGATCAGCAAAAAAGACAGTGTGAAATTATTGAAGCTGGGGCACAACCTAAGAACACTGAATGATTTGGATCGCGGGCTCACTTTTGTAGGGCGCGTGGATGGAATTCTTGTGCTGCCCAATGGGAAACTGGAAGCTGGCGCTGACGGCAAGCGCGGTGATGATTCCGCTGCCGGCTTTTAAGTTTTCTTGATGGTAAATTCTACCCTTCTGTTGAGCAGACGCGTATCTTCATTTTCGTTGCCTGCGATTGGCTTGGAGCCGCCATATCCCTTACCCGTAATGCGATTCGCTTTAATGCCTTTCGATACGAGGTAATTCTTCACCTTATTTACCCGCTTTTGCGAAAGTGACATCAATTGCTGGTATGATCCGCGGTTATCCGTGTGACCAGCCAATTCGATTTCAACGTGCGGATTTTCCTGCATAAACTGGACAACCAGGTCGAGTTGCGGGTAAGAATCCGGCAAGAGCGCGTCCTTGCTCTGTACAAACAGGATATTTTTAAGTGTAACAGTCGTACCAACCTCAATCGGCTGAAGCTGAAAATTCATTTCGAGGTCTTTCAACTCGTACGTTTTAAGGTCGAGCGATTCGAGGTTATTCACAAAACCGGGGGCGTCTATTTTAATGCTATAAACATTTCCGGATTCTACAACGATGGTATATTCTCCGAGATAAGCATCGGCTGTAACTGTCTTCCCCGGCCCTTCGAAGATCATTTTTCCGCTCGCAGGGTCACCATTTTTGGAATTTGTTAACCGCCCATGAACCCTGATCTTATTTTCACCCAGGTTCTCGTACTTATTCTCATTAAATTTTATTACGGTATCAATTTTAGGTACCACCGCAATGATGGTTGAATCTTTAAATCCTGTGCCCGGAACATAAACTTTCATGTTTCCGTAGCGGTCGCTGTTGCTGGTTGTGGTAAACAAATAGAAACCCGTACTTGAATAATCTTTAAAGAAAAGCTCCCGGCCGGTTGTATTAATTTCCTGGCCCATGTTAACCGGGTCAGCCCAGTTTGTCCAGCTATCATCTAACCGGATGGCAGAGTAGATATCAAAGCTTCCGGTTCCTTTTGAGTTGGTTGAAAAGTAAAGCGTACGGGTGTCTGCGCTAAGCGAAGGACTAAGCTCCTGCATTTTGGTGTTGATCTCGTTCCCGAGATTGATGGGTTGCTGCCACTTTCCATTTGAATCTTTTATGCTGACATAAATGTCTTCCACCCCCCGTGTTCCATAAGTTTCTGCGGAAAACACAAACACCGATCCGTCAACGGAAAGAGAACCGCTTTGCAGCGATGATTTATTCTGGAAATAAGGAATCGTAATATTCTCAGGACGCGACCAGCCGCCTCCTACCTTGCGTGACACGGAGATGCCTTGTGTAGAAGCTACTGTTCCGGCAGGACCATAATGGTTGAGCAGAAATACTTGTAAACCATCCGCTGAAAATCCGGCTACGGCATTATACGCGCGGTCATTCAGCAAAGCTCCTGCCTGTTGAGGTGCAGTCCACTGCCCGCCTTTAAATTCTGAAAACCAGATGTCGCCCGGGTCACGCTTGCCGCCAATGTTAAGCGGATGGTTGCAAACAGTAAAGAAAAGCAACGTTCCATCCGGGCTTAACACCGGGCTTTGCTCATCGTAAGAGGAGTTAATCGATTGCAATGCCTGTTGATTAATAACCTGGGCAAATACATTTGCACCTCCGATCAAAAGAAAAATCAGAACAATTGATTTCACCTGCATACTTCTTATTTGCTTATCCATTTATTGTTTTTGATCCTAAACCGCCAGGGAAGCGCTGCGTCTTCTCCGGCATAATCGATGCCAATCCGTTTTGAGGCGATAATATCTTTGTTTTTAATGATAACGCCTAAATCTTCAATCCAAACATCGGTATTCAGCAGGTATTTTCCGTTAAACGTCCGGTTGATTCCCAGCGCTTTAGTCAGTTTGCCCGGACCAGAAGTTAAATGATATGGGTTTTTCAGCGCTCCCCGCCTGAGTTTCATTTCTTCAATCCCAACGGCTGGCTCCAATGCCCGTACGAGAACTGCGTCTGCTGTGCCTTCCATATTCGTAACAACATTAAACAGGTTATGCATACCGTAGCACAAATACACATACGAATGACCACCCCTTCCAAACATGATTTCGTTCCGCCCCGTCATCTTTCCGCCAAATGCATGACAGCCTTTCTCTTTCCAGGAGTACGCTTCGGTTTCAACGATCATCCCACCGGTTATAATGTTATCAACTTTTGTAAACAGGCTCTTTCCAAGCAGTTCACGCGCTATTTTTACAACATTCTTCCGTTCATAGAAACTTTCCGGCAACTTCATGTTAAAGTACTGTTAACGCATTCTGCAAGTCAAAAGAATCCTTAATTTTGGCTCCCCTGTTTAATTAAACCCTAAAGTTACATACGATGAAAAAACTATTCACAATTATTCTGGTTGCAGCTTGTTTTTTGGCTGAAGCACAAATTCAGGTTCCTGCGGCAAGTCCTGCAGGTTCAGTATCAAGCGTTGTGGGCTTAACCACTATTAAGATTGATTACTCGCGTCCTCGGTTAAAAGGCAGAAAAGTATTTGGCGAAAAAGATGTGATGCATGCCTACGGAAAAATCTGGAGAACCGGTGCGAATAACGGCACAAAAATCTCTTTTTCTGACGATGTTACCGTAGAAGGAACCAAGGTTCCTAAAGGCGAGTACCTGATCTTCAGTTGGCCGGGCGCAACAGAATGGACTGTTTCGCTTTATAAAGACCTCAGCATCGGTGGAAACACAGATGCGTATAAGCCAGAAAATGAAGTAGCAAAGTTCAACGTTAAAGCTGAAAAGCTTGCAACCAAAGTTGAAACCTTCACTGTATCAATTGATGATATCGCTGAAGATAACAAAAGCGCAAAAGTTACGCTGGCCTGGGAGAATGTAGCCTTCCGTTTTGGCGTAGTGGTTGATTTCGATGCTAAGGTGATGAAATCAATTGAAGACAACACCAAAGTAAATCCTAATGCTTACGCCCAGGCTGCACGGTATTATTATGATACCAATAAAGACCTGAAGAAAGCACTGGAATTCATTGATCTTTCAATTGCCGGTAACCCGGCAGCTTTCTGGAATGTTCACTTCAAAGCCCAAATCCAGCAGAAGCTGGGTGACAAAAAGGGTGCATTGGCTACTGCTCAGCAGTCACTTGACCTTGCCAAGAAAAGCGCTGACGGTGATTTCGGATATGTTAAGCTGAATGAAGACTT
>CAZIGG010000149.1:0-6521 GCA_964538575.1 uncultured Roseivirgaceae bacterium
TAAAGAACAAGTGATCAGCCTAAAAAGCCGGTTTTTAAGGTATCCCGGCTCTGGCATAGATTTTCGTTAACCACACCCAACCTAAACAACTGTATGACTTTAGAAGGCGGCAAAATATTAATGATCGATGACGATGAAGATGTGTTGCTGGCGGCTAAAATGCTGCTGAAAAAGCAAAACCATCATGTGATCATTGAAAAGAATCCCAACAAGATTCCATTTCTGTTAAATAACGATACCTACGATGTGATCCTGCTGGACATGAACTTCAGCAAGGACATCACCAGCGGCAAGGAAGGCTTCTACTGGCTGGAAAAAATCCTGGAAAAGGATCCGAAGTCGGTGGTAATCCTCATTACTGCTTTTGGCGATGTGGAGATGGCCGTGAAGGCACTCAAGCAAGGCGCCACAGACTTTGTATTGAAACCCTGGCAAAATGAAAAGCTGATCTCTACCATTTCTACGGCAATCAAGCTGCGCCAGTCATACAGCGAAGTTGACAAGCTGCGCAAAGCCAAAGAGATGCTCGAAGAGCAGATCAGCAAACCATTCGGTGAGATCATTGGGGAAAGTTCCGCCATCAAAGAAGTATTCGGGTTGGTAGAAAAAGTTGCCAGGACGGATGCCAACGTATTGATCCTCGGTGAGAACGGAACCGGAAAAGAACTGATTGCGCGGGCGATCCATCAGCGCTCCCTGCGGAAAGATCAAAGCTTTGTGTCGGTCGACATGGGCGCCATTACGGAAACACTTTTTGAGAGCGAACTTTTCGGTCATAAAAAAGGCGCGTTCACCGATGCGCGGGAAGACCGTCCGGGAAGGTTTGAACTCGCCAATGGCGGAACATTATTTCTCGATGAAATCGGGAACTTAAGCCTGAGTCTTCAAAGCAAACTATTAAGCGCATTGCAGGCACGTCAGGTTACACGCGTGGGATCAAATCAATCCATCCCGGTTGATATCCGGTTGATCTGCGCGACCAACATGCCATTGCATCAAATGGTGAAAGAAGGAACGTTCAGACAGGATCTTTTATATCGCATCAACACGGTGGAGATCAAAGTTCCACCCCTGGCCGACCGCATGGAAGACATCACGATGCTGGCGCAACACTACCTGGAGTATTACGCGAAGAAATACCACAAGTCGGTAACCACGATTTCACCGGGAGCTACAGACAAGCTGAAACGTTATGCCTGGCCGGGGAACATCCGCGAGCTGCAGCATTCCATTGAGCGTGCGGTGATCATGACCGATTCACCATCCTTACAGGAGAGTGACTTTTTGTTCAGTCGTCCGGTATCGTCTTCAGCTTCGCCAGAGACACTTAATCTCGATGAAGTTGAAAAGGCTGCGATTGTAAAGGCGCTCAGCTTATACAGCGGAAACATTTCAAAAGCTGCCGATGAGCTGGGCTTAACACGCGCCTCGCTGTATCGAAGAATGGAAAAGTATGGACTTTAATTGGAAATCACCGGTATTGCCCCGCGTGGCCATACTGGCTTTTTCAATTTTATTGTTCGGATACCTGTTATTCAGTAAGCAACAGTATGTTATCTCCTTCATTCTTTTAGCGGTCATTGCGTTCCAGGTTCAGCAGCTTATCAAAATCATTGAAAGCTCCAACCAGGACATGGCTTCGTTCCTCGATTCGATCAGGTTCGATGACCTCTCCTCTGCTTTTAAAACCGATAGTAAAGATCCCGCCATTCTTCGGCTCCACCAGGAGATGAATGAAGCGCTTGCGAAGCTCCGCTATTCGCGGCAGGAACGCGATTCGGAATATTTATTCTATAAAAACATCGTGATGCACGTTGGGATCGGGCTGATCATCTTTAAAGAAGATACCGGCAAGATCGAAATCTTCAACAGCGCAGCGCGCAGACTACTGAAAGTGAATCGTGCTGAAACCGTTAACGATCTGAAGGAAGTCAGCGAAACGCTGGTAAACGTGTTTACGCGCTTGCGTACCGGAGGCCGCGAATTGCTGCGGTTAAAGGTTGGCGAAGATTTCATCCAGCTTTCGGTTTATGCCATTGAGCTTACGCTTCGCGGAGAGAATCTGAAACTGATCTCCATCCAGAACATCCAGAGCGAACTTGAAGAAAAGGAAATGGAAGCCTGGCAGAATCTTGTGCGCGTGTTAACGCATGAGATCATGAATTCGGTTACCCCTATTTCTTCATTAGCCGGAATCATTGAAGATGAAATAAAAATTCACTTGCGGGACAACCAGGAAAAACCGCTTCAGAAAGAACAATTGGCCGACATTCACTTGTCGTTACAAACCATCAGCAAACGCAGCGAAGGATTGATCCACTTCGTGAAAGAATTCCGGAGCCTGACGCACATTCCCAAACCCAAGCCGGAGAACATCCAGGTAGGACAATTGTTTGATGAAGTTGCGATCCTTCACAAAAAAGAATTATCCGAAAAAGGCATTAAGCTGGAGTGTTCTGTTGACCCTACCGACATCACAATCTCAGCGGATAAAATCATGACCGAACAAGTAATCATTAACCTTCTTAAAAATGCCATCCAGGCTTTTGATGAGGGCGAAGAGAAGCTGATCATATTGAAAGCGTACTACAATGAAAAAATGCGCCCGGTAATTTCCGTAAAAGACAACGGAACCGGAATTGATCCCGAAGCGCTGGAAAAGATTTTTATTCCATTCTTCACCACCAAGAAAACCGGTTCGGGGATCGGGCTGAGTCTGTCACGCCAGATCATGCGGCAGCATCAGGGAACACTTACGGTTAAATCCACAGTTGGCAAGGGGACTGAATTTTTGATGAGATTCTGAATAAACAGGCATTAGGAATCAGGCATTGGATGGTGCGTTTTTTTACTAATGCCTGATGCCTGATGCCTAAAAAATCATACCTTTACGCAACTTTTTAACACCCCGTATGCCAGACGTTTCAAAACGCGTAGCTCAAATCCTCATCGAAAAATTAGGCATTGCCGAATCGGAAATTACACCCGATGCTAACCTTGTAAAGGATCTTGGAATTGATTCGCTCGATTACGCGGAAATTGTAATGGATTTCGAACAGACATTCGATATAAAAATTCCGGATGATGATGCGGAGAAGTTATCCACTATCGGGAACGCGGTAAAATACATTGAGACGAAGCTGAAGGAGAAGAAGTAATCAGGCTTTGCCATCCGATTCAAAATAGCTGCAAAGCCGGATTGTTTTAGCGGCAAATTCTTTCGAAAGAACATCCGCCCGCTTTTCGGTTTTCATGTTTGTTAAGAACCAGCCGTTACTATCGCTGTTCCACACAATCACAAACTTTTCGGATTGTACCAGCACAATATCCATTTCGTAAAGTTCTTCCTCGTTTTTATCGGTCAGGCCTGTAAACTGAAGCAGCAGATGGTCTTTTTTATTCAACTCCCCTTTCACACATTCGATGCTGCTCACTTTTAACAGCAGCTTAGCTTCCTTGCTCCAGGCTTTGAACTTGAATTTGCGGGGCGTGAACTCTATCATATCGGCAAAAATTTGTAATGTTGACCTGCCATGAGCGAAGTTAAGAACGTATTGTTCATAGTCAATAAATATGCAGGCGCGGGCTACCAGCCGCAGGTAGAAGGCCGTATTTTAACAGCCTGCGCAAAGTTTGACGTGGAATGTACCATTGAGTTTACTTCGGGTCCCGGCCATGCAACCGACCTGGCCAAAGAAGGCGCTAAAAGAAATTTTGATATTGTTGTGGCGGTTGGCGGAGACGGCACATTGAATGAGGTTGCCCGTGGTTTACTGAATTCGAAAACCCCGATGGGAATAATTCCCAAAGGATCGGGAAACGGATTAGCCCGCCACCTCGGCATCTCCATGAAAATGGACAAAGCGCTGGAGCAAGTGCTCACCGGCAAAGTTGTGGAGATGGATACCTTCCGCTTAAATGGAAAGCTTTCGCTGAATGTTTCCGGAATCGGTTTTGACGGACACATCGCCAACCTGTTTGCCAAAAAGAAAAGGCGCGGCTTTTGGACGTACGCACGATTAGTAACGCTTCATTACTTAACATTTCGGGAATTTGATGCTGAGCTGGAACTTGAGAATCATGACTTTGCGAAGCATAAATCGTTCATGATTGCCATTGCCAATGCCTCGCAATATGGGAATAACGCGCGTGTAGCGCCAAAGGCATCCATCACAAACAATTCCTTACAAACGGCCATTCTCAAAAAGGTACCTGCACAGCGCGGGTTCAGGTTTGCCTACCAGATGTTTACGGGCAAACTTAAAACGGGAAAATACTATACCTGTCTTACCGTGAACAACGGGCTAATCAAAGTAGACAAGCCGACTGCGTATCATGTGGATGGCGAGCCGTGCGGTCATGCATCGGAGTTTAAGATTGAGGTTTTGCCGCATTCATTGCGGATGATTACCCCGCTTAAAAAAATCGGGAAAGTTTAACAAAGTATTACTCATGCCTGTCGAAGAACCGTGTGCCTGAATGATTAATAATCACCCATACTTCGGTATAATTCATCACTGAAATTTAACAGGCCCGGGCGTAGCATTGCCCGTATCAATAACATAGCGCCAGCTTCCGTCTTTTTTGCGTTTCCAGACAGAGATATAGTTGCCATACTGTACGGAGTCTTCCCCGGAAGGTGTCTTTGTTGTTAAGGTATAGCTGCCAAAAGTATAGGCCATATTTCCGCTGGCTTCGGCACGCAGCGGTTCCCAGGTAAGGGTATATTCAGGAGGATTTTTTTCGTACGATTCCATCAGGGCATACTTGCCAAAGATTGGCTGCTCACCGGGAACTGGCTTGATAACTTTTTCATCCGCATAGTAAACAAAAGCTTCGGCTATGCCTTTTTCCTGAGCGCGTTTTGAAAAGTTCCTGTCCGTTTCAATGACTTCACTTTTCAGCGTTGCTGTGTCCTCCTGCCGGGAACACGATGCAAGAATGATAAGAATCCCGATAACGTTCCGAAATTTCATGATAAGCGTTTAGCCTGCTATAAAATGCTTCTACAAATTACTCCAATCCAAGTGAATTCAAAATCAGTTTTTTAATATGACCTTTAAAGACTTTATCCGGGTTATCCCCAAATATCCGGGTTTATCGGAAATCATACTATGAGAATCAGTTTAATTTTAATTGCTTTTATCTGTTTTAGGATCCAGGCGACAGCACAAGAGAAGAATCTTCAAGCCTGTTAAACAATTACAGGATATTATTCTGAAAGCAGACTTAAAAGCATTGAAATGATCACATTGTAATTTTTCATTACCTTGAAAAATGCAATCTGATCCGGTACGTTCAGGAGCCATAACCCAATGGCTTCGCGGTACAAATGGTTTTTTGTTTTCACTTTACGCCACACTGGCCGCGTTCTGCCTGTACACCTGTATTTTTGCTTTTCGCAAGACGTATACGGTTGGTACGTTTGAGGGTATTG
Organism: uncultured Roseivirgaceae bacterium; assembly: GCA_964538575.1. Classification (GTDB taxonomy): domain Bacteria; phylum Bacteroidota; class Bacteroidia; order Cytophagales; family Cyclobacteriaceae; genus UBA2336. The sequence continues at coordinate 5,438 of CAZIGG010000149.1, forward strand.
CCTTCTTTGGTGTCACCTATAAAAGCTGGATGGTGATTTCCCAGGTTATTGGATACGGGCTTGCCAAATTTGCAGGTATCAAATTCATCAGCGAACTGAAATCAACTTTCCGGGTAAAGGGCATACTGATCATGATCACGATGGCAGGATTGTCATGGCTGTTCTTTGCCATAACTCCTCCGCCCTACAATATTATTTTCCTCTTCACGAACGGACTTCCATTAGGCATGGGCTGGGGCCTTGTATTCAGCTACCTGGAAGGGAGAAGATTCACGGAAGTGTTAGGCGCGGGTGTTTCGGTGAGCTTCATCTTCTCTTCGGGTTTTGCAAAATCGGTTGGCGGGTTTGTGATGAAATTCTGGGGAGTTTCAGAGTACTGGATGCCGTTCATATCGGCCTGTATTTTTCTTTTGCCCTTGCTGTTCTTTTTGTGGATGCTCAACCAGGTACCGCCTCCCAGTGCGCTGGACGAAGAACTGCGCACTAAGCGGCAACCCATGAACCGCGAAGAACGAAAGAAGTTTTTGTCCATGTTCGCACCCGGATTGATTCTCCTGATTCTGACGTATACACTTCTTACAGCTTTCCGGGATTTCAGGGACAATTTCTCAGCCGATGTCTGGAAAACACTAGGCTATGGCAATTCACCGGAGATCTTTACAAAAACAGAAACCCCTGTAACGATTGCTATTCTTATCATTATGGGCAGCATTATGTTTATCCGCAGCAACCGGAATGCGTTCATGATCAACCAGGCAATTATTTTGTGCGGAATGCTGTTGGTCGGGGTAGCTACATTTTTATTTGATAAGGATTTTATCAGCGCGACCCCCTGGATGATTATGCTGGGTATGGGTTTGTACCTGGGGTATGTTCCATTCAACAGCATCCTGTTTGATCGTATGATCGCCACATTTAAATATGTAAGCACGGTTGGATTTCTAATTTACCTCGCAGATGCTTTTGGCTACCTCGGAAGCATTGGTGTGCTGCTCTATAAAGAATTAGGTCAGCCTACCTTAAGCTGGCTGGAGTTTTTCATCCATGCCGGGTACATCATGTCGGTGACGGGAAGCGTGCTCAT
>CAZIGG010000150.1:0-6512 GCA_964538575.1 uncultured Roseivirgaceae bacterium
GTAGTTAACACTCCAAAGATCACCGGCTTTTTTGTTTTGATGTTTACTTCCGTAATGCCGTTGGCCACTGCCTGGCAGATGTAATCAAAGTGCGGTGTGTCGCCCTGGATTATACACCCTAAACAAATTACCGCAGCGATATCTTTTTTCTCAGCCATCCACAATCCGCCCAGCGTAAGTTCAAAACTGCCCGGAACATTTTTGCGGACGATGTTTGATTTCTTAACGCCATGTGCAATCAATGAATTGCGTGCGCCTTCATACAGCGCTTCGGTTATTTCTTCGTTCCATTCAGCGACTATGATCGCGAACTTCTTATTCAGCAGATTTTTTGAAATCTTAATCTTACCGGATGTGAGTATGCCTGCCATTCTATTTTCTTTTGTTGACTTCTTTCGGATTACGGCTTGTATGTAATACCGCGAGAATAGTTATAGCTTTTTGAGCTTCGTGAATTTTGTAGTAAACAAGAAAAGGATATTGGTAAACTTTAGAAGCCCGTATACGTTTCAACCGGATAGAATAATGCAGCGGGTTTTCACTTATACGACCAAGGGTTTGCTGAAGTTGATTGTAAAAATCAAATCCTAAGGATGCTTTTTCGATGTTGTACCACCGGATACTTTCGAGAATATCCATCTCTGCCTGAGGGAAGAAGGCGAGCGAATAGCTCATCGCATCTTTTCAATTTTTGCCTTAAGCTCTTCCCACGTAATTACATTTGATGGATTTTTTTCGTATGCCTCCAGCCTTTCCTGAATAATATCTTTATGCCATTCCGGTATTTCATCACGCTGCCTGTCGGCTACGATCATTCCATAGATCAGCGTTAATAACCTGTCGTCAGCGTCATCAATCGCCTCATGAAGCTCCTTTTTTAGATCCGTAACACCCATAACAACTGTTTATGTAAAAATAACAATAAAAAAGGGATCCCGTTTCCGGAATCCCTTTGATAAGTATTGTCTTTTTTTAAGAATTGGTTTCCAACCTTGCTTTCAGCTTCACCGCATTCTGATACTCCTGTGAATCCCAGAATTCCGTAATGATTTTTGAATATGCCTCTTTCGCTTTATCGTTCTGATTTAACTTCTCATACGCCAGTGCGGCCTTCATCAGGTAAGCGGGTGAGTAGAATTTGTTAGGCTCGTAGTTCGCAGCTTTGTCGTAAAACTTCGCAGCATTTTCGTACTCGGCTTTTTCCATGTAGGCATCGCCAATCAAACTGTAGGCCCGGGCCTGAACCAGCAGATCATCTGCCCTGAAATCTTCGAGGTATAAAATCGCGGCATCAAATTCCCCCTGCTTCAGATAGCAAACTCCGGCATAAAAGTGCGCGAGGTTCGCTGCATCGCTGTACTTGTAATCTTCAATGATGTTCAGAAAACCCAGGTTGTTACCATCCCCGTTCAGGGCAAGGCTCAGGCTGTCTGCTTCAAAATAATATACCGCCTGGAACATCTGCGGTTGCGCATCTGCATCCTGCGATTTCTTGTAATAATTAAACCCAAAGTACCCGGCTATCGCCAGAAGAATTACTCCCACAATACCGAAAACAGCCTTGGAGTTTCGTTCGATCCAGTTTTCGGCATTTCCCAGGCGCTGAGCCAGCGCATCCGGATTTTCAAGCAATTCGTTTTTGTTCTCTTTTTTCTTAGCCATGACGTGATAAATAATAACCCACCGATGATTACCGGGACGGGGGCGCAAAACTAATAATTAGTCGTTTCTAAACAAAGGGAAGATCAATCAGTAATGAGCGGATAATCAGGCTCTTGATAAACGTCTGTAAAGGCTTCGGCTGCGTCCGGGTACGGAGAATCCTCTGCGAATTTCACGCTTTCTTCAACCTGGGCTGCAACTTTCTGCTCGATCGCTTCGATATCTTTTTCAGTTGCAAACTTTTTGTCGAGCAGAGCTTTCCGGATAACCTCAACCGGGTCACGCTGCTTGTATCCCTCTACTTCATCTTTTGTACGATACTTCTGGGGGTCGCTCATGGAATGACCTTTGTAGCGGTAGGTTCTGAACTCCAGTAAGGTCGGGCCTTCACCCGCACGCGCACGTTCGGCAGCCCGTGCTACGGAGCGATGTACTTCCTCCACATTCATTCCGTCAACCGGCTCGGATGGCATATCAAATGCTTCACCCAGGGTATACAGGTCGGTAACGTTTGACGTACGCTTTACCGATGTACCCATCGCATACCCGTTGTTCTCAATCACAAAGATCACCGGAAGCTTCCACAGCATCGCCATGTTCAGGGCTTCGTGAAATGCACCTTGTCGTACCGCGCCATCACCCATGTAGCAAATGCACAGGTTGCCGGTCTTGTTATATTTTTCTGCGAAAGCTAAACCAGCGCCAAGCGGCACCTGGCCGCCCACAATTCCATGACCGCCCACGAATCCGACTGCTTTATCGAACATGTGCATTGAACCTCCTTTGCCTTTCGATACCCCGGTTGCTTTTCCGTAAAGCTCAGCCATGATCGCATTGGGACTTGTACCTAATGCCAGCGGATGTGCATGATCGCGGTAAGCCGTGATATATTTATCGCCTTTTTGTAAAGCCGATACTGATCCTGCTGCACAAGCTTCCTGCCCAATGTACAAATGACAAAAACCTTTGATCTTTTGCTGACCGTAAAGCTGGCCCGCCTTCTCTTCAAACTTGCGCATCAGCAGCATGCTCTCGTACCAGAACAGGTAAGTTTCTTTTGAAAACTCTGTTTTGGACCCGATAGCTATCGGGTCGGCCTTCTTCGCAGGCTCAGGTTTATTTGCTTTGGTTGTCGCGGGCATATCCCTATTTTTGATTTTTCGTAAACTGAACTGCGAAATTAACCCTGAATCGCGCAATAGCAAAGCCAATTCATTGAATTCGGCTTCGCGGGCCTGCCTGCCGGCAAAGGCAGGCTTAAAACACCATTTTTACCGTGCACCTCGAAAAACTGACACTTTATAATTTCAAGAATTACGAGGATGCTGCGCTGGAGCTTTCACCGGGGGTAAACTGCTTTTTCGGATTAAACGGCAGCGGCAAAACAAATTTATTAGATGCGATCTATTATTTGTCGCTGACGAAGAGCGCATCCAACGCATCGGATCTTCAGAATATCCGCCAGGGTGAGAATCAGTTCTTTATAAGGGGTTCGTTTCTGAATAAGAAAAATCATACGGAGGTTCTATGTTCCTTTGTTCAAGGTTCAAGAAAGCTGATGAGCGAAGATGGTTCTGAGTACAAAAAAATGGCGGAGCACATCGGGAAGTATCCGCTTGTGCTGATTGCCCCGAATGACATTGAGCTGATCTGGGACGGAAGCGAGCAGCGCAGAAAATTTTTTGACGGTCTGCTTTCGCAGATGGATCATCCGTATCTCGAAAACCTGATTACCTACACGCAATTCCTCCGGCAACGGAATGGCTTGTTACGATTGTTTTCAGAGCGCGGTTCAGTTGATCAGGATCTGCTCGACAGCTACGATGATAAGTTAATCCCCGCTGCGAATTTCATTTACGAAAAGCGAAAAACATTTCTAACGAAGTATCATCCGCTGTTTGAAAAGTGGTATAAACAATTGGTGGGAAAGGAAGCAAAAGAAAGTGTTTCAATAACTTATCGTTCTGATCTGGAGGAGGTTGATTTTGCTGATTTGCTGAAGAAAAATTTACAACGCGATATTATGCTTCAGCGAACAGCCTCCGGCATTCACCGCGATGATTTTTTGTTTTCGCTCAACACCGGTGAACTTAAGAAATTCGGGTCGCAGGGTCAGCAAAAATCTTTTCTGATCGGACTTAAACTCGCTGAATTCCAGGTGCTTGAACAAGCCACGAAGAAAAAACCATTGTTATTGCTCGATGATATTTTCGACAAGCTTGATGATACCCGCATCATTAAATTGATGTCGCTTGTGTCGGATGGAAATTTCGGGCAGATCTTCATCACCGATGCCCGCAGCGGTCGCAGCCGGGAGATATTAAAAGAAGCAGGGGTGAAGGCGAGGATTTTTGAAGTGGAGAAAGGTTCGGTGAAGCAATCGAAGTAGTAAAGCTCCGCCTTATAAACCTCCGTCATGCTGAAGGAGGTATCGGACTTAAGGATTATAAGTGCTTAAACCGACTGAAGCATCCCGTATTAATTGCGCAACATTGGATAACTCAGAGACGCGAGTCCATCCATGTTCTCTACAAGGGGATGCTGCTTCTCGGCATGACGGTCTAATTACTACCTTTACCCCATGGCCAAAAAACCAAACGAATTTCAAACGATCGGAGATGCGGTGCGGCACATGCTGGGCACATTCCGCATCGAGTCGAAATTTGACGAAGCCACACTCGTAGCTTCCTGGGAAAGGTTAGTGGGCAGCCCCATCGCCAAACGCACCAAGAAGGTGTACATCAAAGACAAGGTTCTGTTTGTAGAATTCAAGTCACCCTCCATGAAAAATGACTTTCTGCTACACAAAACCCACATTCTGGAGGTTTTTCAGAAAGAGTTCGGCCGTGAGGTAGTGAAAGACATTATCATTTTGTGAACAGCCAACCGGCTGTAACTCAAAGCGGCACTGGGAAACCCGCTTATTTGGTTTAAAAGCGCTAATCCTGTTAATCCAAAAATCCTAAGAATCCTGACCAAATCATGATCGGCTGTTTGACTAAACCAAAAAAGCGTATAATTTTGCACTCTCTTTTTCAAAAGCCCCCCGACATGTCGAGGGGCTTTTAAGTCGTTCTTGGGAAATATTGAAAGGTTTGAGGGTTGGCCGACCCCAAATTAATACTTGGGGAAGTACCAAAGCGGCCAACTGGGACAGACTGTAAATCTGTTGACTTATGTCTTCACAGGTTCGAATCCTGTCTTCCCCACAAACAATTTCGAATCCGGAATTTTCGATTCGAAATTGATAAGCGGGAGTAGCTCATTTGGTAGAGCGATAGCCTTCCAAGCTATAGGTGGCGAGTTCGAGCCTCGTCTCCCGCTCGGTGTACCAAAAGCTGTTGTAGCTCAGGGGTAGAGCACTTCCTTGGTAAGGAAGAGGTCGAGAGTTCAATTCTCTTCAACAGCTCTGCTTCTTTGAAGCAAAAAGCGTCCCGCATGTGCGGGATTGATTCCTGAGGATGTCAGGAAGTTTTGTACTGGAGTAAATGAAATTTCTGATCCCGGATGTGTAGCGAACATTGTTAACGGAGTCAGAGAAATCATTGGAATTACCCTTATCCGAAAGGCTTAACATGTTTGGGGTGTGTGCTTCTTAAGAGAACCTAAGAAGCTGGTTAGTAACAATTTAAATAACTATACACTTTTAAACTTTTAACTGATTTTCAAATATGGCTAAGGAAACCTACGACCGGTCAAAACCACACGTTAACATCGGTACAATTGGTCACGTTGACCACGGTAAGACAACGCTTACTGCTGCAATCACAAAAGTTCTTGCTTCTAAAGGACTTGCTTCAATGCGCGATTTCTCTTCAATTGATAACGCTCCTGAGGAAAAAGAACGTGGTATTACAATCAATACCTCTCACGTTGAATACGCTACAGCAAACCGCCACTACGCACACGTAGACTGTCCGGGTCACGCTGACTATGTAAAGAACATGGTTACCGGTGCGGCCCAGATGGACGGAGCTATTCTTGTAGTAGCTGCGACTGACGGTCCAATGCCACAAACCCGTGAGCACATTCTTCTTGCACGTCAGGTAGGTGTACCTGCGCTTGTTGTGTTCATGAACAAAGTTGACCTGGTTGACGATGCTGAATTGTTAGACCTGGTTGAAATGGAAGTTCGTGAATTGATGTCTGCCTATAGCTTCCCTGGCGATACCATGCCTGTGATCCGCGGTTCTGCTCTTGGAGCATTGAACGGTGAACCTCAGTGGGTTGCTAAAGTAGAAGAACTGATGGATGCTGTAGACAACCACATTCCAATCCCGGTTCGTCTGGTTGACAAAGATTTCTTAATGCCTGTTGAAGACGTGTTCTCTATTACGGGTCGTGGTACGGTTGCTACCGGCCGTATCGAGCGCGGTGTGATCAAAACCGGTGATCCGGTTCAGATCCTGGGTATGGGTGCTGAAAACCTTACCTCTACTATCACAGGTGTTGAAATGTTCCGTAAGATCCTTGACAGAGGTGAAGCTGGTGATAACACAGGTCTTCTGCTCCGCGGTATTGAAAAAGAACAAATTAAGCGTGGTATGGTTATCTGTAAGCCAGGTTCCGTAACGCCACACGCAAAATTCAAGGCTGAAGTGTACGTACTTTCTAAAGAAGAAGGTGGTCGTCACACGCCATTCTTCAACAAATATCGTCCGCAGTTCTACTTCCGTACAACTGACGTAACAGGAGAGGTTATGCTCCCTGCAGGTGTTGAAATGGTTATGCCTGGTGATAACATCTCTATCGAAGTTCAGCTGATCAACAAGATCGCTATGGAAAAAGGTCTTCGTTTCGCGATCCGCGAAGGTGGCCGTACCGTAGGATCTGGTCAGGTAACTGAAATC
>CAZIGG010000151.1:0-6486 GCA_964538575.1 uncultured Roseivirgaceae bacterium
ATTTTTGCAGAATCTTCAACCGTATCTCCGCCACCGATGTCTTCATACCTCACGTGCGGTAATCCAAGATCGGATGGATCAGCGATCTGTTCGCCTCCATTATAAACGTATTTAAAAGCCCCGGTGAGGGAAATTTCATCATAGCCATCGAGCGCATGAAGAATTACGAATTGCTTATCCGAATTCTGATAGAGGTAGCCATACTTCCGGGCAAGCTCTAAGCTGAACACACCAACTAATTGCCGTTTCGGAAAGGCCGGATTGACCATCGGCCCAAGCATGTTAAAGAATGTTTTAACACCGAGTTCTTTCCGGATCGGGGCAACATTCTTTAAAGCCGGATGAAACAGGGGTGCATGCATGAAGCAAATATGGGCACGATCCAGAGCGCGCTTGAGCGCATCATTGTCATTCGTAAACTTATACCCAAAGTATTCCAGCACATTGGATGACCCGCAGGCCGAAGAAACTCCGTAATTGCCATGCTTCGCAACAGGTTGTCCCGCTCCGGCCACTACGAACGATGACAAGGTGGAAATATTGAACGTATTCTTGCCATCACCGCCCGTTCCGCAAACATCCATCACCGGCTGATCAAACTTAACAGGAATACACTGTTCCAGCATCGCATCGCGAAAGCCCTGCAATTCATCCACCGTGATATTCCGCATCATATACACCGTTATAAAAGATGCCGTCTGACTCGGATTATACTTTCCCGAAGTAAGCTCAAGCAATACCTGCCGCGCCTCTTCCTTCGAGAGCGACTGATGATCAATCAATTCATTTAAAATTTCCTTCATAAAATTTCCTTTTCAAACCAAACCCCGAGCCCCGTAACCCTGCAACCAACATTGAACTTTAAACTTTCAACCAACAAACCGGCAACAAACCGGAAACTGGCGACCGGCAACCTGTCAGGCTGAGCCTGTCGAAGCCCGAACCTTGAACCCCCAACCTCGAACTTCGAACCTCTAACTCTTAAGCCAGTTCTCAATAATCCCCGGCCCTTCCGGTGTCATGATCGATTCCGGGTGAAACTGCACTCCGCACACATCAAATTTTTCATGGCGGACAGCCATCACCAAGCCTTCATCGTTATTCGCGGTAATCTTTAACGGCATTTTGATCGTATCCGCTTGTATGGCCCACGAGTGATAATGCGTTACCTGGAAGGTTTCCGGAATTCCTTTAAAAAGCTTTTCCGAACGATCGGTAACATGGGCGATTGATGTAACACCATGCAATACTTTAGGAATATTAAACAACGATGCTCCATAAACTTCTCCTATCCCCTGGTGTCCCAGGCAGACTCCCAGGATACTTTTCGATGGACCGTAAGTATTTATTAAATCCTTCATAATTCCCGCTTCATCCGGGATACCGGGGCCGGGCGAGAGCAATATCTTGTCAAAACGTTTCACTTCCTCCAGCGTGATCTTATCATTCCGGTGAACTTCATAATCATGCTTCCGCTCCCGGATAATATGCACTAAGTTGTAGGTAAACGAATCGTAATTATCGAGCACTAAAATTTTCATAACTAAAGTGTTTGAGCCATTAAAATTGCCTTGCGCAGCGCGCCAAGCTTGTTGTTTACTTCCTGTAATTCACTCTCAGGGTTGGATTTAGACACCACACCCGCTCCTGCCTGGTAGATCAGGTGATTATTCTTGCTTAAGAATGTCCGGATCATGATCGCGTGATTAAAGTCGTTGTTAAATCCAAGATAGCCGATCGCCCCGCCATAAAAGCTGCGGTTCACATTTTCAAGCTGGTTGATCAGCGTCATGGCCATGTGCTTGGGCGCACCGGACAATGTTCCTGCCGGAAATGTATCAGCCGCAATCTTTACATCCGAAGTGTTTTGATCAAGCTTGCCGGTAACCTTCGAAACAAGATGGATTACATGAGAGTAGTATTGGATCTCTTTAAAAACTTCCACGGTAACATGTTCAGCATGACGGCTTATATCGTTCCGGGCAAGATCAACCAACATAATATGCTCCGCATTTTCTTTCTCATCGGCCGCCAGCCTGTTTGCCAGTTCAGCATCTTCCTGGTCGTTACCGGTTCTTCTGAACGTACCGGCTATCGGGAAAATACTGGCTTGTGATCCGCGAACCTGGAGCTGCGCTTCCGGGGACGAACCAAACAGCTTAAAGCTTCCATAATCAAAATAAAAGAGGTACGGTGACGGGTTGATGGAACGTAATGCGCGGTAAACATTAAACTCATCGCCTTTAAACTGGCTTGAAAATCTTCTGGACAGTACGATCTGAAAAACATCGCCCCGCTGACAATGGCTGATTCCCTTTTTTACCATGTCGATGTATTCGGTATCCGTAACATTGGAAATCTCTCCGGTAACTGACTGAAATGAATATGTCGAAAACCGGTTGCTGAATATAAGCTGTTCAATTCTGTCAATGCCGCTATCCGTTGCGCCTTCAACCCTGTTTTCCGATAACGTGAGTTCATTGGTAAAATGATTCACAATGATCACGTACCGGTAAAGGGTATACAGTACCTCCGGGATTGAATGCTCAGCATCCTGGATCGATACATCTTCAAAAAACTTAACGGTATCGTACGCCATGTAGCCGAACAATCCACAACCTGAGAAGCCATTTTTACCGGAAGTGTTTTCCGTCTGAAACCTTGCCCTGAACGCATCAAGCTTTTCCGTTAACGACTTGCCCATAAGCGCTTCCCGGCTCACCTTTCCATCCGGGAACTTCAGCTCAGCAACATTCTTCTTCACGGTAAAGCTTGCCATGGGCTCGCAGCAGATCATCGACAGGCTGTTTTCCTGCCCGTGATAATCAGAGCTCTCGAGCAGAATGCTGCCCGCAAATACATCGCGCAGCTTCAGGTAAATGTTCACCGGGGTGAGCGTATCGGAAAGCAGTTTCTTCGAATGTGTTTGAATTTTATAATTCATCTTAAGCTTTTCAACAGGGTATAAAAACAAGAAGCCCGCTGTGAACAGCGGGCCCCTGGCTTATGGTTTACTCATAACAAGGCTGTTCACATATCCGTTTCAGATATATGCCACCACCATGCTATGTTAGAAAATTGTCTCATCGTTACACTTACGCCTAAGCTTCAGCCTTTTTACGCGGTGCACGTTTTGGTTTCGCTGCGCTTGTTGCTGCTGTTGTTGCCTTCTTCTTGGACGCAACACGCTTCAATCTTGCCTTAATCTTGTTTTTGTTGCGGCTGACACCAAAAGAGCCCGTTGTGCGCTTGCCTTTTTTACTTTTTTTGTCTCCTCTTCCCATGAGTTTTTTATAAATCTTGAGGCAAGTATAAGAAACCGGCCTGGGATCACAAAATAATAAGCAGGCATTTTTCACGGTTGCGGTCGATGCCCTATTTTTGAATCGCCATGGCGAAGAACCAAAATATCGTTCACCAGTACTTTAAAAAGAAGCATGACGGACTGCTGATCTTAGTCAGGGTGAACCCGATTCATTACTCCGGAACGGAGATTACCATCGGAGACGGCCAACAGCCAGCCATCCGCGAGTTGCAGTTTGACGAGGGCATTTTTGAAGACTTAAAAGCTGATGCATTTGAAGCATGCAGTCCGCTGGAGTTTAACCTGTACCTCTCCGGACTTGCTTAAGTTAAGATGTTGCTAATTTTGGTTCCTGGATCAGGACATCGACAGGTAATTGAAGCAGCCTGCTTAAGTTTCTGATCATCCGGAGGGAAAGTGGTATTTTATTGTTCAATACTTTGGAAACCGTGCCCTTGTCACCAATAGCCTCAACCAGGTCTTTTGGCTCAAGCCCCAGATCCTCCATTCGGATTTTTATAGCTTCTATCGGATCAGGCAATCCAATGGGATAATGCTCCTCTTCATATCGCTCCACTAAGTAAAGTAAAAGCTTCATTTCCTTGCCTGAATCAGTCTTTACACCCGGATTAAGCTCCATAAGCGCTTCTATTCTTTTTAAGGCGGCATCGTAATCCTTTTTACTCTCTAAAATAGACCAGTGTTTCATAGACGTTAAACGTTACGTACATCAATAGTATCATATTCAGCATGTGTGCCAATCCACTTTACCTGAATTGCCTTGTATCTGAAGCTGAAACGTGCAATTAATCTGTATTTATTTCCCTTTATGTTAAAGACCATTCTGTCGTCACCCACAACATCCGCAGTGGGATAGGTTTTGCGAACCTCATTAAAATTGCTCCAGCCCGCGCGTTTACAGATTTTGAACCACATCTCCAGCGAATCTTTTGAGTCGGCATGTATCACGTAAAACTCAACAAGGAATTTCCGGCTAATAACATTCACAACGTGAAAATAACAAATAAGTTGGTAAAAAACCAACTTATTTGGTCAATCTCTCCCATACGAAAGTGTGTCCTTGATAATTCTCACCTGCATGCTATATTTGCACCCGGTAAACCGGCACGACCAGCTCCTGCTGAAGCCCCCAGGACCGGAAGGTAGCAAGGGTAGGCGGTTGAAGCGGTGCGATGTTCGGTTTGCCACTTTTTATCGCTTTTGCTGCCAGGTCCAGGAGGAATTTATAAGAACCCTACCGGACTTTTTTTATTTTTACACCTTCTTTAAAATCGCTACAACAAACCTAAAAGCATGAAATTCTTCATCGATACCGCAAACCTCAACGAAATAAAGGAAGCACACGACCTGGGCGTTTTGGATGGCGTAACCACCAACCCTTCCCTGATGGCCAAAGAAGGCATTAAAGGCGCTGACAACATTAGGGCGCACTACAAAGCCATTTGTAACATCGTGGATAACAACGTGAGCGCGGAAGTTATCGCGACCGATTACGAGAACATCCTGAAAGAAGGAAAAGAACTCGCTAAAATCGATGACAAGATCGTGGTGAAAGTGCCCATGATTAAAGATGGCGTTAAAGCGATCAAGAAATTCTCAGGCGAAGGTATTCGCACAAACTGTACACTGGTGTTCTCCGCGGGTCAGGCGATCCTCGCTGCCAAAGCTGGCGCGAGCTACGTCTCCCCGTTCATCGGAAGATTGGATGATATTTCTCAGGACGGCCTGGAACTGATTTCGCAAATCCGCCTGATCTATGATAATTACGGATTTGATACCGAAATACTTTCCGCTTCCGTTCGTCATGCCATGCACCTGATTCAGTGTGCTGAGATCGGATCAGATGTGGTAACGTGTCCCTTGAACGTAATCACAGGCCTGTTGAACCATCCGCTTACCGACAGCGGCCTGGCTAAATTCCTGGCGGATCATAAAAAAGTTAACGGGTAATGTTCTCCACTGACCCGGTTGTCCGCGTAAGCGAGGCGCACATCTTTCAGGACAATAACACGGTTCTGAGAGACATCAATTTTGACATTGATAAAGGTGAATTCGTTTTTCTCGTGGGCAGAACAGGATCGGGTAAATCTTCCCTGCTCAAGACGCTTTACGCAGACCTTGATTTAAGACTGGGTGATATTGACGTTGCCGGCTTCAACATCCGGGGCATCAAGGATTCCCAGGTTCCGAAGCTTCGCAGAAAGCTTGGCATCATCTTCCAGGATTTTCAATTATTCCCCGACCGCAGCATAGACGATAACCTGATGTTTGTTTTGAAGGCTACCGGCTGGAAAGAAAACGGTAAGATGCGGGCAAGAATGTCAGAAGTGTTAATGCAGGTTGGGCTCGGTTCAGTTGAAAAGAAAATGCCACACCAGCTTTCGGGCGGTGAACAGCAACGCGTGGTAATTGCCCGTGCGTTATTAAATGAGCCTTTGATCCTGATCGCGGATGAACCAACCGGAAACCTCGACCCGGAAGTTTCTCATGGTATCTTAAAGCTGTTCCAGCAAATCAACAAAAGCGGAACCGCTGTTTTAATGGCCACACACGATTATCCATTGATTAAGAAATTCCCGGCCCGTATCCTGAAATGCGAAAACGGAAAGGTTGTTGACTCTGCTAAGGAGCCGTTCGAACTCGTTACGGAGTACTGAAAATCATTTTGTCGGATTTCCCCCTCCCAAAGTCGCACCGGCACCGTCTTCAGATTGATTTCGTCCGGTATGTTTGTCGTGTAATCAATCACGAATTGTAAATTCAAACATATAAAACATGGAAACGATGACGAAAAAAGCGATCACCATTCAGGCAACGGTTAACGCACCCGTTGAAAAAGTATGGAAGTACTGGAACGAGGCCGAGCACATCACCCGGTGGGCTTTTGCTTCTCCGGACTGGCATACCCCTAAAGCTGAAAATGACCTTCGGGTAGACGGAAAATTTTCAACTACCATGGCCGCCAAAGACGGCAGCGTCAGCTTTGACTTCGCAGGCATTTATACAAAGGTTGAAAAGCACAACTCAATTGAATACACAATGGCCGATGGCCGTAAAGTAAAAATCAGCTTTACTGCGGAGGGCAATCAAACTAAAGTCGTTGAAACGTTTGAACCGGAAAATGAAAACCCGGAAGACATGCAGCGTGATGGCTGGCAGGC
>CAZIGG010000152.1:0-1474 GCA_964538575.1 uncultured Roseivirgaceae bacterium
GTGCACCTTCAATCCAAAAAGTTGGTGAAGGCGGAGGAAATGTCCGACCGGTTCGGGATCAGTCTGCGTACCGTTTACCGGGACGTAAAGGCATTGATGGAAGCCGGTGTGCCGATCGGTTCAGAAGCCGGCAAAGGATACTTTATTGTGGATGGTTATCACCTGCCGCCCGTGATGTTCACGCAGGATGAAGCAAGCTCCATGCTGCTGGCCGGCAAGTTTGTGGAAAAGATGGGCGATAAGTCCATGAAAGCTGCGTTTGAGTCGGCCATGTTCAAGATTAAAGCAGTGCTGAGCGATCCCGAAAAAGATCACCTCGAACAATTGCATTCGCACGTTGAGATTTCCGTTGCCACGCGCCCCGTGCAGCACGATTTCCCCGATCATTTCATTACGGAAATCCAGCGGGCAGCCGTAAAAAAATGCGTGCTGGAAATTGAATACAGCAGCAACCAGGAGCAGCAAACCAAACGTGAGGTTGAGCCGATCGGCTTGTTTTATTACAGCGCTGCGTGGCACCTCATTGCGTGGTGCAGGCTGCGCAACGGCTACCGCGATTTCCGCGCAGACCGGATTAAAAGTCTTGTGACCACCGGCAAAACCTTTGAAGGCCGCAATCTCCTGTCGTTACAGGAATATTTTAAAAGTGTGTTCTACAGTCATCACGGCATGCAGAAGGTTGTTGCCTCGTTTAATAAAGAGAACATGTCCGGCAGGCCGCTTTACGGCAGCATTTCGCAAACCGACCTGGGCGATAAGATCCGCGCTGAGTTTATGATCGAAAATATGGACCACATGATGCACTGGCTGCTCATGTTCGGCACGGGTGTACAAATCGAAGAACCCGAAGAACTGCGTATCAAAATGGCTGAATTTGCAGAAGGCCTGGCGCTCCACCACGCCCGCATGAAGGCGCTGAGCTAAAATCTGCTTTCTGCTGACATAGGGCTGTCAGTTCCGCTAAAAAAAATCTAAACTTTCTTTTTTGTGCTGACATAGGGCTGTCATGCAGCAGGCGTTGATTAGCATAAAATTATTTGTATGACAGCGACAGAATATAAACCCATGATGAAGCAGGTTCAGCCGATCAGCTTCATTTTTTTCAGAACCGAGACCACCCTGGGCGAGCTCGGCAATTTCTTTCACGTGGCCAACGAGCTTTATGCGGAAGCGTTACAGCATAAGCTCAGCGTTACCGGGCCCGTTCACTGGCATTACTTCGGCTTTACCGATGCAAGTAAACCGTTTACCCTCGAAATTGCCCTGCCGGTTGCTGACGTTCTCCGGGAGTACGATGGTAAGTTTCATTTCAAACGAACTGAAAATTTTAACTGTATTTCCCTCATCCACGAAGGCGACTGGCTGCAAATGACAGGCAGCTACGATAAGCTGATGCAATATGCCAATGAACATCAGCTTACCCCGGCCGGTGTGAACCGCGAAATTTATGTGAACGTTGATTTTGTAAACCCTC
>CAZIGG010000152.1:1574-2757 GCA_964538575.1 uncultured Roseivirgaceae bacterium
GCAGCATGTGAAGTCCCTGAAGCCGTTGCTGGACTCCGCGGCCGGTAAAGGCAAATGGAATTTTGCCCTCGATGACTGCGACCGGATTTTGAGAATTGTTTCTGCACGGGTTAACCCGCTTACCGCGATAAACCTGTTGAAGAAAAATGGTTACGAATGTTCAGAGCTCGAAGACTAACACCATTGGCAGGTTGATAAAAAAAATCGGTTGGGATCGATACCTGCGTTGAAGAATATCTATAAAATTTTGCTCCGTAGGAGCGTCCTGTTTATAGAGTAATGTGTTTAAATTTTTAAACGGGCTCCAGCGGAGCCACCCGATATGGTTAATAGGTTTCTCAAATCTACAGGAGGCTCCTACGGGAGCCAAACTAAACCGGACAACAATTTTGCTATAAACAGGTTGCCCCCTATGGGCAAAAAAAATAGTCACCCCAGGGAGTGGGGAAGGCATCTGAAAACTTTCAATTATTAATACCGATTAAATCTGTCATTGGCAGCTTGTCGAAACCTGAGTGCCCGCTGAAATCATCCGAAGCCTATTCCTCCGGTTTGGTGATGCTCGGACTGAGCAAAGTCGAAGCCACGTACGAAGCCGGAAAATGATCGTACTTTTGCCGCGTGGAGTTACCGGAGAAAGTACGCGCGACTGAAGAAGTCTTTAAAAAACTGGATGCAGAAATAGCCTCCTTCCAGTCGTGGTCGGGATTGCATTGCAAGTCCGGCTGCGGCAAATGCTGCTTCAAGCCCGATATGGAAGCAACCATTCTGGAGTTTCTTCCCTTTGCGCATTACCTCTGGCAAAACGATCTCGCCTTTGAATGGCTTGATAAAATCAGATCAGGCGACTCTTCGATCTGTTACATTTTAAATCCCACCCGGGCAGGAGCAGGGCTATGCACGGAATATCCGTATCGTGGATTGATCTGCAGGTTGTTCGGCTATTCAGCGCGAACCAATAAGTATGTTGAGAAAGAGTATGTGACGTGCCAGGTTATCAAAACAGAACAAGCGGCAAATTATCAGAACGCAGCCGAAAAAGTTTCGCAGGGTTCAGGCGAAATCCCGATGATGAATCAATACTACATGCAGTTGCATTCCATTGATATGGATCTCACGCGTGATTTTTATCCCATCAATGAGGCAATCAAACGGGCTATCGAAACCGTGCTGGCGTGGTACG
>CAZIGG010000152.1:2857-6454 GCA_964538575.1 uncultured Roseivirgaceae bacterium
AGCGTGATCATAATAATGACCGCCACCAGGATGCCGAGCAAAAGCGAGAATTCTTTATAGGTAAACTTCCGTTTCATGCGTTAATATTTTTTTTATAGCTGACGCATGGTATCGCCTTCCCGGTTGTGATGTTTTGATTTAACGAAGTATAGGGCGATTTCATGATACCTGGTCTTTTACGAATGTTGTGCCAATCGGGATTAACCCTGTTTTTGTGCTTTTTTAGATGATTTACAGTTCGCCATTGTACGGTTCTGGACACTCGCGCTGAACTTTTCCGTACAGTAATTACTTTTAGGTACCGGAAAGGTTACTGTTAACCCCCGAAAAAGCATTAATGCTATTCTTTCTGTCTAAATTTGTAGCTCAGGCAGACTATTCATTACAGCTATGAAGAAATTACTTTTTGGCATCGCATTACTCGCACTGGCAGGCATATCAGCTTCGTTTCGGCCTGTTCCGGAAGACGAAGTTAAGTGGATGACCTTTGCCGAGGCCGTTGAAAAATCGAAAGCGGAAAAGCGGAAAATTTTTATTGATGTCTACACCGACTGGTGCGGCTGGTGCAAGGTAATGGATAAGAATACATTCAGCGAGGCTAAGGTTGCCAGGATACTGAATGAAAAATTTTACCCGGTAAAGTTCAATGCCGAACAGCGTGAAGACGTTGTTCTAAACGGCACTACGTATAAATTTGTGACCAGCGGAAACAGCGGCTATCATGAGCTTGCGGTTGCGTTATTGAATAAACAACTGAGCTATCCAACGGTTGTTTTCCTGGATGAAAATTTCAATATGATTCAGCCGTTACCCGGCTATAGGAAACCGGAGGAATTTCACCCCATCGTTCAGTTCATTGGTGAGGATCATTACAAAACTGTAAAGTGGACTGACTGGCAAGCCACGTATAAATCACCGTATTAACGTTTTTACCTGACCTATACCTAAAACGAAAAGCCATCCCGGTTGGGATGGCTTTTTTATGGCTTGAAGAAACGCAATAATCAGTGTTTCTTTTCTTCGTCTTTTGTTTTCAGGTAATCTGTATAGCCCATCGCGGCCGCAAAGCCGATGATTACCGCTACAATGGCAATAAAAAGATTTCCTCCGTCTGCTAAGAATTGCTGAAACATGGTGTCAGGGTTTTTACAGGGTCAAAGGTATGTTTTTGAGGGTAATTCCCAAAAGGTATTTTACCCGGATTTGCGGGATACACCCAGGAATTAATCCGGGATTTGAATGCCCATCGAAGCGTCATAAAAATCAACCCCGAAGGGGTTAAACATCAATAAAAAGAAAGCAAAAAATAAACAACCCTGAAAGGGTTGAACAAACCCGGGCTTCAGTCTTTTACGTTACCCTATTTATTCATGAATTTCCTGCGCCTGCCCATGTAGTAGAAGTTGATGGAAGCCAGCACGATAAGCACCAGCAGTACCAGCATGGTAATAAACAGGCGGGTGTTATTGAGTTCCAGCGTTTTGATCTCTGCCTCTTTTCGGAGGATTTCATATTCCTTTTCTTTTTCCTGCAGGCTCAGGGCAACCTCCATTTGGGCAATGTTCCGGCTGCTTTCCTCCCCGTAAACTTTTTCCCTGGCGGAGTCATATTTGATGAGGATCAGATACGCGTTCTTCACATCTCCCAGGCGATACAGATTCTCCGCTCTGTTCTTGAGAATATCCGGCACAACCCGGTAGGCCTGAAGCTCTTTCGCCAGGTCAAGCGCCTCGTTTAAGTATTGCATGGCAGGCTTTGGCTGCTTGGCTTTTGTGTACGCGATGCCAATGTTGGCAAGGGTTCCCAGTATACCCAGCCGGTCATTTTCTTTCTTTTCAATTTCCAATGCTTTCTGATAATGTTCAATCGCGCGCTGATAATTTCCCTGCCTGAAAAAAACATTTCCAAGATTGTTCATCGGATCGGCAAACGGCTGCCCGAGTTTTTCACTGATCTGGTACGCTTTCTGAAAATATTCTGATGCTTTCTCATAGAGCTGAAGATCGATGTAAAGGTTACCCAGGTTATTCAGCGACCCTACCAGTCTTGATTCATCTTTCAGTTCAGTCAGTTGGTTGTACGATTCCTGGAGGTACTTCATGGCATGGCCAAAGTCGCCTTTGATGGAGTAGATAGTCGCAATGTTATTCTTGGTCGTGGCAATGCCTTCTTTATTATCCAGCGTATCATAAATTTTTAACGACCGGATGTAATATTCAAGCGCTTTATCCAGCGCTCCCTGATTTTTATAGGCAACCCCCAGGTTGTTATAGGATGCAGCCATGCCCCGCTGGTCGTTAATTTCAGCAGCCATATTCAGCGCTTCACGGGTATACCCGAATGCCTTTACCGGATCGGAGGCCAGGCTGGCCCGGAACAGCTCATTGAGGATTTTTACTTTGCGCTCGTTTTTAGCGGTATCCAGGGCAGCGAGCAAGCTGTCGGTTTGGGCGGCAGCGGGGATAAGAAAACTAAAAATCAGCAGGAGGGAACACAGCATTCGGAGGATCATTGAATTCCGTCAGGTTTAGAATGATAAAGATAAGGTAAATTATGGATCGGTTGGACAGCAAAGTCAGTGAATCGACCGCTGGCATAAAATCGGTTCGGATTGCGGCTGTAATCCGGCAAATTTCAGAAAACATAAACCCATGAAAAAACTCCTCTGCCTGTTTTTGCTTACCGTTGGCGTATTGCTTTCATCACATGCTCAGTCAGACGAAGTTGCGGCTGTTACTGAAGTTGTCAACCGGTTGTTCAGGGGTATGTACACCAACGATACAACATTGTTTAAATCAGCCTTCGCAGAAAAAGTTACCATGGCCAGGGTGTTAAGAAACAAGGAGGGTAAGCAGGTGCTTCAGCAGAGTGAGGGCATTGCTTCTTTCGTGAAAGGTATTGCAAAGCCCGATCCCAGGGGCGCATTAACAGAAGAGATGTGGAATATCAAAGTTGAAATTGATGGCGACCTTGCACAGTTTTGGTGCGATTACGCATTTTACATTGGCAACACGTTCAGTCATTGCGGTGCAGATGCTTTTCAGTTGCATAAAACCGCTGACGGCTGGAAGGTTTTCCATTTAGCAGATACGTTCAGAAAAGAATGTACGATTCCGAAAAACATTCAGGATAAACATAAATAAACATGAAAAAGCTCATTGTTGCAGTACTGTTACTCAGCATAATCCACGTTGGATATGCCCAAACCATAACCACCTTTATTCTGGTACGCCATGCTGAGAAAGCGGCTGAAGGCGGAAGCGATCCCGAACTAAAACCCGAAGGCGCAAAACGCGCTGAGGCTTTTGCTGCATTGTTTGAAAAAGCGGACATCACAACCATCTATTCAACAAATTATAAGCGCACCCGCAATACCGTGCTGCCCTTGTCGCTGAAGAAAAATGTGTCAGTCAATAATTATGCTTTTATAAAGAAAGAGGCGCTGGAGGATTTGTTAAGAGAAAATGAAGGCGGCACAATTGTAATTGCCGGGCACTCCAACACGATTCCGGAAATCGCGAACGCCCTGACCGGAGAGAAAAAGTTTGAGCAGTTTGCGGATGATGATTATGGGAATATTCTTGTGATCTCCGTTAC
>CAZIGG010000153.1:0-6363 GCA_964538575.1 uncultured Roseivirgaceae bacterium
AATCCCATCAAGGCGATCAATGCAAAAGCAACACGCAACGTGTAGCCTTCTGCGAGAAATCCGATCAGTGGCGGAGCAATCAGAAATCCTAAAAATCCCAGGGAAGAAACTGCAGCAAGCGTCTGCCCGGCCGGCATTGGTGCGCAGCATTCTTACCCATTCAGTCAATAACAAAATAAACCATCGTAATTGTATTGCTTATACTGACCAGTCATATATTATTGCTTTTGCGATTTATGTCATCTGCCTTTCAGAATCAGGAAATCCTGATAAAAATCAACTTTTATGATGACGCCAGTCATACTGCCAGCCATGCTTTCTCTTTTACTTTTATTTTTATTTTATTAATTTCCTGAAAATCCTATCCCCCTATGGAACTTGAAAAGTTTAGCTATGACAATAAAGTTGTTAAGGCTTTCATTATTGCAACCGTAGTTTTTGGTATTGTTGGTATGCTTGTGGGCCTTACGGCAGCACTCCAGCTTGTTTACCCGGTTTTAAACTTCGATTCGCAATACACAACCTTTGGCCGGATCAGGCCGCTTCACACAAACGCCATCATTTTTGCCTTCGTGGGTAATGCCATGTTTGCGGGTGTGTACTATTCCATGCAACGGTTGCTCAAGACACGGATGTTTAGTGATGCGTTAAGCTGGATACATTTTTGGGGCTGGCAATTAATTATTGTAGCCGCGGCCATTACACTGCCATTAGGGCTGACTACTTCAAAAGAATATGCCGAATTGGAGTGGCCCATTGATATCGCGATTACGGTAATCTGGGTTGTGTTTGGCTGGAATATGATCGGAACCATTATCAAACGCAGGGAACGCCACATGTACGTGGCGATCTGGTTTTACATCGCAACATTCGTAACAGTTGCTGTTCTGCACCTGGTAAATTCGTTTGAAATACCGGTTACACTCTTTAAAAGCTATTCGTGGTATGCAGGCGTCCAGGATGCTTTGGTGCAATGGTGGTATGGTCATAATGCGGTGGCATTTTTCTTAACAACACCTTACCTCGGCATGATGTATTATTTTCTTCCGAAGGCAGCGAACCGGCCCGTGTACTCATACCGGCTTTCTATTATTCACTTCTGGTCGCTGATTTTTATTTACATCTGGGCGGGTCCTCACCACTTACTCTACACTTCACTTCCGGATTGGGCTCAGTCGCTGGGTGTTGTATTCTCGATCATGCTCATCGCTCCATCGTGGGGAGGTATGCTCAACGGATTGTTAACCTTGCGTGGCGCGTGGGATAAAGTACGCGAAGATCCGGTTTTGAAATTTATGGTGGTTGCCGTTACCGCGTACGGTATGGCTACGCTGGAAGGCCCGCTCCTATCCCTGAAAGATGTAAACGCGATAGCGCACTTCACCGACTGGATTGTTGCACACGTGCATGTTGGCGGATTGGGCTGGAACGGGTTCCTGATTTTTGCCGTGCTGTACTGGATGGTGCCGCGCATGTGGGGCACAAAGCTTTACTCAACCAAACTGGCCAATGTCCATTTCTGGTTAGGAACGCTTGGTATAATTTTCTATGCGCTTCCCATGTATGTGTCGGGGGTGGTGCAAAGTCTGATGTGGAAGGAATTTAGTCCTGAAGGATTTCTTGTTTATAAAAATTTCCTCGAAACAACCGTTCAGATTATTCCCCTGTACCTGCTGCGCGCCATTGGCGGGGGTTTGTACCTGGCGGGTACCTTCCTCATGACGTACAATCTTATTAAAACAGCTTATGCCGGAGATTTTATAGCGAATGAACCTGCAGAGGCCGCTCCGCTTGCAAAGGAGTACGTGGCTAAAACAGGCGGCTGGCACCATCGTTTGCTCGAGCACAAACCGGTTTTGTTTGCTGCGCTGGCCCTTGTGGCAATTCTCATTGGCGGCATTTTTGAACTGGTTCCTACATTCCTCATCCGGTCGAATGTTCCGACCATCAGCAGTGTGAAACCTTATACGCCTCTGGAGCTACACGGCCGTGATATTTATATACGCGAAGGCTGTGTGAACTGCCATACGCAAATGATCAGGCCTTTCAGATCTGAAACAGAACGCTACGGTGAATATTCGAAGGCGGGAGAATTTGTTTATGACCATCCATTTTTATGGGGATCAAAACGTACCGGCCCGGATTTACATCGGATTGGAGGAAAGTATGGAGACAGCTGGCATTATAATCACATGCTTGCGCCCGATGCTGTTTCAACCGGTTCCATCATGCCCGCCTATCCGTGGCTGTTTGAGCAGATGATTGATAAAAATCTGACAGCAGGAAAAATTAAGGCCCTCCGTACAATTGGTGTGCCCTATGAAGAAGGTTATGAAGATGACGCAAATAATGACCTGGATAAACAAGCGGGGCGAATCGCGGAAAATCTGCAGATGGAAGGTATAGAAGTGGCGCCCGAAGCGGAAATCATTGCACTGATTGCCTACCTGCAGCGATTAGGGAAAGATATTAAAGGACAAGAAACTGCCGACATCACCACTCAAAAATAAAGCTATGTATAAGAATGTATTACAAAACATCGCCAACATCGAGATCTGGCCCATCATCTCGTTCGTGATTTTTTTTATTTTCTTTTTATGCCTGTTGTGGTGGGTTTTTACAACCGATAAGAAGTTTATTGAAAAAATGGCGGCCATGCCGTTAACCGATAAGAAAGAAAATACGGACACCTCCACGCAAAATGATTGAAGTATGAAAAAACTGATTTTTACACTCCTGTTCATAGCGCCTGTAGTTTCTTTCGCGCAGGAAGCCGCCCCGCAAGTATCCTTTTTGAGCGACCCAACGAATCACCCGATGTTTCCGGTTTACATGCTTACGGGGTTCGTGTTGGTGGTCTTGATTTTTGTACTGATCACCGCGATCAAGATCATCCAGGTACTTAACCTGTTTTCCAGAAAAATGGCTGAAGAAAAAGCTGTCAAAGAGGGAAGGGTTTATGTGCCGGAGCCAAATTGGATGGAACGTTTATGGGAGCGCATGAATGCTTCCGTTCCGGTTACGGAAGAGAAAACGATTGAACTTGATCATAATTATGACGGCATCCGTGAATTGGATAACCACTTGCCGCCCTGGTGGAAGTGGCTGTTTTATGCAACGATTGTATGGAGCGTTGTTTATTTAATTGCATACCACGTTACGGATTCGCTCCCCTTGTCTATACAGGAATATGAAAATCAGATGGTACAGGCGGACGAGGAGAAGCAAAAATTCCTGGCGTCTCAGCCTGCTGCATTGATTGACGAAAATGCGTTAGTGTATACGGCAGATGCGGATATTCTTGCGAAGGGAAAAAAAGTGTTTGCCACGAATTGTGTATCGTGCCACAAGGCTGATGGCGGTGGAAACGTGATTGGCCCAAATCTTACCGATGCGTACTGGCTGCATGGCGGAAGTGTGAAAGAAATTTTTCACATGGTAAAAAACGGGGCTGTTGAAAAGGGAATGCCTGCATGGGGAAAGAGCTTAAGCCCGCAGGATGTACGGGACGTAACATTTTATGTCATGAGTTTACAGGGCACGAATCCACCGGATGCGAAAGCGCCTCAGGGAACCATGGTTAAGCCCGAGGAAACTAAAGCAATTGCCGATAGTACAAAAGTGACAGCTTCTGTAAACTAGTCAGCAACGATAACATGGAGAAAGAAGATGCGCTATATACCTACGATGACCAGTTTCGTGATAACATTGCCACGGTTGACAAGGAAGGTAAGCGTTTGTGGATTTATCCGAAGAAACCATCCGGCCTTTACCATACCTGGAGAATTGCTGTAACCATCCTTCTGCTCTCGCTTTTATTTGCGGGCCCGTTTATAACCCTTCATGGCCGCCCCGCTTTTCTGTTCAATATTTTTGAACGAAGGTTTATCCTGTTCGGGCAGGTATTCTGGCCCCAGGACTTCGTATTGCTGGCGATCCTGTTATTGACTTTTTTTGTTTTCATCATTTTATTCACGGTTGTTTTCGGAAGAATATGGTGCGGCTGGATGTGTCCGCAAACCCTGTTCATGGAGATGGTATTCAGAAAAATAGAATACCTGATTGAGGGGGATGCACCTGCACAAAAAAGACTGAACGATGGCCCGGTGTCCGGTCAAAAGATTTTTAAAAAAGGGCTGAAACATTTTATTTTCATTTCAATCTCGCTGCTCATTGCGCATACGGCAATGGCCTACCTGATTGGCGTGGACGAAACCTTTAGAATCATTACGCACTCACCCGGTGAGAACATAGCCGGCTTTACAGGATTCATTTCCTTTACAGTGATATTTTATAGCGTTTTTGCCTGGTTTCGCGAACAGGCGTGTATTGTGGTTTGCCCGTACGGAAGATTACAAGGCGTATTGCTGGTAAAAGATTCTATTGTAGTGGCTTACGACTGGCTGCGGGGAGAACCCAGGGGAAAAATCAGGAAGGCTTCGGCAGAAGTAAAAAAAGGCGACTGCATTGATTGTAAATTGTGTGTTCATGTATGTCCAACGGGGATTGATATCCGAAACGGCACCCAACTGGAATGTGTGAACTGTACTGCCTGCATCGATGCGTGTGATGATGTGATGGTTAAAATCGGAAAACCTAAAGGGCTGATCCGGTTTGCCTCCTACAATTCTATCAAAAATGGCATTCTTAAATTAGTAAATGCCCGGGTGATTGGGTATTCCTTCGTGCTGGTGGCGTTGATGTCGTTGCTTGGTTTTGCGCTCCTTACCCGGACCGATGTTGAAACAACCGTTTTTAAAGTTTCAGGCACCTTGTATCAGCGAACGGAGGATGGGTTTATAACCAATCTGTATAACATCGAATTTGTCAATAAAACATTTGACGAGATGTCGCTTCAGCTAAAAGTATTGTCGCCCGCATCGGCAACCATAAACCGGGTAGACGGAAACTCCATCATTGTTCCTGAAGAAGGTATGCTGAAAGGCATCTGCTTCATAAAAATTCCGGCAGGCGAAATAAAAAGCGCCAAGACGGTTGTAACGGTGGGGGTTTACAACGGTGAAAAACTGATTGAAGAAGTAAATGTGAAGTTTATCGGGCCTGTAGCTAAACACTAATGTATGGATTGGGGAAAATGGATTGTGGTGTCGTTTATTCTGTTTGCACTCTTTATCGGAGTATTGGTAACAATTTGTGTCCGGCAGGATATAAACCTGGTGTCAACGGATTACTACAAGCAGGAATTGCTGTACCAGCAGCAGATCGACCGGAGCAACAACACCAGCCGGTTGAAATTCAAGCCTGAAATTTCAATTGTGAATAACACGATTCGGGTTTATTATCACAACTTCAGCTCCATCCGGAACGGTGAGCTAAAACTCTTCCGGCCATCCAATGCCGCATCTGACGCGGTATTTGAGTTAAAGCCCACTTCTGATACGCTGCAAACTTTTGACCTCTCGTTAAAGGAAAGGGGAATGTACAAAGCTAAAATGAAGTGGTCGCTGAACGATAAAGAATTTTATTTCGAAGAAACCGTATACCTCTGATGCTGGCAACAGCTTTCATATTAGGGTTCGCGGGAAGCATGCATTGCATGGGCATGTGCAGTCCGCTGGTGATGTCAGTAACGAACCTGTCGGCAACTGTATTCCTGAACCGGTTCCTCTACAATGCGGGAAGAATTATTACCTATGGATTGATCGGGGGCAGCATTGCGTTCCTGGGGCTTGCCTGGCCCTTCGTTAAATACCAAAACTTAGTGTCCATCATAATAGGGAGTTGCCTTTTAGCAGTCGGCCTTACAGGAATAAAGGGAATTAAAATCCCCTTTCTGACTTCCCTGCTTGCGCGGTTCAGCACGTTATTGAAAGCCAGGTTTAAAGATTTTATTCAGCGAAAAAATTACGGGGCGATGTTCACCATGGGCGCACTGAATGGGATTTTGCCCTGCGGACTTTCCTTTCTTGCATTCACCGCCTGCCTTGCCTTACCGGGCCCGGCTGACGGTTTTATATTCATGCTTGTGTTCGGGCTTGGCACACTTCCGGTTATGCTTGGCTTTACCGGGATATTTTCATGGGCCTCGGATAAATTTCAGCTCGACAGGAAACGACTGACAACCGGCATGATGGTTCTCTCGGGCGTGCTGCTGATCGCCAGGGTATTTATCATTCATCTTCCGCACGCAGAATCCCTGCAACAGGGCGTTGTGGATATTGTGTTGTGCAGGTAATGCTTGCGGTTACGGTATCCTGCCTGCTGGCAGCTATTCCTAATTGATTTGATATTTTTATATTGGGCAGGCTTCAGTTGAAAACTGAAGGCATTTCAGTCCGCCCGGATGAACAATCGTTCGGACGGGCCACAAGCTACAAGCCTGCCCGGCTGACGCCAGTCAGA
>CAZIGG010000154.1:0-6263 GCA_964538575.1 uncultured Roseivirgaceae bacterium
AGAATAATCAGACAAAATGATTGCTCTTATTTTTGCTCACTTCCCGATGCAATATATAGAAGCCATCTCAAAAATAGTCTGGTCATTCCGATCCCGCCAAAGCGGGAGAGGAATCTTCAAATTTCGCATGTTCTGTATGTTCGAAGATCCCTCGTTCCTCGGGATGACCGCATTATGAGTATTTTTGAGATGACTTCTAAACACCTTTTCAAGCTTATAGCTTGCTGAGACTTCCCTGGATTCTTTTTAGGACTTGGTCGAAGTCTGGCTGGCCGCTATAATAGAGACCCTTAGTAGAGATGTATCTTTTTTTGAAATTCTCTTTGACAGAGTCATCCGAAAGGAGGAAGGCTTGGTTTTCAGCAATTGGTACTTCGAGATCTTTCTTCGGAAATCTCACTTTCTTGTGGACATGATATTCTTCCGTACCTATGAATTGTATTACAATCGGATCATTCAATAAACTGTAAACATCATAGTATTGACGCATATAGTTTGGCCGTTCTTTGCCATCGGTTTGTTCCTGCCTGAATTTGGTCGCGATGGTTTGAAGCTTTTCGACAAAAGTATATCCTGGATGATAACAAGCTATGTCAACAGCGCGGTTATCAAGAATTGAAATACCATTAGTGTTTATAGCCTTATCAAAGCCCCACGAACTAATAGTAAGGGGATTATTGGGGGTAACAGTGTCAAATCCGGCTTCGAGTAAAATTCCTTCTTTAACACCCGACATAACGGATGTGTAGCTTTTGTATATGAGCCTTATGCCACCACTTGTAAAGGTATTGTTGTCGAAGGCATGATCTCGTTGAATACTCACGATACCATCTATTTTGATGTTCTGTGCAAGCCAGTCATAGTATTCCTTTCTTGAATTGATATGACTGTCCTTAATTTTTGACGGGTTCTCCTCAACATTCATTTCAGCAGGAGGCTTAATATGGATGTCAATGTCTTCGGAGAACCGTTCAATGATCTTGTAGCCTTTCGATAATGATGTCCCTCCTTTGAGCTCAAAATTGAAATCGTGCTTCTTCAGACCGTAAAGAACCTGCATGATCCAATAGTCTTTTTCAACCAGGTATGGATCTATGCCCTTTTCCTCTCCAAGTATTTTCAACAGGTCTGGAAACTCTTTAAGATTATGCAAATAGTCAGCCATTCTATCTTAGAAATTGATCATACAGTTTCTTAGTTCGAACATTCGCAAACCTTGAAACAGCAGATTTCATTTCTGCTTTATTCATAGTTTGAACTTTATTAGAGACATTCTTTAAAACCTCATCGGGATCTTCTGCCAAAAGCCCAAGATTGTTAACAAGATCGACCATTAGGAATTCCTCCGTCACTTTTTTAGGAAAGTCATGTTTGATGCGAAAATCAAATGTTCTATTCCCTAGCTTAAATTCTCCATGACGTTTATGATTGTAAACAGTCTTATGATTATAGAGCTGAGTCGTTCCAACACCAAGTTTATTATAAGCATTCAAGGAGGTTACCAGGAATCTGTCATCTTTTAGAAAACCAGCGACCAAATCCTTTTCGTCAGGGGGGGTGTTTCCAAAAACTGTTTTCTTAGGATAATAGTATAGCCCAGGGGATACTTTTTGAAGTGTCCCTTCGTGAACGAGTTCATCTAGATGCCGGTCTACCGCAGTAGACCACTTCGCTAGCTCATTTCTGCGATACACCTTTCCTGGTGTCAGATGTCCTCTTAATTGCTTTAATCTGGACATAGTCTTTCCTTTTTCTAGGCAAAGATACAATTTCTATGCCTGTAATGCATAAATATTCATTTAAAATTCATGCAAAACTTTTAATTAATTATTTGAAAACCAAATAGTTATAAAATTAATCAATAGCCATCCAATAGAGTGAAGTACGATTGTGATAGAATGCAGAAAACCCGCGGAACTAACAAAAGGTGGGAAAAAAACAGAAATAATCAGGATGAGATTAGTTCAAAACCCCCACTATTTATCAGTCAGTTGTAAGTACTATTTGCCGATGCAGAACTTCGAAAAGATATTCTCTAAAAGATCATCGGTCGTGATCTCTCCGGTAATCTCTCCGAGGTAATGCAACGACTGCCGGATATCCATCGCCAGAAAATCCCCGGTAATGCCTTCACGCATCCCGTTTAAAACGCGGTCAAGCGATTCGTGTGTTTGCAACAGGTTTTGGTAGTGCCGCAGGCTGGTAACCAGCACATCTCCTGATTTTACCGTGTTTACCTGGAAGAAGGAGAGGAGCTTATCTTTTAACTGCTGGATGTTTGTTTTGTTGGAGGCCGAGATAAAAATGAAATCATCCGCTTTAAGCTTTTCCATTAAAGCATTTTCGGCCTTGTCTGACTTGTTCCCGACTTTAATGACCGGGATTCCCAAAGCCGTTAGCGACTCAGCCTCCCGGATAATGTCGTCATATTTCGCATGGGAAAGATCAAACAGGTAAAGTATGATGGATGCTTTTTTCATGCGGTCGCGGGTGCGTTCAACGCCCATCGCTTCGATTACATCCTGCGTTTCACGCAAGCCGGCTGTGTCGATAAAACGAAAGTTGATTCCACCCAATACCATCTCGTCTTCAATCACATCGCGGGTTGTACCGGCAATTTCTGAAACGATGGCTTTCTCTTCATTCAGTAAAACATTCAGCAAGGTCGATTTACCCGCATTCGGTTTTCCGGCAATCACGGTTGGTACTCCGTTTTTGATTACGTTCCCCTGGTCAAACGACTGGATCAGTGAACTCAGGTAGGATTGAATTTTTACGATTAATTTCCTGAGATCATCGCGTTTCGCGAACTCAACATCTTCTTCGCCAAAATCCAGCTCAAGTTCAATGAGCGATGCAAAGTGAATCAGTTCTTCGCGCAGGTGATTAATTTCTTTTGAGAACCCGCCCCGCATCTGGTTTAAGGCAGCCTGCCGGGCATTATCGGTTTCGGCATTGATCAGGTCGGCAACCGCTTCAGCCTGGGCAAGGTCAAACCGGCCATTCAGGAATGCGCGTTTTGTAAATTCTCCCGGCCCCGCTAAGCGCGCACCCTGCGCCAGCAATGCTTTTATAACTTCTTTTATAATGATTGGCGATCCGTGGCACGAAATCTCAACAGCGTTTTCCCGGGTAAATGAATTAGGTTCTTTAAATACCGTAACAAGAACCTCATCAATGAGTTTTCCTTCGTGCTGCAGGGTTCCAAAGTGTACGGTGTGGGTTGCAACTTGCGTCAGGTCCCTGCCTTTAAAAATCTTTTGCGTGAGGGTGATCGCGTCTTTTCCCGAGAGCCTGATCACGGCTATCGCGCTGATTCCCTGGGCGGTGGCGAGGGCTACTATGGTATCGTGCTGAATCAAGCGGGCAAGGTATTAATTAACACCCGCTTAAAAAAGAACAGTCCCGCACGTGCGGGACCGTCTTACTCTAACCTAAACTAAAAATGCTTATTCGTAAACGCGTACGTAATCAATTTCCAGGCGTTGCGGCCAGATGGATTCGTCAACTCCTTTTGCGCCACCCCAGTTTCCGCCTACGGCAAGGTTCATCAGCAGGTGAAACTTCTGATCGAACGGCCAGCCTTTGTAATCGTCTTTCGGCTCACGATCTACCGTGTGGTATAGTTTATTATCAACATAAAAATCCATTTTATTTTCGCGCCACTCCACTGCGTAGATGTGGAAATCTTCCTGGGCGCCCCGTACCGTTACGATGCCTTCCTTTTGAGTTTGTTTGATGTGGTTATACGCTTCGGTGTGGATTGTTCCGTGTACAACTTCGGGATCATACCCGACATGTTCCATAATGTCAATTTCTCCGCTTGCTGGCCAGGCGCCATATTTCCAGTCGGTCGGGAGCATCCAGAGGGCAGGCCAGGTGCCTTTGCCTTTGGGTAGTTTGGCGCGGATTTCAATCCGGCCGTATAACCAGTCGCCTTTCTTTTTGGAAACAATACGGGTGGATGTGTACGCCCTGTTTTCAAATGAGTCTTTCCGCGCTTCGATTACCAGGTTACCGTTTTCAACGCGTACGTTCCTGCTGTCGCTGGTGTAATACTGCAATTCATTGTTGCCCCAGCCGTGCCCGCCTAAATCATAATTCCATTTGGTGGTGTCCGGTGTGCCGGTATAATTGAATTCATCGCCCCAAACCAGGCGCGGTGCAGGCTGGTGCATGCATGCCGAAACGAAAAGCAAAGGAACGAAGAGGAGTGATAGGATAAGTTTCATCAGATGTCTTTAATAATATGTGTGTTACTCCACCAGGATTTTATAAACCCTTGAGTTATTTTTTTGTGTAAGCCTGAGCAGGTACATTCCCTGCCTTGGATTGTCTATGGTTAGTATTAGCTGCTGTGAGCCGGTTTTTACCTGGTACGATACTTCGCGGCCCTTCAGATCGTAAAGATCTATCCGGTCAATGATCTGTTCCGGTAACGTGATTTGAAACTGGCCCGTTGACGGATTGGGAAAAACCGAAACGCCAGCCAACGCATCCTCGGCTGCCGTGACAACGGCAATTGCTTCTACAGAGGCGCTCATGGCTGATTCACCCTTCGCATTTACACCCGATACTTTATAATAGTTTACACTGGATGTAGGGATAATGATATATGGATTCTCGGATGTCGCAAGATTTGATTTTACCCGCGTATAGGTTCCGCTCTCTGTGGCGCTGCGGTAAAGATGAAAGGTTGTTGCATTGCTTACGTCTTGCCACGCAAGGGTAACCTCGTTAACATTTGTTTGAGCGGTCAGGCCGGAGGGTGCTGCTGGGGCTGTTTGGTTATTATAAAAGTATAAATCGCCAACCGTAAAGGTTCCCTGGCCCGGAAGCATGTAAATGCGCACATACTTCATCTGGTTTGGGTTTACCGGTGGATTATTCTGACTCCAGCGTTCATCGAAGTTATAGGAGTAAAGCCTGGTAATGCCATCCTTCACGCTGGCATCAAGCTCGTAGCTGGTTGAGATGGTTTCGTTTCCGTTTCCATCCCGGAAGGTCATGATCAGGTCGGGCACCGAGGCTGACGCAGCGAGAATTGAGATGGGCAGCTTTACAATGGAGTAGTGTTCAACATCCACTGCTTTGGGCAGCTCATACTGAATATATTTTAGTTCGGTGGTATTATAGGTAGTATTTAATTTATCCGAAGCCAGTTGAAGCGTTACCCCGGGACTTCCGTTTGTAGTCCAGCCGGTGAGTTGATTGGTTGCAAAACTGTGCGCTAAGTATTTGTCACCGGTTGGTTCTACAATGGTTGTTACGTTTAACTCAGCCGAATTGTCTGTGCATCCGGTGTCGCCTGTAATATCAAGTTCAAGTGTTCCGTCTGTATCGCCCCAGTTAACCGTTACCTGGTTTGTTCCCTGGCCGGAAATAATTTCCGCACCGGCCGGGGCAGTCCAGGTATACGCTATTCCGGCACCATAGTCAGGCGCCTGGTAGGTTAGGTTGTTCTGGTTTTCATAAACGTACAGAGGCCCTGTTATCAGGGGCGCTGTTCGCTCTTCATAAACGCGAACGTAATCAACCTCCATCTTGGCATAGGTGAGATCTGCAGCAATTGGACCCCCGTGGTTTCCGCCCATAGCAATGTTCATAATGATGAAGAAATCCCAGTTGAAAGGATAGTTGTTATCATTTTTTGTAGGAGGGTTGTATGTATGATAAAGAACATTGTCAATATAAAAAGCAATCCGATCAGCATTCCAGGACACTGCATACTCATGAAATTCAGTAGTGGCAGTGCTAACATTCCGGGCACCAACAACTGCGTTCCCTCCGTTATTATTAGGAGTATGGAGCGCTGATTGCACACGGTTAAGATCACGGCCAACGTGCTCCATTACATCAATTTCACCGCACTTGGGCCAGCCTATGGAGGAAATGTTCTGCCCAAGCATCCATAGCGCAGGCCATGTGCCCACACCTGCTGGAAGCTTTGCCCGAAATACAACTTTTCCGTATTTAAAGAATTTTTTGTTTTGCGATTTAATGCGGGCAGATGTCCAGTTATTGCCTGATTTTTTAGCTTCAATAATTAGCTTTCCATCCTCCAGATGAACGTTGTTTGCATTGCTCGTGTAATTTTGAACTTCATTATTACCCCATCCTCCGCCACCGGTATCAAAACCCCAATTCGCGGGATTTGGTACTGTTCCTTCAAACTCATCACTCCACACCAATACTTCGCACTGAGCAGAAGCCAGCGTGTATGTACAGACAAAAGAAAGCAGCAGTAAGATAGAGCGTATATG
>CAZIGG010000155.1:0-6246 GCA_964538575.1 uncultured Roseivirgaceae bacterium
CAGGATTATAGGTAACGCTGTCGGGCAGGTAATAGGAGAGGTCAACCTGGGCAACTGCTGAAGGCAGAACCAGCGCAAACGTTATCAGTAACAGGGCAGCTTTTTTCATGAAGATTTTTTCTTGTAAGAATAGCAATAAAATAAGATAGTATAGATCAGGGATTTACAACCTTTTCCACAAGTGGTGTATGAAGTGTGTTAAATCAATGTAAACAATTTGTGGGCAGATTTAAAGCTACTATAAACCGGAATTACAGGCGAAGGTTTAGCTTTGCATATCGAAAGAACAACCACCTAAAAACCAATTAAAATATGAGGAGAATTCTACTTGTATCAGCCATTGTGCTGCTAGCCGTTGGTGCGGCTGTGGCACAAGGGGTAACCACTGCAACTATATCGGGTATAGTTACAGATCAGAAAGGAGAGGCGCTGCCAGGAGCATCCGTGCAGGCTGTTCACCTTCCTTCCGGAACACAATACGGAACGGCTACACTTGCCAGTGGCCGGTTTAACCTGCCGAATATGAGAATCGGTGGTCCTTATAAAGTCACGGTGACTTTTGTAGGATATTCTGATTTTATCCGGGAAGACATTACCCTTAGCCTGGGACAGAATTTTGACCTCAATGTTCCTATGAAGGAATCGGGTACTGAGCTGGATGAAATCGTGGTTACGGCTTCGAGTGTTTTCAATCAAGACAGAACGGGAGCTTCAACGAATATTAATTCAACCCAACTGCAGCGCATGCCCACACTAAGCAGGAGCTTTACAGACATGACGCGTATGACGCCTCAGGCATCGGGTACAAGCTTTGCCGGCAGAAATAATCTTTACAACAACTTATCCATTGACGGCTCGCTGTTTAACAACTCGTTTGGTCTGGCTTCGTTGCCGGGGGGCCAAACAAACTCGCAGCCCATAAGCCTGGATGCACTCGAAGAAATTACGGTAAACATTGCACCGTATGATGTACGTCAGGGAGGGTTTACAGGGGCGGGTATCAACGCTGTAACGCGAAGCGGAACAAATGAATTCAGCGGATCTGTCTATACATTTATGCGGAATGAAGGCCTGGTTGGGTCCAAAGTAAAGGATGAAGAATTCGAGACTGCCAACTTTGAGAATAAACAGTTTGGTGTTCGCCTGGGTGGCCCGATTATCAAAAACAAACTTTTCTTCTTCGTAAGCGCTGAAATGGAAAGAAGGGCTGACCCGGTAGGAGCCTTTAAAGCAAAAGAACTTTCAACCGAAACCGGTGCCCGCTTAACGGCTACAGAAATGAATGCCCTCCGCGGCTTCCTGATTGATACCTATGACTACGATCCGGGTCCATACGATGGGTATGATATGGAAACGCAAAGTGATAAGGTTACCGTACGACTGGATTATAACATCAATAAAAACCACAAACTTTCCCTGCGCTATAATTATCTGAAATCGATACGTGATGTTCCTGCCAGTAACTCCGGTGTTAACGGTGGCCGGTCTAACAGTGCAAACGGACTACCGTTCCAGAATGGAAACTACATTCAGAACAGCAACTTTGATTCATTTGTTGCCGAGCTGAACAGCACGATAGGTAAAAATTCAAATAACCTGATTGTTGGCTGGACAGGTTTCCGTGACTTCCGGGCGAGTCCGGGTGGCACATTCCCGTTTGTGGATATTGAAAATGGTAACGTGCAGAATGTTACCTCGTTCGGATATGAGCCGAACTCCGCTAATAACCTCCTCGATCAGGATGTGTTTCAGCTTTCTGACAATTTCTCTATTTATCTGCCGGGTCATACAATCACGATTGGCACTGCCAATGAATTCTATAAATTCAGCAACGGTTTCATGACCAACTTCTACAGCCGGTATCGTTTCTTAAACTATAACGACTTCTATAACAGTGCTCCTGCGGGTACGGCAATCCCGGTACTTACTCCTGATGGTAACGGAGGCTTTACTGTAACCGAAGGCACAAGTTCCGGAAACGGCCGGCCTTCAACCTATCAATACCGGTATTCAGCGGTGGAGGGTGTAGAGGTTCCGTTTGCGAAAATGGAAGCTGCCCAGGTAGGGTTTTATATTCAGGATGAATGGACAGTTACCGATAACTTTAAGCTGACAGCCGGGTTACGTGTGGATATTCCTTTCTTCCCGTCAGAATCTCTCAAAAATCCAGCGCTGGATACGGTGTATTTTGCAAACAACGAACAAATCGATGTGTCACAATTTCCGGATGCCCGCCTGATGTGGTCGCCACGCATTGGATTTAACTGGGATGTAAAAGGAGATCGTTCCTTACAGGTTCGCGGAGGTACAGGAATTTTCACAGGCCGCATTCCATTCGTCTGGATGTCGAACCAGGCCAGCAACAACGGTGTGCTGTTTGGTGTAATTGAACAGCAGGGTGTAGGTACTACCGGAACTTTATCCGGATTCCCGTTCAGCCCCGACCCGTACGCATACAAACCCGCAACCACGACATTACCGGCTACCATTCAGCTTGCCGCTACTGATCCCGACTTTAAATTCCCGCAGGTCTGGCGAACAAACTTAGCCTTTGACTACAAGCTTCCGTGGGATGTAACCATGACACTTGAAGGTATTTATACAAAAGATATTAATGCCGTCTTCCACCGCAATGCTAACCTGGCGAATCCGGTAGGTGTATGGGCAGGCGATGGCCGGGTACGATATGCCGGTACGGATGCCGGTGCACGGGTAAATCTTGCGGTGAGTGATGCCATTGTGCTGGACAACACAAGCAAAGGCTGGTCAGCAAGTTTATCGGCATTGTTCCGCAAAGATTTCAGTAAAGATCTTACGACAAGTATCGGTTACAACTACGGCCCCTCATATGATCTCACCAGCAGCCCGGGCTCTGTTGCCTTCAGCACATGGTCAGGTAACCAGGTGGTAGGCAATCCAAACAGCCCGGTTGTATCATACTCCAACAACCAGACGTTGCATCGCTTCATTGCTTCCGCGAATTATAAGAAAGACTATCTCAAATATTTCTCAACCGGTATTTCATTCTTTTATGAAGCACGCTCCGGTGTGCCATTCTCCTACCTGTACGGAGGTGATATGAACGGTGACCGGGTAAGTGGTAACGACCTGATGTACATACCAAGAAATCAGGATGAGATATTATTGGCTACGGAAGGAGCTAATGATACGCGCACCATCGACCAGATATGGGAGCAGTTGGATGCTTACATTGAGCAGGATGATTACCTGAGCAAGCACCGCGGTGAATATGCTGCCCGTAACGGTGCCAGAACACCCTGGTCAACGCAGCTTGATGTGCGTATCATTCAGGACTTCTACCTCGAAGTAGGAGGAAAGCGCAATACGCTTCAGCTTACGTTTGACATCTTTAACTTTGGTAATATGCTGAACAAAAACTGGGGTACGCTGCAAACTGCCAGAAGAAACCAGTTACTGACCTACGTAACTCAGGAAAGCGGAAGCGGCCGTCCTGTATTTTCATTCCCGCAGGACGGTGGCGCACCTTTACAGGAAACCTTCCGCAATAACCTGAGCATCAGTTCGGTTTGGCAGGCACAATTCGGCATTCGGTACATCTTTAACTAATCTTTAAAGAAGAAGAAATTATGAAAACAAGAAAACTAACAATAAAGAGTTTACTGGTTACCGTGCTGGCCTTGCTGGCCTGTGAGCCGGAATATCCGACACCGTATGCAACCAACGAGTATAACTCGGCAACCGGCAATGCAGGTTTCATGTTTACCAATGCCTCACCCAATAGTACTACATTAAGTCTCGCAGTTGATAACGTGGAGCTTGAAACAACGGAGGTTGGGTTTGGTGTAAAATTTCCTGCCGCAACAGGCTACAGCAGTACCATCCCTGCAGGCTCGCGGAACATTCGCCTGTTAGCCCCAGACGGTACATCGCTGGGAAGTGTTCGCTCAAACATAAATGCTAATTCAACCAGCTCCTATTTTGGAATTGGCCGTGCAGATGTAACGCTTGCTGCCCGCGCGGACCGGGCACGGTTAATTGAGTTCCTGGCAGAGTCGTTACCTGCCATTCCTACCTCAACACCCAACACGGCCCATGTGCGTTTGCTGAATTTTGGCTTAACCACTGCGCCTGTTGCCCCCGCTACCGCGGGCGGAACACTCGGAAGCATCGTGTTGCGCATTGATCCAACAAGTCCTACGCCAGCGCCTCCGATCCCTGTAGTAACCCCGGCATCTACCGGAACATATTTCCTGGCGTCCGATCAGGTATTTCCAATCCCGGCACCAGCTGAAGGGACTCCTGATTTGCGCAGTTTACCGAAATCGTATGCCACTACAACCAGTCCGTTCACTGCCTTAACCGTTCCTACAGTTGGCGGAGCTGGCAACAGTTATGTTGTTGATGTTGTTACGAGTTCAAACGGAAATATTGTAATGGATGATGTTGCCTTAAATCTTGTGGCTGGCCGTGTTTACACACTAGCATTGATTGGAAGCAGTGTTGCAGAAGAAGGACCCTATCAGTTATTGGTAATTCGTCACCGGTAAGCGTATTGATTGATTGACGTATTTATTGAATAAAAAAGCCCCGCAAGGGGTTTTTTATTTTCCCTCCGGAACAATCGCTTCAAGATATACACCTGTCGGGTATTATAAAGCTATTTAGTCGTCCCTTAAAAACTCATTTTTAGTAAAAATTGATTTTTATAGAATCCTTCAAGTGCTCTAAAAAGTTGAGCCAAAAAGACAAGTGGATTTATTTTCCACTTGTTTAGCATTCGTTTAAAGTTCATGCCCGCAGCAGCTAGCATAACATTAATGTTATCCCCTTTTATTCCTTTGTAAAAGTTCCGGCTTAGGCGATGGTCTTGTTTGAGGTGGCCAATTTTGGGTTCGATGGCAGCCCTACGCTTAAACCCTTTGCGAAGTTTTTGTTTTTGGTAAGCAGTCCTTTGTTTGGCTGACTTATCGGGAATGGTAATGGTTGTGCCCAGTACTTCCTTTACCCCCCGGTAACCGCGGTCAACAAAATTGTTTTTTAGCATGATGCCCGTTAATCGCTGTTGTTGCTCAATAGCCGGTTGTAATGTTTTACTGTCGTGCACATTCTTTTCAATGTTAAGCGCCCCAATAATAACGCCTGTTGTTTTGGTGGTGATGATGCTCACCTTGCTGCCAAACTCGTACTTCTTATGTTCCTTACCTTTGGTCATGCACTGGATGTGCGGTTCATGCAAACTGTAGATTTTGTTGCTATCGGATTTCTTTTGAAGCAGTACCTTTTTGAATAACTCAAGTGTGTCCTGATGCAAGCCCGGGGCAAGTTTGCGTTCTAACTCCCGCACCAGCCTTCCGGCAATCGTTTTTACTTTTCGGTCTGCCTTGCGGGCTCTGCCTTTATTTTTCGGGTGGGTTCTAAACCGCTGCTCCAGTAAGAGTTTCTTCATCGTGCGGGTATAGCGCTGGCGAAGTTCTATGCCTTCCCGGGTGGCAATACCAACACACTTTTTAATGATCTTACGGTGCAGCTTATTGTCTGTTGGATAGGTGATATTCTTTTCCTGAACAGTCGTGTCGGTAGTCGCTTCCTGCTCACCGCCATCTTTACCGTTTACACGGATGCTTTCTTTAAAAATTAACTCAATCCCTTCCTCACCGATCCGGTTCCTAAAATGTACAAGCTCGCTGGCCTCACAAGGAACTCCGCAGGCATACGATCTTTCACCACTAAAATATTGGTAGTAGATATTTTCGAACCATTGCTCTACAACGCCCTCATCGCTCAGGTTACGAACGTGTTTAAGCATCAACAACGACACCATCAACCGGATCGGTTTGGCCGGACGACCCTCTTCGGAATACAGCTTGGCAAAAGCTTTTTCAAATATATCCCACTGGATTTCATTAGCTAAAATATACAGCGGATGACGGTGGCTCAGTTGCTCTTCAAAGGTGCTGTAAAAACTGAGCTGAGAAGGAGAAGATCGTTTAGAGAGCATAAAAAATCTGCAAGGTTTTCGATATGAAAATCGATTTTCTTGCAGATTTTAACAACTCATTTCTATTCTTTTTATCAGAAAATAAAACCCATTCGGCTTTTTAAGGGACAACTATTTAAACTCCAGCATCTTAATTGCAGTCAGCGCAGCTTCTTCGCCTTTGTTGCCAAGCTTTCCACCGGCACGATCGATTGCCTGTTGTTGATTAAGTGTAGTTAACACTCCAAAGATCACCGGCTTTTTTGTTTTGATGTTTACTTCCGTAA
>CAZIGG010000156.1:0-6152 GCA_964538575.1 uncultured Roseivirgaceae bacterium
CCTGATAAATAAACTTCACCAGTTCATCCTCCGTTCGCTGCTGATTGCTCCACCAGTTCCGGCTGAATACGCGATGATACTGCCAGTGCTTTTGTTCCAATAAAGCTGGCGTATAGGCATGCGGTTCTTTCACCGTAAGGCTGGACTGATAAACCTGATCGTCCGTCAGCACAACTCCGTGATAATTGCTGCTTTCCCTCACCGCGATATCCGTAAACGGCATTTCATTCAGCGAAAATGACAACTGCGGATATTTCAACACACCGGAGTTAACCAAATGCCGGTTCAGGTACCAGCCGGAGGAATACTGATGGGGCTGATGTTCATAACCTTTAACCTTGTCTTCCGAAACAGCACGGGCATATTCCAGGTATTTCTTCAGCAGCTTCGGGCCTTCATTTTTAATGCCCTGCAATTTTAAATCTTCCGGTTCGATACTGGAGAAGACGATGATCTTTTCTCTTGCCCGCGTAACGGCAACATTCAACCGGTTCTCGCCACCCGCAACATTCAGGCTGCCAAACTGCATGCTGAACTTTCCTTTTTTATCGGGCGCATAACCAATCGAGAAAATAATCACATCCTTTTCATCGCCTTGTACACTCTCAATGTTCTTGATAAAGAGTGTTGAGGGGATGACGAAGCTTTCACGGCTCGCTTTTTCTTCGATCAAATCCATGATCATCACCTGCTGCGGAGCGTTAAACGTAATGATCCCCACCTCTTTCTCCGGAAATTTTTGGATCATGTACAGCGCAAAATCAACCACCGCTATCGCCTCCACCAGGTTGGTATTGTCTGACCACTCACCTTTCACTTTATGGAATGTGATGGGCGTATCCTGCCTGTTAATAATTTCTTTATCAGGCAGCAGCTTAAGCCGGCCTTCATAGAAAAACTTGTTCGAAAACTCAATCAACGGCAACGATTGACTTCTGTAATGTCCTCGCAGATGAACAGTAGGCAGATATCTGCCAGTAAGCTCCAGCAATGAACTTACTTCCAGGTCGGGTTGCTCCATTTCATCTTCCGTCCAGTGCACCTGATACAACTCAAAAGGCTTCAGTTGTTTATCATCGCCCGCAATCACAACCTGCCTGCCGCGGTACATGGCCGGAATGCCGCGTTCGGCAAAACATTGCGAAGCTTCATCAAAAATCACCAGGTCAAACAACTGCTCCATCGGGAAGATTGCGGACACCGCTTCGGGGGAAGCCATCCAGCACGGCATGAGGTTAAAAAGTTCTTCGGCAAATGCTGCAACTACTTTACGCACCGGCCAGATTTTTTTCTTCTTGGTAGCCTGGTGATGCAGGTCGCGATACGTAACCCGGTTGTTCAGCCGGTTGTATTCGATGGGTTCATAAATGCGTTCTCTCGCCCGGATTTTTAAAATTTCCTTGCTCAGTGCCTGCTTTTCGGTTACGTTTTTCCGGAGGGATGTTTCCATCTCTTCCATCTTAAACGTTGACACCGCGCGCAATACCGGATATTTTATTTCAAGGTGTTCAATCCAGGCAAGCCGTATGCTGTTTTGAAACAAGTCTTCTGTCCGGATAACATCCCATTCCCCGATTTCATCGTACAGCCTTGCGATCACTTCTGTTTCATGAACCTGCAACGATTTTTTCAGGGTATCAAACTCCACCAGGTTATCAAAATCCTCCCGCAGTGATTTTATAAATTCCTGGACTTGTTCGGGTTTATTAGCAAGCATACGAATCTGAAACGGAGTAAGGTATTGTTCCCATTGTGCACGCTGTGCCGGAATTTTTCCAATTACCTCAAACACCGCGCGGATTAATGTTATAAACTGCCCGTACGACAGCTTCTGAACATAGATAATTTTCCGCAATTCACGAATTGAGTGAAGCGCCAGCTTCGCGCGCAATGCTTTTTCCTGGCGGACAAACCAGGTTTTGATTTTCGCAACGTTTTCGTCCGGCACCGGAACATCCGTAAACGATCTTCTCTCGCGCAGCAGCGTAAGTTGATGCTCCAGGTTAAGCCGGTTATCAATTCGTCTTTCCAGCAACCTCAGGCCCTGCTTATTCCCTTTCAGGTTGTTGGAAATCAGCACCCGCTTAAGAAAAAACCGGTCTTTGGCAAACAGCCTCCACCGGAGAATTTTAAAAATGTTGCCTTGTGCTTCCATGCGTTTATGCAACGCAAGCTGTGCTGCCACGATTTGCTGCATGTTCAACGTTGCCTCGATCCCGTCTTCATCGTAACAATTCACGCAGGAAAGCTCCATGGCTTCGAGCCATTCCGGTGTTATCCCCTCTTCCTGTTCCGCAATCAGGCGTTGAAAATATTCATACTTCTTATCGCTGTCGAGCAGTGTTAAAATTTCATCCGCGTCATTTTTTCGGGCGTGTAATGATTCGCTATCCTCCAGATTCAGGGAAGCATTCAGAATAGTATGCAGTTCGTCCCTTACCTGGTTTTGAAAGTCAACCACATGCTGAACGGTTTGCTCCAGTGTGCGAAGTTCATGCAGCGCATAGGAAGAAAATGATCTCCTGTTTTTCCACGGATAATTCTCCCGCTCAAAAAACGAAGCATAGC
Source organism: uncultured Roseivirgaceae bacterium (assembly GCA_964538575.1). Classification (GTDB taxonomy): domain Bacteria; phylum Bacteroidota; class Bacteroidia; order Cytophagales; family Cyclobacteriaceae; genus UBA2336. Next base: position 2,569 of record CAZIGG010000156.1, read on the forward strand.
GCACAAAACTTTTAAGCTTCGGAACAAAATCCTGAAGGGTTGAAAAATTGAATTGCCGGTATTGCTGGCGCAGGTCAACCGATTTCGCATGCGGATCGGACGTGAGGTACAATTCTTTTATACTGATGCCGCACTCATGTTCATTAAACAATGCCGTGCGGAATTCTTCAAGTTCTTCCACCAACTGATCGATCGTGTGGCATACCTGTAAAAATCTTCGCTCCAACTGGATGACGTCTACACTTCTGTTTTGCGCTTTAAAATCTTCAATATGATCGATTTGCCGTGCGATCTTTTGATACACGACCTTTCTGTCGTTGCGGAAGTCATGAATAAGTCCGAGGAAATCTTCAAGTCCTGTTTTTCTTAATCGCTCATACACTACATCCAGCGCCACCCGTTTCTGGCAAACCATCAGGATTTTTTTCCCGGACGCAATTCCATCCGCAATCAGGTTGGCAATTAATTGCGATTTGCCCGTGCCGGGCGGGCCTTGCACAACAACCGAACGGCCATCTTTAACAACTCGTAAAGTATGTTCCTGATACGCATCCTGCGGAAAAGGCGTGTGGATCTTTTCCTCCTTAACAGATGAAACCCAGCGCCCAATCGGTTTGCCGGAATCCAGAATGCGCTGCGAAAAAAATTCTTCCAGGTCAGTGAACGATTCGCTTTCGATCAGCTTCAGATAATCCGGCACAAGCTGAGAGCCAGCCTGCGGAAAAACACCAAGCACCGCTTCGCGGAATAATTTCAGCTCACCTTCTTTGTGCTGCTTTTCGAAGTCTTCTTTCCTGAATTCTTCAAAAGGTGTAAGCTCATCGGTAAACGTATCCGGATTGAAGTTCAGTTCAATTGAATCTTTCAATAGTTGATAAAGCTGTGTTCTGAACACCGTACTGTCTTTGTCGAAATCGTCAAAAGTTGTTTCCGGTAAGTCATCATTCAGTGCAACCTTGTTGTAGAAGGAGTATGCCAGCAGGAACGATTTGTTCAGCGTAACACCGGCATCCTCCCGCGGCTGCAGAACCCAATGATTATTTTCCTCCACAATGGAAACCGGGAAATACAATAACGGGCAGCGGACAGGTGTGCCATCGGAAAACTTTCCGCGGATCATCGGCCAGCCAATGTGCAGATCATTTGAACCGCGTTCTTCAAAGATAAACTTATCAAGCCGCTGCAGGCGTTTTAGCTTAGCGCTTGCCTGGTTAACGGCTTCCATGCGGCTATCCAGCACAGCACAAATCTTTTTTGGTTTATCCGCAATAACTGACCGGATGATCTCAAAAGAAGATTCATGGTTCAGAAACGTAAGCTGATGCAAATCCATCAGTTGTTCGCTGTGAAGCCGTAATAATAAAAGTGAGCGGTTATTACCGCTCAGGTTCGTGAGCCTCCGGAGATATGTGCGGAGGATATGATGCGTGTTAGGGATCAACGGTTACGTAGGGAAAAATCTTTCCCAGGTTATTTTTATCAATCAACGGGATTTTGCCAAGATCATCAACCGATTTGAAATTTCCATGCTGAAACCGGTAGGCGACAATGGCGCTGGCAATCTTTCGCCCAAAATACGGATGAACTGCCAGTATTCTCTCATCAGCCGTATTCAGGTTGATCTTTTTAACGCCTGGCGGATCGGGCAGGTATGAGGCTTCGGCTATTTTTTTCACGACTGCCGTGTCCAGTCCGTAAACCTCTTTTAGCTGTTCCTGCGAAACAAAACCGCCCAGCTTATCGCGATACGTAACAATACGTTTCGCCAGGACAGGGCCGATTCCATAAATCTTTTCAAGCCGGATGGTGTCGGCTTCATTGAGGTTGAACTTCTGCGGCTTTTCTTTAGCAGGTTTCGTGCGGTCAGCAAACTCCTTCTTTTCAAATTTTGGTTTCTCGAACTGATCAGGCAACTGAATGTATGGGGCAATCTTTTCGTACAGCAAAGAATCCATTCCGTACAATTTCATCAAATCAGCTTTGATCCTGAACTTTCCGCCTTTCGTGCGGTAGTTTACGATTCGGGTTGCAAGCTTTTCTGAAAACCCAAGCGACCTGAGCTCTTCGGGTGTGGCAGCGTTGGGATCGAAGTTGAAATAAGCTATAGCAATCCCTTCTTCCCGAACTTCCTCCTGCTTTTCTTCTGAAGCTTTCCAATTGCGCGTGAGACTGTCAAGCATGGCCGCGTCTTTTGAAAAATCCTGAGGCCGCGTGCTCACCCACCAGCGCGTTAACGGCTGCGAAAAAACAGCAATCGTGATAACAAACAGCAGCCCGACAAACCCATTGGTTTGGGCGCGGGTTGTTCCGAAAAAATTCCGGATGGTTTTCTTTAAGCTGTTGGCCATAGACGCTATGTCTAATATACAAAGAAGGAAAGATGTAAATAAATTTACAGGAGTAACTCCTGTTAAAAAATGAGCTTCCTGTAATTATCTTTTACTATTTTCGACCTATCGAATCAATCCGCTGCCTTGACCGAAGAACAGGAGAAATCGTTTATTAAGCTCATTAACGAGAATCAGGGCCTGATTCACAAGGTCTGTATCCTGTACGAAACAGACAAGGAACTGCGCAACGACCTGTTCCAGGAAATTGTGCTGCAGCTCTGGAAATCGTTTCCAACGTTCCGGGGCGAAGCGAAGATCACCACGTGGATGTACCGCATTGCGCTGAATACCGCGATCTCAGGCCTGCGCAAACTCGGCCGGAGAATAAAAACCGAAGAGCTTGAGGAATTTCACTTCAACATTTCCGATCACCCGGAAGATCACTTTGAAGAGGATTTTCAAAAGCTGCAATGGGCCATTCGTCAGCTCTCGGAAATCGACCGGGCGATGATCATGATGGCGCTTGACGAAGTGCCCTACGATGAAATCGCTGAGAACATCGGCATCACACAAAATAATGTTCGGGTGCGGATGAACCGCATCCGCGAAAAAATACGAACCCTCATACGCTGAACGCTATGGAAGAACTTGAAGATTTGAAGCAGATTTGGAAAAGCCATGAGCAGGGTTACGAACCTAAAAAGGAATCGGAGATCGCCCTGATGCTGCAAGGCAAAAGCCATTCGATCATCAACAAGCTTAAACGAAATGTTTGGGTTGAACTCATCTTTACCATTGCCTCAAGCATTGCACTTGGCGTGTATACCATCACACTGGAGGCGGGCGCCATTATGTGGACCATCATTTCCATGCTGCTATTATTTGCGGCTTTCCTCTTTTACTATGTGAAAAAGTTATTGCTGCTACAGCGTTTTGACGATTCGGCCGAGAACATCAAAACCAACCTCAGGCATTTGTATGAACGACTTACACTTTATATAATTTTTTATAAGCGAAGTTATGCTGTGCTGTTTCCGGTTTACTTTTGTTTGGGGATATTATTTGGCGCTATAGAGCGCGGGATGGATAATTTTATTGACCACGTGAGCCAGCCGAAAACGATCATCATCCTGTTGGTTCTTGCGGCTGCATTCTTCCTCTGTACGGGGCTGATTACCAATTTTTACCTGAAAAAGCTCTATGGCAATCACTTAGTCAAATTGAAAGAGCTTTTAGACGAGCTGCAGGGTTAGC
>CAZIGG010000157.1:0-6151 GCA_964538575.1 uncultured Roseivirgaceae bacterium
TAACTTTAATTGAGAGAATTTTAGTTTTTACACAGCCTCTAACTTCCGCGCCAGTTCAAGGCGCGGAAGTTAGAGGCTGGCCTTTTTATTTTTTGTTATATTGTCTCAAGTCTACCGATGCAAATAGCTTTTATGTTAATATTTAACCAACAGTTCAAAAATCAATAGTATATGATGCTGAGTTACCCGTTGTATTTACTTTTATTGCAAATGGTTCTTGGTTTTTTGAAACTTGTATTTCAATAGTGGGGGCTCCATTTATGTAATTACCAATCTGAACATTACATTCAAATCCTTTATTTACAGGTCCATATGTTTGGGTCCAGAAACTCACCTGAGTACCGCTATTGGTATATTTTCCTTGATCTGTAGTGACTGTCCAATTACTAAAGCGACCATAAGCACCGTTACCTTTTATAACATATTTCACATAGTAATTGTCGGTTGTTACTGGTTCGTCCTCTTCATCACAAGAAGGAAAGGTAAATATGGCTAATGCACTAATTATAATTAGTGTAGTTAAAATACCTTGTTTATTAAAATATGATTTCATCTTGTTTTTTTTGTGTTCTCTTGAGTCGTCCGACCGCCTTACCTACAACACCTCAATATATGCAATTACATATATTTTTCATTTATCAGTGGGTGCTGTAATTGGCCATTTACATAGAAAGGGCAATTTTTAGGGGGTATTTTTTGCGCTTTTCCCCAAGGAAGTGTAAATGGCATTAAAAAAACCATCCCAAATTCATAGAAGGGCTTTAGCGCAGTATAACTTGTGGTGAAGATTGCCGTAAACCTGTTCAATATATAAAATGTTTAGCAACCCAATTCCATTGTTGTAGTCTTTGCACGGCTGTACGTTATCTGTTCCCCTTCAATTTTTCTTTCTTTTCACTCCCCTTACCGCCTCAGCCGTCCACGGATCTTCGGGCCAGTGATGCTTCGGGTAGCGCATGCGCAATTCTTTACGGACTTCATGATAGGTTGTATGCCAGAAGCTTTTCAAATCCTGCGTTACCTGCACCGGTTTATAACCGGGCGATAATAAATGCAGAAGAATTTTAGTCTGGCCGTCATTGATCACCGGTGTTTCCGGCAAGCCGAACATTTCCTGTAAGCGCACTTCCATAACAGGCGGAGCGCCATCCTGAAAATACTGAATCCCTATTTGTGAACCGCTGGGTACCGGGAGTTTGACGGGCGCAAGCTTATTCAATGCCTGCTGCTGCTCCCACGATAAAATTGCATCGAGCATGGGCTGAACTTCCAGACGCTGGAGGTCGCTGCGCCTGTTTGCCGAACCCAGAAACGGAGCAAGCCATTCTTCTGAAGTTTTCAGCAAGGCAGTTTCGCTTACATCCGGCCAGGATTCATCCTTACGCCATACCCGCAGGCTCAGCACCCGCGCCTGCCATTGTGTGTTATTCTCATTCCAGTTCAGGAGCTTCAATCCTTCCTCCCGGACAGCCTCGCATAAAATTTTCATCCGAAGCTCGTCCGGAATTTTTTGCAGCGGCTTTGTTGCAATCACTACGTTCCCAATCCGGCTTTCAAGCTGTGCCGTGATCATACCGCGTTCGGTATCCCACTTTACAACTTCCTGTTCACGCGCATGCTTAAGCAGATACTCTTTATTGACCGGAGCGGCCAGGAAAATCTTTCCTTCTTTTGCACCGGCATCCAGATCAGCAATTGCCAGCCATTCTTCGCGCATCAGCGGATCGTGCTGCGGTAAAGATGCCGTTCTTCCGTTTGCCAGCTTATAACGAATGCCCTGCTTTTCCTGCTGGCGCGCAATGCGCTCCGGATACGCTTCCATGATCAGCCTTCCAACTTCTTCATCAACCGGGGCGGTATTGTCGGCAGAAATTTTAAACAGCTTGCGCCAGGCTAACGCCAACCGTTCAATGCGTTCAAGCACCGAACGTTCTGCATGCACGCGTTCACCTGCCCGCCACTTTCTTAACACTTCTGCACGCAGGCTCAGGTCACTGCCGCTTTCCCGCGGAAGCGGATCACGTTCTTCCAGGATAGATGCAACATCCGTAGCCAGCGCTTTTTCTTCGCTCACCAGCAGCATGTGCGCAAGACGCGGGTGCGTGGGGAGCCTGAGCATTTCTTTTCCGCGAAGTGTGATCTTGTTTTCTTCGAGCGCATCCAGCGCATGTAAAAGTTCTTTCGCCTGACTTATTGCCCCGGAAGGAGGCATCGTGATCCAGCTTAACTGATCAACATTCTGAATGCCCCACTGCGCCAGCTCCAGCACAAGTGTTGTAAGATCGGCTTCCAGGATTTCCGGTTGCCGCGAGGGCTGCAGCATGCGTTCTGTTGCTGATGACCATAACCGGTAACAAACACCCGGACCCAAACGCCCCGCCCGTCCGGCACGCTGATCGGCAGCATCTTTTGTAACGCGGATGGTTTCAAGCCGGGTAAGGCCGCTGCGCGGATCAAATCTTGGAACGCGTGCATACCCGCTGTCGATTACGGTAGTAATACCTTCAATAGTTAATGAGGTTTCAGCAATGGAAGTAGCGAGTACAATTTTTCTTGCGCCTCCGGCATCGGGCATAATTGCCTCCTGTTGTTTCTTAAAGGGAAGATCACCGTATAAGGGAGTAATGATCGCGCCAACATTGGCTTCCGTTAACTGCTGCTCAACACGATTAATCTCACCCGCACCCGGAAGAAATACCAGCATATCTCCCTTCTGCTCGCGCAGTGCTTTTAAAATGGTTTGGGTAACCGATGTCGCTAACCTGTCTTCCTTTTCTGTTGGAACATGGATCATTGTTACCGGGTATTGTCTCCCCTCACTCGTAAGGATGGGTGCATTACCCAGCCGCTCAGAAATTCTTTCACCATCTAATGTTGCGGACATGATGAGGATGCGAAGATCATTCCTCAACAAGCTTTGCACCTGGTGCGTGAGCGCTAAAGCAAGATCAGCCTGCAGGCTGCGTTCATGGAATTCATCAAAGATAACAAGACCCATTCCTTCCAGTGCATTGTCAGTTTGAATCATGCGCGTAAGGATTCCTTCCGTAACAACTTCAATGCGGGTTCGGGCGCTTACTTTATTTTCAAAGCGAACGCGATAACCGATGGTCTCTCCCGCTTCTTCGTTCAGCAAGCCGGCCATGCGCATGGCGACTGAACGTGCGGCAAGCCTGCGCGGTTCGAGCATAATTATTTTTTTACCCGCAAGCCAGGGTTCGTTTAATAACTCTAACGGAAGCACTGTACTCTTTCCCGCTCCGGGCGGAGCCTGAAGAATTACTATCGGGTGAACCGGAAGCTTTTCTTTTAGTAAAGGAATTACGTCTAAGATGGGATAGCTCAATTCGGGGTTGGAGGTTAGAAGTTCGAGGTTAGAGATTCGAAGTTTGAGGTTCGAGGTTCGAAAGTTAGAAGTTATAAACTTATTCTATTGTTACGTGGTAAACGTCCTGTTCATTGCGTGAGATGCCTGAAACGTGGAAGCCTCCGGCTTGCGGGATGTCTTCCACCAGATCAAATACCTTACAATCTTTTGGCAGTGCAGAAAAGATCAGCAAAAACGTGTACAGTTGTTTGCCGGGAATGTACGTCCATTGCGGGGCGTACGAAATGTTTTCTGCGTGCACAAGCTGCGCGCGTGAATCGGATGTACGGTCGATTAAAAATGTTGAACGCCACACGCGGATGAACATTTCATCGTATTCATTTTGATAATGGCAATGCACGTAGACGTAAGAATCCGTAAGCGAGTTCGGATCGATAGAAGTCAGCACTTCCGTTCCGATCTCCGGCTTCACGGTGGGTATCTCTTTAATGATCGTTGCCATTACTCTTTCATCCGGTTATTGTATGCGCCTGATTTCACTTTGTTAATCAGGAACAACGCGCGTTCAATCCGCACGTCCACATTCTTTGAGCTGTTGATGTAGTGAACAAGACTCCGTTGCAGCCCGACTGTCAGCTTGTTCCATTTTTTTGCGCCTTCATCGTCCTGCGCCAGTACGGCTTCCATTTCTTCGGGAAGGTCGAGCTTATCCGGGTCAACAAGCACAAAGCTCACCTTCACCTTGTCGCCCGGCTTTACTCCGGCTGATTTTCGCATTGCCTGGCTTACGCTCAGGTACTTCGTACCGTTCTTTTTTGACTGGATAGCGAGGTTGAAAGGCACCTGGTTCAGCTTCCCTTCTACCCTTACCCTGCCGGCAGGAAGCTTTTTTACGACATCAATGGGTATTTCCACAACAGTGGACACCAGCATGTCCTTGTATTCGGCCAGCCGGGCCTCAAATGAAAAGCTTTGTTTTTTTGCCATCGCGATGAAAACTATCCATTTCAAATTTCACTATTTTAGTGCAAACCTGAGAATCCATGCCCCTCCTGATCAGCAGCTATGCAGAATTTGAAACATACAAAGGTAAAGAACTTGGCGTATCCGAGTACCTGAAGATTACGCAGGAGCAGATCAACCAGTTTGCCGATGCCACGCTCGACCACCAGTGGATCCACACCGATCCCAAACGCGCAGCCGCAGAAACGGACTTCAAGAGTACGATTGCGCATGGATACCTAACCCTTTCATTAGTTCCGCATTTATGGGATCAGATTGCCGAGTTCCGGAATGTGAAGATGATGATCAACTACGGCATCGCCAGCCTGAAGTTCAACCAGGCAGTGCTGGTAAACAGCGAGGTGCGCATGCGCGCCAAGCTGCATTCGATTGTCAACCTAAGAGGCATCACCAAGTTTGAGGTGGACGTTACGCTGGAGATAAAGGATAGTGCAAAACCCGCCTTTAACGCGATTTTGGTTTTCCTGTATCATTTTCAGTAATCTGATCCATTTTTAAAACTTTATCGTACAGTGTTTCATCTTACGGTGATGAAGTATGGCAAACCGCTTATTTTATTCGTGCTCCTGGTAACAGGCTGCCGCATAGTTTTTACAGGTGAATTCAATCCGGCATCTTTACCGCAACATCCGGCCCCATCGCTTCCCGAAAAAACATTTGAGTCATTCTGGCAAACCTTCGAAGACCATTACGCTTTTTTTACGCTTCGAAAAGTCGACTGGCAGGATTCTTATAAACGATTTCGGCCACGCGTTACAGCGTCAACATCCGATGACAGCTTGTTCACTATTTTATCGGCCATGGTAAAACCTTTTCAGGATGATCATATAAACCTTGTTTTTCCCCATAACAGGTCATACAAGGAATTTACTTCAACAAAGGCTTCACGTTTTTTAAGTGAATTTCCTGACGAGGCCGTACAGGAAAGCTTCTGGAAAATGGTTGATCAGACATTACACCAAAACGGATTTGGTTCGATGAAATCAGCCGGTCCAAAAAAAGATGGTGTACCGCTTTTCTATTATTGCCAGTCTGAAAATACCGGTTACATCAGGTTCGTACGATGCTATGTTACCAGTAAAACTGAAGATGCACCTCAAAAAGATGCTGCGCTTGCGGGAACGTTCATCGATACAATTATTGAAACATTTAAGAACACGAAACAAATCATCATTGATGTCAGGATAAACGAAGGCGGAAACGATGAATTCTCCTACGCAGTTGCGGGCCGGTTTACTGATGAAAAGATATTAGGGCATTATAAGCAAGTCCGGACGGGTGGCTACGAAGATTTTAGTCCGCTCAAGGCTTGGTATATCGAACCACAAGGCAAAATTTTCAATAAACCCGTAACTGTCTTAACCAACGATCAAACGGCCAGTGCTGCAGACGTATTTGCCATGATTATGAAAGCGTTACCTGAAACAAAAATTATTGGTGAAAATTCAATGGGCATCTATTCCGACATGTACGGCTTTAAGCTTCCCAATGGCTGGTACGCTTCACTTTCCAACGAACGTTACTTTTCAGCCGATATGAAGTGTTACGAAGGTACAGGAACACCGGTGGATATTGAAGTATTAAATACCCGACACGATTTGATCACCCGCAATGATCCCGTGCTTACCGCAGCGATCACATTAACCGGCCATTAACTGCCTTTTCAGCACCCAAATTATTTCCCCGAAACCAATTGTTTAAGCAACTCATCCACGGCAGCTTTCAACTGGTCGTCAGTTCCTTTCGCTATCCAGTCCGGTGAATTTTGCACGATGATATCCGGAACAGCCGCACCAAGCT
>CAZIGG010000158.1:0-4019 GCA_964538575.1 uncultured Roseivirgaceae bacterium
TTCAAATTGCCTTAATGATTTCTGTAAACTCGCGTGATTTTAGGGAAGCACCGCCTACGAGGCCGCCATCTACATCGGCATTTGCAAAAAGTTCTTTTGCGTTGGCTGCATTTACACTTCCTCCATATAATATAGAGATGTTATCGGCTACAGCCTGACCGTATTTCACGGCAATGTGCTTGCGGATTACCGCGTGCATATCCTGCGCCTGTTGTGACGTTGCTGTTTTGCCGGTGCCGATTGCCCAAACGGGTTCGTATGCGATCACTACTTTTTGCAGACTCTCCGCATCCAAATGAAACAGGCTTTCCTCAACCTGCTGCTTCACTAATTGTTCATGCGTGCCCTTTTCACGGACTTCCAAAACTTCACCGCAGCAAAAAATGGGAGACAAACCATGCTTCAGCACAACATCAACTTTCTTCGCGAGGAGTTTTCCATCTTCACCGAAATACTGCCTGCGTTCGCTGTGGCCGAGAATTACGTACGGAATATCCATCGACTTCAGCATGGCTGCCGATGTTTCACCGGTGTACGCACCCGATTCATGCTCACTGCAGTTCTGCGCGGCAACTGAAATTGTATTACTCTTTCCAACAATGGTTTTAACCGATTGTAAATATGGAAACGGAGTACAGAAAACTACGTTAACATCACCCTTTACTTCGTCATTCACCATCCCCAGCACTTCCGAAGCAAGTGTGTTTGCTTCGTGCAGGGTTTTGTTCATTTTCCAGTTTCCGGCTACGATCTTTTTACGCATGTCTTTAAATTTTTAAAAGGAGGTCAAAGATACGCTGCTCTCCGAAAAAATCACCTTCGCTTTGGCTTGTATTTGGAGCTTTCGAAAAGCTTGTCAGCGTTGCCGCTATTCATAAGATCAGGAAGCGACCGATCAGGATGTTCTTTCATATAGCTCTTCACAATCTGCCAGCCAACCCACTGCGCAATCCGGCCCGGGCAATCGGGGCCTACCTGCGCGGTTTTCGGACGGTCACCTAAATACTGCTGCTTCAATACATGACTGGTGGAGTACAGCAGCTTATCTTCAATTATTCTTGCCCAGATGAGATCCTGATTTTTCCAGGCGCCTGTCATTTCTTTCGGAGAATACCAGATGAAAATACTATCGGGTGTGCAGGGAATCATTTGCTTGGCGAAATAGAATGACTTGCCATAGGCAATCATATCGGCCAAAGCCGTTTTGTTGTCTCCATCCATGTGGTTGATCCTGGAATCAATACCATAAATCAACATAACAGACGGCACAATGTTCTCCGGGTTATATTGCCGGAGCATGTAATCGTACATGTTGGGGCGGAACTTCGCGCCTTTGCCCAAATAATAATCGAGCCCGATAATAATTAATGAGTCGCTCACGTACATATCGGTTTCAAAACCACTGATTGCCGTTTCTATCCTGGGCACCTGTATCCCGGGGTAATAGTACTTCAGGTTTTTGAACGCTTGTGTAAGCTCTTCTTTTAATTTCTCTTCGTTTCCAAATACGCGTTTCACTTCCATCGCAAGCGTATCGAGGTGAATGTTGGTAAACCGCCTGTATAACTCGTTAATGAAAGCTGAATCATTCGGGTATTGCGCTCGTTTAAAGAAAATCTCGCGCAGAATTTTATGACCATCCAGTATTTTCACCAGCGCTGCCTTTGAGGTTACGGCAGCCAATGAATCGGATAATGAAGTAAGCTTCATTTCAACTTCCAGTCCCGAAGTGTCAGGGATAAATGCACACCCCTGCTCTTCTTCGTTTCCGCAGGATGAAAGGAGGAACATGCCAACAAGTAAAAACGGGAGAAAATATTTCATGCGGGTTTATTTTTTCAGATCAAACGAAAGCCTGCCGGAAGGATTGTTCCGCATGAGCCTTAAACTTTTTGTTTCATCGTTCACGGTCATGTTAACCAGGTTAGCCTGATCTTCATAAAGTTCCGTAAGGATGCTGTTCGTAATGCCGATGGTGGTAAACTTTTTTACCGGCTGCACCTGGATATAAAAAATAAGCACATCCTCATCCGTTTCGTGGCCGAGGTATTTAACAGCCTGGGGTTTTCCGTCTGCCGTAAGCTTAATCCTCGGCTGTAAATATTCCCACGCAAGTTTATCGGTTGTGGTGTTTAAAGGACTTAACAAATTAAGTTCTGCATCGTTCTTTGTGCCGCGAACGGCAAGCTCAAGATCGTCCGTGAAAATGCGGAGCATGATCTCCAGCTCTTTTTCCTTTTCATCCCATGTAATTTCAGTAACCGAAATGTGAAGCGGATGCAAAAGAATCAAAACCGATGACAAAAAAATTGAGATGAGCGGCATTTCGCGTACAGGGCTTATATCGGGACATAAAATTAGTTAATAAAACCCGTATACTTGCATTTCGCGCTGCGCTGACCTGATTCTATGAGTCAATTTGAACTTTACTTCCAGTTGGGGAAGGATCATATCCTCGATTACAAAAACGGGTACGATCATATTCTTTTTATAGTGGCGCTTTGCGCGGTATATCTTATGCGCGACTGGAAAAAAGTGCTGATCCTGGTAACCGCTTTTACCATCGGGCATTCCATTACACTCGCCTTATCTACCCTTAAGATTATATCCGTTAACCAGGAGCTGATCGAGTTTTTGATCCCGGTTACGATTTTCATTACCGCGGGCTCCAATATTTTCAGGCGCACAGAGCTTTCGGACCGAACGACTTATATCAATTATGGCTACGCGCTGTTTTTCGGATTGATCCACGGACTTGGATTTTCAAATTATTTAAAGAGCATTTTAGGGAAAGACAGCGGCATTGTATCCCGGTTATTTGCCTTTAACATCGGTTTGGAGTTGGGTCAAATAATTATCGTTAGCATCTTTCTGATCTTATCTTTTATTTTAGTCGATCTTTTTACCGTAAACCGAAGAGACTGGAAGATCGTTGTTTCATCTGCCGTTGCCGGAATGGCTTTACTGCTGATGAAAGACAAAATTTTCTGGTAATCTCAACCTTAACCTATGAAAAATTCAATTCTCATCATCTGCCTGATATTAACTTCTGTTACAGCGTTCGCGCAGGATACCAACTGGAAGGGCAAATTCGAACAGCTCGATCAACTGCTGCCGACACCTAATGAATACCGCAGCGCCTCGGGAGCCCCGGGGCCGAAGTACTGGCAACAGCAGGCCGACTATGTTATCGATGCCGAATTGAATGATGAAAATCAAAGCATCACGGGTTCGGAGGTGATCACCTACACGAACAATTCACCGGATGCCTTAACGTATCTCTGGCTGCAACTGGATCAGAACATCAATGAAAAAGGAAACAATACATTAAAGACGGCCACCAACACGGTTCCGGATGTAATCAACACACAAACCATTGCTGCCAATGCAGGGTTACATGATTTTGACGGAGGGTTCAAAATCAAATCGGTAAAAGATGTTTCCGGAAAAGCGATGCCCTATTTCATCAATCAAACCATGATGCGCGTTGACCTGGCGCAGCCGTTAACAACCGGTCAGAAAATTTCATTTTCCATCGAGTGGTCGTTCAACATTAACGATCGCGTTAAAAAAATTACGCCCAATGACGGCCGCAGCGGCATGGAGTATTTCCCTAAAGACGGCAACCATTTATACATTATAGCGCAATGGTTTCCGCGCATGTGCGTGTACGATGATTTGGTCGGCTGGCAAAACAAACAATTCTGGGGGCAGGGTGAGTTTACGTTGTCTTTCGGAAATTACCAGGTTAACCTGACTGTCCCTGCCGATCACATTGTTGCCGGAACAGGCATGGTACAAAACCTGAAAGAAGTTTTAACTGCTGAACAGTATAAACGATTCGGGCAGGCCAACGCATCGTTTGATAAGCCGGTCATTATTTGTACACAACAGGAGGCTGAACAGCGCGAGAAAACAAAATCGAAGCAAAAGAAAACCTGGAAGTTCACAGCCGATAATGTGCGCGACTTTGCGTTTGCCACCTCGCGAAAATTCATTTGGGATGCACAGGCTGTAAA
>CAZIGG010000158.1:4119-6141 GCA_964538575.1 uncultured Roseivirgaceae bacterium
GCGACTTTGCGTTTGCCACCTCGCGAAAATTCATTTGGGATGCACAGGCTGTAAAAATTGCCGACAAGACAACGCTGGCAATGTCGTACTATCCCAAAGAAGGCAATCCGCTTTGGGAAAAGGAATCAACCAAAGCTGTACGCAATACATTATTAGGCTATTCAAAATTCAGCATCCACTACCCGTATCCGCAGGCAACATCTGTTCATGCCGCTTCCTTAGGCATGGAATATCCGATGATCTGTTTCAATTACGGAAGGCCGAAAGATGATGGAACGTATGATGACCGCACTAAATGGGGCATGATCGGAGTGATTGTTCACGAAGTAGGGCATAACTTCTTCCCGATGATCATCAACAGCGATGAACGCGAAACAACCTGGATGGATGAAGGGTTGAATACATTTATTCAGCACCTCACACAAACCATATATTATCCTGACATGCCAGCGCGAAGAGGCCCTGCGCCTATGATTGTTCCGTACATGAAAAGCGACCCGGCCCTGCAGCGCCCGCTCATGGTTAACTCGGAAAGTGTTGTGCGTTCAAATTTTGGAAATGAGCAGTACAGCAAATGTGCCACAGCACTGAACATTCTTCGTGAAACAGTAATGGGACCCGAGCTTTTTGACAGAGCATTCAAGGAATATTGCGAACGCTGGGCTTTCAAGCATCCCAAACCGGCTGATCTATTCAGAACCCTGGAAGATGCCTCCGCGGTTGATCTTGACTGGTTCTGGCGCGGCTGGTTTTATACAACCGATTACAATAACCAGTCTATCGACAACGTAAAGTGGTTTAAGACCGGCACAGAAACCAAAAGCGTTGAGAATAAAAAAATTAAAGCGAAGGAAGGTGATCTTACCAAAGGAGGATCAGGCATGCTGGACTTCAGCGCTGGCCCGCAGCCGCTAACGGTAACCCATACACCCGAAAGTTCATATGGAGACTTTCGGAACCGCATTGATGATAAAGCGATTATTGGCAAGCTTGACGGCAAGAACATCTATGAAGTAACGTTTGCCAACAAGGGCGGGTTAGTGATGCCGGTTATTATTGAGTGGACGTTTAAAGACGGCACCAAAGAAATCGAGCGCCTTCCGGCTGAAATCTGGCGGTTGAATGAAAATGTTGCAACCAAAACTTTTGTTAAGGATAAAGAGGTGGTAAACATTGTGCTTGACCCTAATGGAGAAACGGCAGATGTAAGCCTGGAGGATAATGTATTCCCGCGTAAGAATGAACCTTCGCAGTTTGATAAGTTTAAAAAATCAGGTCAATAATTATTGATTGATTTTATATACAAGAGGCTGTCTCAAAAGTCAAATAAATTAGGAGACCCTTGCCGGACTTATTCCGGGCATCCCCTTATTCAGCACGCAAATGGAGATCGCGGCATCCGCCCGGATGAATCCATTCGGACGGGCAGGGCCGCGAAGACAGAATGACTTTTGAGACAGCCTCTTTTTTAATCTTCATCCACGTGCAGCTTGTGCAGAAACCGGTGAACGACCGGTGAAAGGAATACGGCAACCGTACTTAAAAAAACAACTCCGCTGAAGATTGAGTAAAATGAAGCAAATACTTTTGCAGCATCATTTTTCATGGCATCAATCGGCCCCATGCCGGTAAGAATCATGGAGGCATTGAGCAGCGCATCAATCCAGGGCAAGTCGTTGATGTAGTGATCCCCCAGCACGCCAATTCCCAACGAGAATCCAAGCAGCAGGAAAGAAAAAAAAGTGTACCGGAGTATGCGCCTGATGAACCTGTCAAATGGCAATACCGGTTCCGACTGGTGTTCAAAATCCATACGTTATTTGGTAAAAAGTCTTAATGCTTTTTCAAGATCGACATTTCCGCCCGAAAAGATTATCCCGGCCCGCTTTCCGCTGAACAAGGCTTTGCCTTTCAGCAGCGCAGCAAATGCAACGGCTGCCGATGGCTCAACAATTATTTTCATCCGCTCCCAGATCAGCCGCATGGCGGAAACAATTTCGGTATCGCTTACGGTGATTACCC
>CAZIGG010000159.1:0-6091 GCA_964538575.1 uncultured Roseivirgaceae bacterium
CTCGGTGTTAACGACATTATTATCGATCCGGGTTTTGGCTTTGCTAAAACAATTGATCAGAACTTTGAGTTGCTGGCGCATCTCGACTATTTCAAAAACCTGGACCGGCCCATCCTTGCCGGACTTTCCCGCAAATCGATGATCCGGGAAACGCTGGGCGTTACCGCTGACGATGCGCTGAATGGAACCACCGCGCTAAACATGGCAGCGTTGTTGAAAGGCGCAGCAATTTTGCGTGTGCACGATGTTAAAGAAGCCATGGAAGTTATTAAGCTGAATGCTCAACTATAAGGCGTTGAAGGAAGTTTGTGTTTTAAACCGCTAAACGCTTCACCGCCTGCGCACTTCTGTTTACATTTGCCTTCATGGTGCTGCTGTTCCGAATCGGTTTCCTGGAAGTTGCGTGGGTCGACCTTATCGACATTGCGTTGGTGAGCATTTTACTCTACCAGGTTTATAAGCTGATCCGCGGAAGTATTGCCGTGAACATTTTCTTCGGAATTCTGGCGCTCTATTTTATCTACCTGATCGTGCGCGCTGCGCAGATGGAATTGCTTACCACCATCCTGGGGCAGTTTATGGGCGTGGGTGTGCTGGCCATGATTATTTTGTTTCAGCCGGAGATCCGAAAATTCTTATTGGTGATCGGCCGCGGAACGGAGTTCCGCGAAAACTTCCTGAAAAACCTGGCCAGCGGAAAACATACCTATCACGATGATTTTGATATCCTCCAGGTAACAGAAAGTGTTAAAATGCTTAAAGCCTCACGCACGGGTGCGCTTATTGTATTCTCACGCGATTCCGAATTAAAATTCTACATCCAAACAGGCGATGCCCTGGACGCTGAGGTAACAAAAGGCTTGTTGATTTCCATCTTCAATAAAAACAGCCCGCTGCACGATGGTGCGGTGATCATTTATAAAGGAAGAATTAAAGCCGCCCGATGTGTTTTGCCCGTAAGTGAGAACGATCACCTGCCGGCAAACTATGGCTTACGGCACCGCTCGGCCATTGGCATGTCGGAGAGCACCGATACGTTAGTTGTGGCCATCTCGGAAGAAACCGGTCGTTTAATCTTAGCGCGTAACGGTAAGTACATTAAAGGTTTAAAGTTGAAACAGGTTGAACGTAAGATCCTGGAATATCTTCACAACGAAGAACCGGAAATTTGGGAAGACGTGAGCGAAGAGGAAACAGAAGACGCCAAATAGCGCGTAACAATTTCGTAACATTTTAAAGTCAATCTTCGTATCTTTGTGAAAGTAAACAACAGGAGGAACGAACGATGGGGAAACTTAAGCAAGCCAGTCCGGTAAAATTTTACTTCGCAAAATTTTTCTTTCTTGGATTTGCCTTTCTTCAATGGGCAGTCGCCCTGGCACTTGCGGTTCAATTTGAAAACACTCCCAAAAACACCGCAGCCATCTTCATTTTCGTCAGCTTAGGCTGTATTTTCTTTGTGGTATTCTTTTTCCTGATGGAAGTAATGAGGCGCGTGGCTATTGGAAAAGACAAAGTGGTGGTGATTGAGCTTGGCAAAAACCTGACCCTTGCATGGCCGGACATAAAGTCCATTAAGATCATTCCCGTATTCAACATCTATAAGATGCGGCTGAAAACCCGCAGAAAGCCGATTTACTTCCTGCCCTCCAAGAATATTGAGCCAGCGTACGACCTGCTTGCAGAAGACACCTCTAAAATGGGTGACATTGTAAACAGGAATAAAAAGAAGCTGGGAATCTGACCTACTTCAATACGCCCAATTCCTTTCCAACTTCCGTAAATGCTTTGATCGCCTTGTCGAGATGATGGCGCTCATGGCCCGCTGAAATCTGAACGCGAATCCTTGCCTGGCCTTTTGCTACCACCGGGAAGAAAAAACCGATTACGTAAATCCCTTTATCCAAAAGTTTTTCAGCAAACTTCTGGGCTAAAGGAGCTTCGTAGAGCATGATCGGAACAATCGGATGTTCACCTGGTTTGATGTCAAAGCCTGCTTTGGTCATTTCACCCCGGAAATATTTCGTGTTTGTCTCCAGCTTATCGCGCAAGGCTGTAGTTTCAGAAAGCATGTTGAATACTTCAATGGAAGCGCCAACAATAGATGGCGCTAACGTATTAGAGAACAAGTACGGCCGAGAACGCTGGCGCAGCATTTCGATAATTTCCTTTCTGCCCGAAGTAAACCCGCCTGACGCACCGCCTAACGCTTTACCTAACGTGCCGGTGATAATGTCAACTCTTCCGGTTACACCTCTGTACTCCGGAACACCGCGTCCTGTTTTGCCGATAAACCCGGATGAATGACATTCGTCTGTCATCACCAATGCTTCATATTGATCGGCCAGATCACAAATTTTATCCAACTGCGCAATGGTTCCGTCCATTGAAAAGGCGCCATCGGTAACAATGATGATTTGATTGGCGCCAGCCGCTTTAGCATCATCGAGCTGCTTTTTCAAATCTTCCATGCTGTTATGCTTATAGCGATACCGCATCGCTTTGCACAGACGCACACCATCAATAATAGAAGCATGATTCAGCTCATCGGAAATGATGGCATCTTTCTCTCCCAACAACGGTTCGAATACTCCGCCATTGGCATCGAAGGCTGCTGCATATAAAATTGTATCTTCCGTACCTAAAAACTCAGCGATCTTTTGCTCGAGCTCTTTATGTATATCCTGCGTTCCGCAGATAAACCGCACGGATGACATCCCAAAGCCGTGTGTATCAATTGCTGCTTTCGCGGCCTTGATCACGCGCGGATGCGAAGAAAGACCCAGGTAATTGTTGGCGCAGAAGTTTATCACTTCGTTACCCGTGCTTGTTTTTATATCAGCTCCCTGCGGAGTGGTGATGATGCGTTCTTTTTTAAAAAGCCCGGCTTCGCGGATGGAGTCGAGTTCTTTTTGTAAAACAGGCTGGAGCTTCTTGTACATATTAGTTGCGTTGAGGTGATTGTAACGGGTATTTCCTGCGGATGGGGTTGATCAGGTTTAGCTTCTGCAAGGTAAAGCTGTCGGGATGAAGTTGTGCAAACTCATGTTCCCACTCCTTCCACCGATCGGCCTCGGCTGCTTTGAAAGCAGTGCTGTCAATTTTCTTTCCGGACAGGTATTCCTCGAAATTCACGGGGTAAAGGTAATTGTTCTTGTCAAAAGCATACACAAACAGCACGCAGGCAAATCGTATTTTTATTTAACTTTCGCGGCATATTCGGGTCTATGAAGCAGCATAAAATTCTTATCATTGGCGCAGGCGGACAACTTGGGTCAGAACTGACACAGGGCCTCTGGAAATTGTATGGCCAGGAAAATGTGATTGCCACCGACATCAAAGACCCGCAGGGGATTTTATCGCAGGGAAATTTTGAAATCCTGGATGTGCTGAAGCAAAAGAATCTTTTTGACTTCGTTAAGAAAAACGAGATCACACAGATCTATCACCTGGCTGCTGTTCTTTCCGCTACCGGAGAAAAAAATCCGAAGTTTGCCTGGCATTTGAATATGGACGGGCTTGTACATGTACTGGATGCTGCCGTAGAGTTCAAACTCGACAGGGTTTACTGGCCCAGTTCAATTGCTGCCTTCGGACCTACAACGCCCAAGCAAAATACGCCACAGGATACCATCATGGATCCGACAACCATCTATGGCATCAGCAAACAGGCCGGTGAACGCTGGTGTGAGTGGTATCACCGCAACATGGGCGTTGATGTAAGAAGCCTTCGTTACCCGGGGTTAATCGGTTACAAAACAAAACCAGGTGGCGGCACAACCGATTATGCAGTGGATATTTATTTTAAAGCCATTACGGATAAGAAATTTGAATGCTTTCTGAAGCCGGATACCTATTTACCCATGATGTACATGGACGATGCTGTAAAAGCAACACTTGACCTGATGGAAGTACCTGCCGAGAAAGTGAAGATCCGTTCGAGTTACAACATTTCTTCGATGAGCTTCTCCCCTGCCGAAATTGCTGCCGAGATTAAAAAGCACATTCCTGAATTTACGATTACCTATAATCCCGATTTCCGTCAGGCCATTGCGGATAGCTGGCCGAAATCTATCGATGATTCAGCAGCCCGTAAAGACTGGGGCTGGAATCATGGGTTTGGATTAAAGGAAATGACGGATGAAATCCTGAAAAATCTTCCTGCACTGCTGGCACAGGAAGCGTAGCCTACTTAACGAAAAGTCTTACCGTTTCTGAATGTACAGAGGATGTATATTTAAGAACATACACTCCTGGAGTAAGATGATTTGTAAAGTCAATTCGGGCTTCGCGTTCGGTCAGGCGTGTTCGCTGAAGCAGCACACCATCCTGGTTAAAGATCATTACCTGCGTATTTTCGCCAAGCTCGAAACCAGCTAAAACGTTCACAAAATCACCGTTTGAAGGATTGGGGTATACGGAAATTGATTTTGAAGTTTCTACCACAACCGAAACAATCGCGGAATATTCATACGAACCGTCCAGGTCTACCGATTTCAGGCGGTAATAATTTATACCGGTCAATGGCGTTGCATCTGTAAATGTGTATGCATGCTCATCGTCCGTGTTGTATCCTGCGCCCTTTATTTGTTCGATCTTTTCAAAAATCAAGTCGGCTGAAGCACGCTCAACCTCAAAATGATCAAAGCCTTGTTCCAGCGCGGTTATCCAGGCAAGCGAAACGGCAGCTTTTTCAACCGACCCCGTAAAGGAAATCAGTTTAATGGGCAGTATACCTAAAATACTATTAACATAGTTTGAGAGTGATGGATTGGCAGAATTAAGTGCGGTATGCGATTTTAATTCATTACCCATCGCGGATGTATTGTTGCCGTTGTACCCGACTCCGTCCATGTTTGCGCCCCAGTTGAAGGAAGGTGTCGTATCAAACGAATAAAATTTGTCATTGGTGGTAATATTTCCTCCGCTGTGCGAGAAGTTACCAATCGTTACAACGTTACCATTATTAATAAGCTTGTCACCACCCGAGGAAGTAGATGTAAAGTCACCTAAAATGATCAGCACACCCCCCGGGTGCACCACCACACTGCTGGCTACGGTAAAATTTCCTTTTATAATTAAGGTGTCATAAACATTCAATGTCGATCCCCCGGAAAAGGTAAGGTTACCGTTACGGGTTACAACTCCATAGATGTTAGCTGTATATGAACCACCGACATCAGACGGTCCGGGAGGCGCTGCTGCCATCCAGGAATATTCCTTGGTCCAGATGGAAGCGGTCTCCCAGTTTGCTTTCTTATTGTTTTGTGAAGTATAAGCGCCTTGCGAAAAAGCAAAGAAGGTACTTAAAAGAAGGAGGGCAGTCAGGAGGAAATTTTTCATAATCGATTAAAGCAACTACAGGTGCTCTGCGATTATGATGCCTGCGTCAAACGCGGCTCAGAAAACCCTATAACATTTTGAAATTTTTCGGATTACCATATACTATTTCAATAATAGACGATTTCACCAAATCATCTAATGCTGCAATAACATTAAATGAATTTAGAAAACCCAAAATGGGACAATTTTGAACAAAAAAGACCAGATTTTGGAAAGGACTCTGCTATTTCACGACCACCTTAAACGTTTTAAGCAGTACAGGAGAGCTATATCGTAAAATATAGATTCCCGGGTTAACGTTGCTTCCCAGACTTATCTCCTGTTCTCCCGAGATTGTAATGTCCGCTTGAGCCATCTCAACACCCTGCAGATTCAGTAAGGTAACCTTGTCTTGCGGAGTGGGGTTGAACGGGACCTTGATTTTCATCACGTTACCAACAACAGGATTGGGGTACACGCTCAGCTTTTCACCTGTGCCTTCATACAATACCCCGGCTACTTTTGAATATTCAGACGTACCGTCTATGTCAATGGATTTTAACCTGTAATAATTATACCCGGTGTACGGTGCCGGGTCAGTGTAGCCATACTCACGCAGGGAAACAGGTTCACCGGCCAGGACAGGCTGTATGGTTGCGATCTTTGTAAATACAAGATCTTCCGAAGCTTTTTCAAGTTCAAAACGGTCGAAGTACTCTTCTTTTTCAGTAGCCCATCTCAAAAATACCTGATCATCCTCAAGGGCAGC
>CAZIGG010000160.1:0-5945 GCA_964538575.1 uncultured Roseivirgaceae bacterium
GGAAACATGAAACCCGATTATTACGCCAACATTTATCGTCAGTATGCCACGTTCATGACCGATTGGAGTAACAGCAGTCAATTGTTCCGCATCGCATCAGGAGCCAATGAAGCAGACTACAATTGGACAGAAACGTTGATGCGCGATATACCGCATCACATGCTCGATGGTATTGCACTTCATCACTATTCAACTGTAGAGTGGAGCAAGAAAGGACCGGCCATCGGTTTTACGGAAGAACAATATTTCAGAACGTTAAAATCAGCCTGGTGGATGGAAGAGCTGGTAACGCGCCACTCAACCATTATGGATAAATACGATCCTGCAAAACGCATCGCGTTGATTGTTGACGAGTGGGGTGGATGGTACAACGTTGAAGAAGACACCAATCCGGGATTTCTGTACCAGCAAAATTCCATGCGTGATGCGATGATTGCCGGAGTTACGCTGAATATTTTTAACAATCATGCTGAACGCGTTCGTGGGGCAAACCTCGCCCAAACCATCAATGTGCTGCAGGCGGTAATTCTTACTAAAGAAGAAAGGATGATTCTTACGCCTACGTACCATGTCATGGAAATGTACAACGTTCACCAGGATGCGAGGCTGTTGCCATTAAAAGTTACCTCGAACGATTATGTTCTTGGAACTGACAAAATACCTGCTGTGTCAGCTTCATCTTCGGTAGATGCTGCGGGAGCTATTCACATTTCATTGGTAAATATTGATTCCAAAAAGGCACAGGATATTACCGTTCAACTTAACGCATCTAAGTATAAAATCGTTAGCGGAAGAATTTTGACCTCGGCAAGTTTACAGGATCACAATACGTTTGAAACGCCTGATAAAATAAAGCCCCTTGCGTTTAAAAATGCAAAGCTGAATAACGGTGTGTTAACCGTGCAGTTGCCTCCGTTCTCGGTGGTTGTGCTGGAGGTGAAATAGATAAGATGGCCGCACGCTATAGGCTCTTCATGCTGAACAGGTGCAGGAGACAGTAAAACGGTATGATAAAAAACATTCACGTTTGTTTAATCCTATTGATATTGACAGGGTTGTTCTCCTGTCAACCCAATAACAATACAGTTTCCAGCCCGGATGGAAAAATAACAGTAGTATTTTTCCTTCGGTCCGGACAACCCGTGTATTCCGTATACAAGAACGACACGCTGCTTCTCGACACATCCCAGTTGGGAATTGTAATGCGTGATGACGTCTTCTCAAAAGACCTGAAGTTGGTTTTAACTTCAGAGGATAAACTTGTTCAGGAGAATTTCACCATGCTTCAGGGCAAAAGAAGAAATATTCAGTATGAAGCTACCGAAAAGAAGTTCCTGCTCGAAAATTCTTCCGGTAAGAAAATGGAGATTCAGTTCAGGGTTTCCAATGATGGTGTTGCCTTTCGATATGTTTTCGCAGATCAATCCAACGATGAAAAGGAAATCCTGAACGAGAATACTTCCTTCCATTTTACAGAAAACACCACGGCATTTCTTCAGCCGATGTCCGTAGCCAAAACGGGGTGGTCACAAGTGAATCCATGCTATGAAGAATTTTATCAAAAAGAAATTCCGGTAGGTACGCCTTCCTCCATAAGCGCAGGTTGGGTTTATCCGGCTTTATTTCATGCCGGTAATCACTGGGTTTTAATTACTGAAGCAGGACTGCGGAGAAATTATTGCGGCACACATCTTGCAGCAGAATCTCCCAATGGAGCGTATTTTGTTTCTTTTCCCGACTCGCTCGAAAATTTCCCAGGGGGAGGCGTGAATCCAACAACAACACTACCTTTTGAAACACCGTGGCGGATTATTACGATTGGTTCGTTAAAAACTATTATTGAATCTGATCTGGGAGTGGCGTTAGCTGATCCGTCAACTGAAAAGGATGTAACGTATGCGAAGCCCGGATACTCATCCTGGAGTTGGGCACTGCTCAAAGATGATTCAACAGTTTTTGATGTTCAGAAAAAATTCATCGACTATGCTGCCGATATGCAATGGGAGTATTGTTTAGTGGATGCGGATTGGGACAGGAAGATCGGCTATGAAAAAGCAAAACAACTTGCTGGTTATGCAGCAGAAAAAAATATTGGCCTGCTGCTGTGGTATAATTCTGCCGGATCGTGGAATACAACACCGTATACTCCAAAAGATAAATTGCTAACAGCGGAAAGCCGCGAAGCAGAATTTTCGAAGCTGAATGAAATGGGAATCAAGGGCTTGAAGATTGATTTCTTTGGAGGTGACGGTCAGTCGATGATTGCCTACTATCTCGACATCCTGGAGGATGCTGCAAAACATAAACTGCTTGTAAACTTTCACGGAGCAACGATTCCGCGTGGCTGGCATCGCACCTATCCAAACTTGATGAATGCAGAGGCCGTGAAAGGATTCGAATATGTAACCTTTGAACAGGTGAATGCCGATGAGCAGCCTGGGCATTGTACCATCCTTCCGTTTACGCGAAACGTTTTTGATCCGATGGATTTTACTCCGCTGAGCTTAGATACCGTACCGCGCATCAATCGAAAAACATCTGATGCGTTTGAGCTGGCGCTAAGCGTAATTTTCAATGCAGGCATTCAGCATTTTGTTGAAACCCCAGCGGGAATGAAAAAGCAGCCTCAGCTTGTAATCGATTTTTTAAAAGGGCTGCCAACGCAGTGGGATGATACAAAATTCGTTCAGGGTTATCCTGGTAAAGAAGTAGTGATGGCTCGTGTGTTTAATAAACAATGGTATGTAGCGGGTATCAATGGAGAAAAAAAACCGAAAACATTTTCACTCGATCTCTCCTTTCTTCCGGAAGGAAATTATGCGGTGATAACAGATGCAGGTAAATCAGTAGATAAAAAAATAATTTCAATTTCAGCTAAAACTACCATTACGGTTCAGCCGAATGGAGGATTTGTGATTGTTAAAGAGTAAGAATGACATAGTTTAACTACGGAAAATAAATAAAATATGAAAATTGTCTCTACATACAAAAAACTCATTTTCGCTTTCTGCTTCCTGGCAGTTGTCAACGCTAAAGCGCAAACGAAAATCGTGCTGACTGTTCAAACCGATAAGCCGATCTCCGAAATTCAGCCAACGATGTGGGGGGTATTTTTTGAAGACATCAATTTTGGAGCGGATGGAGGATTGTATGCCGAACTGGTAAAGAACAAATCATTTGAGTTTGATGTTCCGCTCATGGGTTGGAGCGAAGCCAAAACGGATCGCTTTTCTAATAATTTACAGTCAGGCGCTGTGATGATCATCAACAGCGGCAGCTTTTCTTCGGAGAACGGGGCAGGGGATGAGCAGGTCAACCCGCGCTTTGCGCGGGTGACTGTAAACAGCGCGAAGGACTATGCGTTGATCAATGAAGGCTTTTTCGGAATGGGTATTAAGAAAGGGATTACCTATACCTTTTCGCTTTATGCCAAACCGGTTGAGGGAAATTCAGAAATAAAAATTGAACTGATTAACGACAACGGACAAAGCGTAGGTTCTTCCTCGATAAAACTCGACAGCAAAGACTGGAAAAAATATTCAACCACATTTATTGCCAGTGAAACCTTTGCAAAAGCCAGGCTGAAGCTTTCCTTTACCCATAAAAGTGTTACCGATATTGATCTGGTTTCTCTGTTCCCTTCTGATACCTGGAAGAATCGGCCCGGTGGTTTGCGTGCCGATCTTGTTCAATTGTTGTACGATCTGAAGCCGGGTTTCCTTCGCTTCCCCGGTGGATGTATTGTAGAAGGCCGTGATCTTTCACAACGTTATCAATGGAAAAAAACCGTTGGTGAAGTTGATCAGCGCGAATTGCTGGTCAATCGTTGGAATACAGAATTCAGCCACCGTCCTGCACCGGATTATTTTCAGTCGTTCGGCATAGGCTTCTATGAATATTTTCTGCTTGCTGAGGATCTTGGTGCGACAGCGCTTCCCATTTTAAGTTGTGGCATGGCGTGTCAGTTCAACACAGCGGAAGTAGTACCGCTTGATCAACTTGATCCGTATATCCAGGATGCGCTCGATTTAATTGAGTTTGCCAACGGAGCAACGACTACAACATGGGGAAAACTTCGGGCGGATATGGGACATCCCCAGCCATTTAATTTAAAATTGATTGGCGTGGGGAATGAGCAATGGGGCCCGCAATATTTGGAACGCTATAAGATTTTTGAGAAAGCCATCAAATCAAAATACCCGGAGATAAAAATTATATCCGGTTCAGGTCCCTTTCCGGATGGCGAAATGTTTGAGTATGGCTGGGAGGAGTTAAAAAAACTGAATGCGGAAATTGTCGATGAGCATTACTATCGTGCACCGGAATGGTTCTTCCAAAACGCAACACGTTACGATGCCTATGACCGTAACGGCCCGAAGATCTTTGCAGGTGAATACGCTGCGCAAAGTGTCGCGATAGCAAGCCCGGATAACAAAAACAACTGGCAGTGCGCATTGTCAGAAGCAGCATTTATGACCGGACTTGAACGCAATGCCGATGTGGTTCACCTGACTTCGTATGCACCGCTCTTTGGTCATGCGGAAGGCTGGCAATGGACACCTGACCTTATTTGGTTTGATAACTTAAATGCCTATGCTACGCCAAACTATTACGTGCAGAAATTATTTTCAAATAATAGGGGTACGCATACACTTTCTGTAAAATCAGGAAATGAACATGTTACCGGGCAACAGGCCTTGTACAGCTCTGCCGTGTGGGATAACAGCACTAAAGAAGTTATTGTGAAAATTGTAAACGGATTAGCCCAATCCATTTCACCTGAAATTCAACTCCAAGGCGGAAAGAAATATAACGATAAGGCTGTGCTCACAACGCTGAAGAGTGAACTTGCTTCCCTTAATTCATTTCAGGACCCTTCCCGTATCAAACCGGAAGAATCAACGATTACGGTAAAAGGGAAAACAATGACCTTGAATCTTGCTCCTTATTCATTGACGGTTATTCGCGTCAAAACAAAATGATATGAAGACGTTCTGTGTTTTTTTGTTGACGCTCGTATCACTGGAGTTTTACGCACAAGGTATCCGGGTGCATGACCCTGTGATGATTAAAGAAGGCAACACGTACTATTTGTTTTGCACAGGGCAGGGGATATCCGTATTCACATCGACTGATCTGAAAGACTGGAAACCATCAAAACCGGTTTTTGACAAAGCACCTCAGTGGGCGGTAAAAGCAATTCCAACTTTTAAAGGACACATCTGGGCACCGGATATTGTTCATCACAATGGCAGGTACTATTTGTACTACTCGGTTTCGGCATTTGGAAAAAATACTTCGTGCATTGGTGTAGCTACGAACACAACCTTAGATCCGGAAGATAAAAATTATAAATGGGTCGATCATGGGAAGATAATACAATCTGTTCCCGGCCGTGACTTGTGGAATGCCATTGATCCTGCCGTTGCGTTTGATGAAACCCGGCAGACGTGGATGGTGTTTGGCTCGTTTTGGAGCGGAATAAAATTAGTTAAGCTTGATTCTTCCATGGTGATGGTTGCCCAGCCTGAAGAATGGCACTCAGTGAGCAAACGCCCCCGCGATTACAACGTAGCAGATGAAATTCCTGAGCCCGGAGCCGTGGAAGCGCCTTTTATTTTCAAACACAACGATTACTACTACCTCTTTCTCTCATTCGATTATTGCTGCCGTGGAAAGGAGAGTACATACAAAATTGTTGTGGGCAGATCGAAAGATATAAAAGGCCCGTATGTAGACAAGAATGACACTCCGCTCAATGAAAACGGTGGCTCGCTTGTGTTGCAGGGCGATGAGCGTTGGGCAGGACTTGGTCATAATTCAGTATACACCTTTGATGGAACGGATTACATGGTATTTCACGCTTACGACAGCCAGGATGGCGGCCAACCCAGGCTCCGAATCGAAAAGTTAAACTGGGATGAACAGGGCTGGCCAAAATAAAG
>CAZIGG010000161.1:0-5909 GCA_964538575.1 uncultured Roseivirgaceae bacterium
TTACTGCTTTATGGCAATCGGAGCTTTTTATTTACACTCGTTATTTTTGTAAATTTGATAAAACAAGTTGGAGTATGACCACCATTGAACTAAAGAATTTATTAATGCACCGGATTTCTGAGATCAGTGATGTTTCTTTTCTTGAAGCCATTAAGACCATTCTTGATTCAAAATCGGAATCAAATATTCTTTCACTCACGGTTGAACAGCGGGATGAAATACTCGCATCAAAAAAAGAAATGGAACAGGGATTATATATGGAAGACGCTGTGCTTGAAAAAGAAATAGATGGATGGCTGAACGCAAAATAATTCCGCTAAACTCTATGCGAAGTTCAAAAGAGAGATCAAACTACTGATCAAACACCCTGACCTGGGGATTAAGACGCAAATTGAATTTGTAAGAGGCTTAATCGTAGATGAGTATATTATCTATTATGAGCATCACCAGGACAATATTATTATTCATACCATTTGGGACTGTCGTCAAAATCCTGATACGTTAATCTTGAAGTAATATCAGCCTGACGGGGAAGGATCGAACCCGATTTAAATTGCTCTTAGTAGTTTGCTGACTTACTGCATACAATTGCTTTAGCGGGTTTAATAATCTGTCGGCCAGGGCACTTTTCTAAGATACAGGTTCCCGGGAGGCTCAAAAGGCAGTTTTTGTCAGGTTGAGCGGAGTCGAAACCTGATTAAGCGATTGATTTTGCGGATTTTACTAAAAATCTAACCCCGAACCTCGAACCTCTAACCCCGGTTAGGTATCTTTGCGTTCCAATGTTGGATACCGCTACGAACTATTTTTCACGCCTTGATCTCCCGTAATACCATTGATGAAATTAAAAGCCGCATCGACATCATTGATGTGGTGAGCGACTTCATTAACCTGAAACGGTCGGGGCAGAATTACAAGGCGCTGAGTCCGTTCACCAACGAAAAAACCGCTTCATTTTATGTGGTTCCGGCCAAGGGAATCTTCAAGGACTTTAGCAGCGGAAAGGGAGGCGATGCCATAACCTTTGTAATGGAACACGAAGGCATGAGCTATACCGAAGCCCTGCGGTTCCTTGCCAAAAAATATGGCGTTGAAATAAAGGAAGAACTGGTTCAGGAAAAAGATATTGTTGCGCAAAGCGAGCGCGACAGTCTTTACATCGTGATGAACTATGCGAAGGATTATTTCAAAGACTTGCTGCATAAAAGTGATGAGGGACAAAGCATCGGGCTTAGTTATTTTAAGGAGAGAGGCTTTACCGATAGAAATATTGAAAAGTTCGAGCTTGGCTACGCGCTGAATGAATGGAATGGCTTTGAGAAGACCGCATTAAAAGCCGGGTATAGTCCGGAGATATTGGAAAAAGCCGGCCTGATCGTGAAGCGTGAGAACGGTAATACGTACGACCGCTTCCGCGGACGCGTGATTTTTCCCGTGCACAACCTTTCCGGGAAAGTAATTGCGTTCGGTGCGCGGATGCTCGGTAAGGAGAAGGACCAGCCGAAATACATCAACTCACCTGAAACGGATATTTATCACAAGAGCAACGTGCTCTATGGAATGTTCCAGGCGAAGAATGAAATCCGTAAGCATGAGTTCTGTTACCTGGTAGAAGGGTATACCGATGTGATCTCCCTGCATCAAAGCGGAATTGAAAACGTGGTGGCATCATCGGGTACTGCCTTAACCGAAGAGCAGATCAAGCTCATGCGCAGGTTCACCGAAAATGTAACGGTGCTGTTTGATGGCGATGCAGCCGGTATCAAAGCGGCCCTGCGCGGAATTGACCTCGTGCTGAAAGGCGGATTGAACGTGCGCATTGTTTTGTTGCCGGATGGTGAAGACCCGGACAGCTTTTCAAAAAAACGGGGCAGCAGCGAACTGGTTCAATACTTAAAAGAGCATACGCAGGATTTTATTTCCTTCAAGATTGACCTGTATACAGCGGATGCTTCAAAAGATCCGATTAAGAAAGCAGAGTTGATTCGCGATATTTTAACATCTGTTACAGCAATCCCGGATCCGCTGAAGCGAACGGTGTATTTACAGGAATGCAGCAGGAAGCTGGAAGTTCCGTTATCGGTGCTGAGCATTGAGGTAAAGAAAATATTGCTGTCCTCAAAAGCAAATGAAGTAAAGCCTGAACGAATCCAGGGCCAGGCGAATGATGGATTAACTTCTTCACTTTCGGAAATTCACTCGTTATCCAAATCATTTTTACTTTCTTCCGAAGAGTCGCTCGCACTGTTTGAAAAGGAATTTATAAAAGTACTGATCAACCAGGGGCATTACCGCACGGCAGAAGGCGAACACGCGTATGAATATTTGTTCCGCGAATCGCAGGATGTGGAGTTCCTGACTCCCGTGCACCAGGAAATTGTGGATCAGTATAAGGTGGAGGTCGCAAAAGGAAATTCAGTTAAACCAAATGATT
The DNA here is from genome assembly GCA_964538575.1 of uncultured Roseivirgaceae bacterium. Classification (GTDB taxonomy): domain Bacteria; phylum Bacteroidota; class Bacteroidia; order Cytophagales; family Cyclobacteriaceae; genus UBA2336. The sequence goes on from CAZIGG010000161.1 coordinate 2,435, forward strand.
TTCTCCGGGCCTTATCGCAGGATGCCGCTTCGTATGTTTCAGGGTTTCTCGTGCAAAAGTATTTTATCAGCGAAGGCTGGAAGAAACACCACATTATCATCGGTGACGAGTATAACGTAGAACAATCTTCTGTAAAAGTTATCATGCAGCTCAAGCTGGGCATCATTTTAAAAATGCTGAACGATAATCTTCAGAAAGCGAAAGAACTGAAAACCGAAAGAGAACAAAATGAAATGATCGACATCCAGGCAACGCTTGATGAATATAAAAATGAGATTGCAAAAAGCCTCGGCCGGATTGTACTTCCGGGCCAGCCAGCAGGACCGCCAGGCGTGAAACAATTTCAGGATCAATAATGTTGTTGGAGTGTTACCCCCGGAATATGAGTGAAAAAATAGTGTTAAATACGATTGAAGAGGCCATCGAAGACATCAAGAACGGCAAGGTGATCATCGTGGTGGACGATGAGGATCGCGAAAACGAAGGCGATTTTGTGTGCGCAGCCGAATGCATCACGCCTGAAATTGTGAACTTCATGGCAACCCATGGCCGTGGCCTGATCTGCGCGCCACTCATTGAAGACCGCTGCGAAGAGCTTGGCCTGGAACTGATGGTGGGAAAAAATACCGCAACGTTTGAAACACCGTTTACCGTTTCTGTTGATTTGATCGGACATGGCTGCACAACAGGCATTTCTGCACACGATCGCTTTAAAACAATCCGCGCATTGGCCGATCCTGAAACAAAACCGGAAGATCTTGGAAGACCGGGTCACATCTTTCCATTAAAGGCAAAGCGCGGTGGTGTGCTCCGCAGAACAGGACATACGGAAGCAGCAATTGACTTTGCACGGCTGGCGGGATTCAAGCCTGCAGGTGTTCTGGTGGAGATTATGAATGAAGACGGTTCGATGGCCCGGCTGCCGGACCTGGTTAACGTTGCCAAACGGTTTAACCTTAAGCTCGTATCAATTAAAGACCTCGTTGAATACCGGATAAAAAAAGAAACACTCATCAGCAAGGAAATTGAAGTGGACATGCCTACCGAGCACGGACATTTCAGGCTTGTGGCGTATCAGCAAACCAACACAAACGAAACACACCTGGCGCTCGTGAGGGGAACATGGGAAAAAGACGAACCTGTATTGGTTCGGGTACACTCCTCGTGTGTAACCGGGGATATTTTTGGTTCGTGCCGGTGCGATTGCGGCTCGCAGCTTCACCATGCCATGGAAATGGTTGACCAGGAGGGTAAAGGCGTTGTGTTGTACATGAAACAGGAAGGCCGGGGAATCGGGCTTCTTAATAAATTAAGAGCGTATAAACTTCAGGAGCAGGGATTGGATACGGTGGAGGCTAATCTTCAGCTTGGCTTCGATATGGATGAGCGTGACTATGGTGTCGGGGCGCAAATCCTGCGCGATCTGGGCATTACTAAACTCAGGCTGATAACGAATAATCCGAAAAAACGCGTTGGGCTGATGGGCTATGGCCTGGAAATTGTTGAGAATGTATCAATCGAGGTTGTGCCGAATCCGCATAACGAAACATATTTGCGTACCAAGCGCGATAAACTTGGCCACAGTATTTTAAAACCGTAATGAAACGATTCTTTCTTTGTCTGACATGTTTAGCGGTAACGTTTTGCGCCTCTGCGCAATGGGCGTTCGAGCTCTGGCACGAGGGCAGGGTTGTGCTGGAAACTGGCGACACCCTGCGTGGCCAGGTGAAATACGACCTGCAGCAGGACCTTATTCAATTCACCGATAAAAAGGGAACGATAGAAACGTATACGGCAAGGAAAGTATTGTTTTGCGAAATATTCGACAAAACGGAGGGTCAATACCGCCAGTTTTATTCCCTGCCTTACAGCACTGCATCGGGATACCGGACCCCGGTCTTTTTTGAATTGATAGGTGAGGGAAAGCTTACGGTTCTGTCCCGGGAGCGTCTCGAAAATCAAACGACCAACTCACCGTATTACTACGGCACCTATTCAAGAACTGTACTGGTTAATAAGTATTACATGATGAAAGACAATGGCGAGATCATCGACTTCAGCACCCGGAAAGCTGATTTTATGCAGCTTCTCGGCAAACATGCTGATCATATAAACGATTATATGAAAGACAATAAGCTGCGGCTTGATGAAAAACGGGACATGATAAAGATTATTGAATATTACAATTCCCTTTTTAAGAACTAAATGAAGCGCCCCCTGATCCTGGTTTCCAACGATGATGGTATTACATCGAAAGGAATCCGCACGTTGGTAAATGTTATGAAAAAGCTGGGCGATGTGCTGGTCGTTGCGCCCGACAGTCCGCAGTCGGGAATGGGACACGCCATTACCGTTGGTGAAACGTTGCGCTTAACGGAGAGCTTTATTTTTGAGGGTGTAAAAGCGTTTGAGTGTTCCGGCACGCCCGCAGATTGCGTTAAAATGGCGCGGCATTTTGTGCTGAAGGATAAAGTTCAGCCAGACATTGTAGTAAGCGGGGTAAATCACGGAAGCAACACATCTATCAGTGTGCTTTATTCAGGCACCATGTCAGCGGCCATTGAAGGCGCTATTGAAGGAACACCGGCAATCGGTTTTTCGCTCTGTGATTTCTCTCACGATGCGGATTTTTCCCATACGGAAGAATACATTCATAAAATAACAAAACAGGTACTTGAAAAAACGTTGCCCAAAGGTGTGGCGTTAAATGTGAACTTTCCGCCTAAGCGCCATGAAGCGTTAAAAGGAATTCGTATTTGCCGTCAGGCCAATGCAAAGTGGGTTGAAGAGTTCGATGAAAGGCTTGATCCGAATGGCCGCAGTTATTACTGGATGACAGGGAACTTTGTGAATTTCGATAAAGGCGAGGACAACGATGAGTGGGCAATTGCAAACAATTATGTTGCTGTAGTGCCCTGCCAGTTCGACCTTACCGCGTATGCTGCGCTGCCGTTGCTGAACGAAGACTGGGAAATCCTGAATCAATGAATGCACGAAGGATACGGCTGATTCTGTTCGTTGCGCTTGCGCCTGGCTTCGCGTTTTCACAAGCTGATTTTTCAAAAAAACTTTCAGAGGCCACGCTTACATTAACCCTGCAAAAGGTCCAGTACGATCCGCAATATTTTTCCATTCCCTATCCGAACGGTGATGTACCTGCGGATAAAGGCGTTTGCACCGATGTTGTGATTCGCGCATACCGGAAAGTGGGTATTGATCTTCAAAAAGAAGTTCATGAGGATATGAAAGCAAACTTCAGCCTCTATCCAACGAACTGGGGACTGAAATCACCCGACAAAAATATCGATCACAGGCGGGTGCTTAATTTGATGACGTATTTCAGCCGTTTCGGAACGGTTAAGAAGATCAGCACGGATGCGGATGACTACAAGCCGGGGGATATTGTTGCCTGGAACCTGGGCGGAGCCGTAACCCATATCGGGATTGTGGTGGATAAAAAATCACCTGACGGGAA
>CAZIGG010000162.1:0-3706 GCA_964538575.1 uncultured Roseivirgaceae bacterium
TTGAGCTTGACCCGAAATCAAAAGAAGTGCATGATTTACTTTCGAAGATCGACATTAATACCATTTCACCCGTGGAGGCATTGCTTAAGCTGAATGAGATTTTGTCGATGATGAAGAAATGAAGAAGTTCGCCTTTTAGTAAGGAAACCCCGCTCTGTAAGATGATCAAATTATAATCCTGACAGGGATGAAATCATTGAAGTACTGGCTATTAGGGAAATAACTCAGGTCAGGATATTTTGATCATCTCTTTTCCATTTTACAGATTTCACTGCACGCATTGCTTTCGGGGACTTTTTCTGAACCTGAAACAGATCGTAGTTTATTTGCATCGTGAGCCAAAACTGGGGTGACTTGTTAAGCGCCTTAGACAAACGCAACGACATAAGCGGACTGATGCCAGCCTTTTCGTTGATTACATCAGACAGTACTTTCCGTGAAACGCCAAGTTGCCTTGCAAATTCAGTAACGGAAATAGTAAGGGGCTTCAGGTAATCTTCCCGCAGGATTTCTCCGGGGTGACATGGATTGTACATCATACTTTAATGGTAGTCTAAATAATCAACATCATACACGAGGCCGTTTTCTATCCGGAAAATAAGAAGTTTTATCTGCTCTAAAAAGGTAGTATCTGCCTATCGTTTAAAAAGATTATCACCCATCACCCTGTTCATCACTTCTTCTTTCAGGGAACGGCTCACCGGGATCTGCGCTTTGCCAATGAACAAATCATTGCCGTCCAGCGCGGTGATTTTATCCAGGCTTACAATAAACGATTTATGTATCTTCATGAATTTTGCAGACGGGAGTTTCTCTTCCAGCCCGCTGAGCGTGATGTAGGCGATCAGCTTGCGGGCAGGCGTATGCAGGATGCAGTAATTCTGCATGGCTTCAACATAAAGCACATCGTTAAAGTATATCTTTTCAAATACGTGATCGCATTTGATGAAAAAGAAATCCGGGGATGACGCGGAAGATGCTTTCAGCAACTGGTAGTCGTAGGCTTTTTGTGCGGCTTTCCGGAACCGGTCAAACAAGACAGGCTTAACCAGGTAATCCAGCACGTCTAATGAATAACTCTCAAGTGCGTAGTCGGGATGGGCTGTGGTAAAGATCACCAAAGGCGGACGCTCCAACGATTTTAGGAACTCAATTCCGGTAACGTGCGGCATATTGATGTCGAGCAGCATTAAATCAACCGGGTGTTGCTGTAAAAATTCAGTTGCCTTGAGCGCATTCTCACACGAGCCCTCATGTTCCAGGAATGGAACATCCTTTACGTATTCTTCCAGTCCCTTGCGGGCCATCGGTTCATCGTCAACGATCAGGCATTTGAGTTTCATGCAAGCTCCAGGGTTAGGTTGACTTCAAACCGGTCAGTTGTTTTCTTTACGTCAAGCACGTGTCGGTTCGGGAATAAAAGCTCGAGCCTTCGTTTCACGTTTTTCAACCCAATGCCCCCCGTTTCTTTAACAGAAGAATCCGTTGTGTTAAATACCGTAAGCTGAACCATTTGGTTATTTTTTACCAGCTCAATCCTGATTTCGTTTTTCTTATCGGTAAAATTCGAAACATGCTTGAAAGCATTTTCAATGAACGGAATCAGCAGGAGCGGAGGCAACGAAAAGTTTTTCAGATTATCGGCAATGGTAAACTCAACTACATCATAACTGTTCCGCCTCAGCTTTTGCAGCTCTACATAGTTTTTTAAATAGGCCAGCTCTTTTTCAATGGCAATCCCGGTGTCGTTGCACTCATATAGCTGATAGCGCAGCATGTCCGAAAATTTGCCCAGCGTTTCACGCGCCTCCTGGTTATGCTTATCGATTTGAAAAAAAATGGTGTTAATCGAATTGAACAGGAAGTGCGGGTTCATCTGTGCCTTGAGGTATTCAAGCTCGGCATTGAGTTTCTCTAATTGTATCCGTTGCAACAGCTCACGCTGTACATACCATTGCTTACTTAAATACAACGCACCGGCAAACGCGAGGTAAAACAGCGCGATCGAAAAATTATAAAATGTACTGTGAAAGAAATCTACCCTTTCCGGATCACCGATCACATACCCGTACAAATACATATCGTGCAGGTTTTTAGCGAACGTATAAAACACCAGTGAGCTGATAGCGGCAATAATCCAAACAAGAATTTTCCCCTTGCTGATGCGGGGAATAACAACCAGTAAATTGAAATAGATAACACCGGCAAGCAAGGCATTCCGTACGATAATCTCCAGCACAAACTGAAACGCATTCACCTTGTCGATCAGGTACATCCGGGTGTACGCATGGAACCCGATGGTCAGCGTCCAGAAGAAAACATGATCAAGGTGATACCTGAAAAAACGGCTCATGCTGCAAGATACGGCTTTCGGCAGCCGCCCGTTGAGCCAAAATCCTGCATTTGATCAAGAAAAATGGCCTTTACGTCAGATAGGCCGGATCAGCCGGAAACTATTGCCGTATTTAAAGGTGTAATCGCATAGCCATGAAATCATCTTTTTTATCCCTGTTGTTGCTGAGCGTTTCGCTGTATGCGTGTGCCCAGACGCCTGCTAAACAAGTGGGCGGTCCATGTGAAGGCTGTGAAGCAATTCATGAAAGCCCGGTTCCGTTTGATCAGTTACCAGGTTCAATAACCCTTCCGGATTTTAACGACAAAGGCCCGAAGATTGAAGTGAGCGGAATCGTATATCAGCGCGATGGCATGACACCCGCGAAAGATGTTGTACTCTATGTATATCATACCGATCAGCAGGGAATCTATCCCACAAAAGGAAATGAGAAGGGCTGGGCAAAACGCCACGGCTACATCCGCGGCTGGGTGAAGACGGATAAGAACGGCTACTATCAGTTTAAAACGCTGCGGCCTGCAGCGTATCCGCAACGCAATGCCGAAGAGCACATTCACGTTACGGTAAAAGAACCGGATAAGAATGAATACTACATTGATGAATATTTGTTTGCCGATGATCCCTTGCTGCCGAAGACACTGAATACAAAACCACGCGGAGGTAGTGGAGTGCTAACATTAACGCCTCCGGAAAAAGATGGTGTGCAACACGCAACAAGGCACATCATTCTTGGGTTGAATGTGAACGATTATCCGTATGCGGGGTTGCCAAAATTAGCCTCCGGATTGGCGCTTGGTTCAAACTGCCCTGCCTTTGATCCGCTGCATTTATCGGGCGCGGATACCGGCAAGAAAGCGTGCCCGATGTGCAAGTATGGCCAGGGCCAGGGCATCATGCTTTGGTTCAATCACGCTAATGTTGAGCAGATGCAATCCTTCGTTCAGGCACTCGAAAAAGAAATGCAGGCAAAGGGCGAAAGCAAGCTGCGGGTATTTCTCATTTACATGAACCCGTTTTATAAGGATAACCCGAATGTAACATCCGAGGAAATTCTGAAAGGCAAGCTGAAGAAGTGGGCCGATGAGCAGAAGCTGAAGAAAGTTGCCCTCACCTGGATACCCTCATCCGTGGATGAAAAAACTGCCGGGCTTTACGAGATCAACCCGAAAGCGAAGAACACGGTGTTTGTTTATAAGAAACGAGAAGTTGCCGCGAAGTGGGTGAATGTTGAGTATGATGAGAAGACGTTGAGGGAGATCCTCGGAGCGTTGTAACCCTCACCCGAATTCATTTACAAGTATTTATTTCGGGTGAGGGTTTACCGCGCAAACTTCTTAATAATCCTCAACGCCT
>CAZIGG010000162.1:3806-5900 GCA_964538575.1 uncultured Roseivirgaceae bacterium
TATTTATTTCGGGTGAGGGTTTACCGCGCAAACTTCTTAATAATCCTCAACGCCTTCGCCTTATCACCTGCGAGCATAATCAAACTCTCATAGTACCCTTCTTCCATCACGGTATAAAAATCCGCAGGGCGGGCTTCCGTCCAGCCGGATTTGATGGCTTCCAGCGCTTCCGGGTTCTGCTCCCGAAGCTCTAAAAGTGCATTTTGGAGTGTAATTTTGATGTTTTCAGGCAATTCTTTCCGTACCACTACCGGGCCGAGCTGTATGGGTTCTGACTTCCATAAGAGATCAAACTTTGCTGTATCTGCGCCAAGCTTATAGTATTCATCGCTGCCGCACGAAGCAATAACAAACTTCTCTTCGAGCGCAAGCTTCAGCGCGCCATCGTGTGTATTGGCATATTGCACTTCAACAAATAATTTCTCGGCATCATCGGGCAGCATGGAAGCAAGCTTTAATCGCGGAACAAGATTCCCGGATGTTGAACCTGGACTTACCAACACTAAGTAGTTATCACCGGCACGTTCAACAGCACGCTCCAGCGTAGTAGTATGATTTTCTTTTGGTGATACAATCACGCTGCGGTAAACCGCTGCCGCAGAGGCCGGTAAATGCAGGGTTGCCGATACTTCATAGTGCTGCGTTACCTCGCACGATAATAAGTATCCGAACGTATTGATGAACGCAACGTCCACTTCATTCTTCCGCATCGCTTCAAGCAAAGCATGAACGGTTGGATAACTTTTTACCACCGTCTTTACACCGGCTGCCTCTCCGAAGTGATTGGCAAACGGCTCGATGTTTTTAATGCGCGGATTATCGGCATACTGATAGGTGGCAATTACCAAGGGCTTTGAATTGCTGAGGGTGTTTTGAGCCTGCGCAGAAAGCGCGAAAAGTACTATTCCGCAGAAAATGTAAAAACGCATGAAAAATGAACAGTTGTTAGTGCTCTAAAGTACGCTAAAAACCCAGTACACGTAAAAAACCTTGCATGGGTTGGGATTAAAACCGCCAAAGCCCGACCTTTGCAAAGTGATTAATTGGCAGGGTAAGAATAAGTAAACTGTACCGAAGTTAAGCAATCAGGGCAGTTCAGAACTTTCCTGAACTGTATGTGGTTTAACTGCCGGAATGAGGAAGAATGATATGAGTACAACAACTGTAGCAACACCTGAAAAACGCAGCAAGCCGATCCTGAAGCAGGAAATTGCTTTCTTTATTGTACACCTGTTGCCGCTGGGCGCACTTTGGACGGGCGCAACCTGGTTCGACTGGGCCGTGTGTGCCTTTTTGTACGTGACCCGCATGCTTTGGGTAACGGGCGGCTATCACCGCTACTTCTCGCATAAGTCGTACCGCACATCGCGCTGGTTCCAGTTCGTGATTGCGTGGCTTGCACAATCCTCTGCACAAAAAGGTGCCTTGTGGTGGGCAGCACATCACCGTCATCATCACCGCCACAGCGATACGCCTGCCGATCCGCACTCGATGAAGATCTATGGTTTCTGGTATTCGCATGTGGGCTGGATCGTTGGGCCTGACTTTAAGAAAACCGATTTCAAAACGATCGGTGATTATGCAAAATATCCCGAGCTTGTATGGCTTAATAAATATCATTTGGTTCCGCCTGTTGTGCTCGCGCTTACGGTAATGGCGTTGGGCGGATGGGTGAATGGCGGCAGCGTGCTGGCGATGTTTACAAGTGCCGGCTTTTCAACGTTGTTCATAGGGTTCTTTTTAAGCACCGTGATTTTATATCACGGAACATTTTCGATCAACTCCATCATGCACAAATTCGGCAACCAGCGTTACAAAACCGGTGACGAATCGCGCAACAGCATCTGGCTCGCGCTGTTAACGCTGGGTGAAGGCTGGCATAACAACCATCACTACTATGAAACCAGCAGCCGCCAGGGATTCTTCTGGTGGGAAGTTGACTTCACATGGTACATGCTGCGCGGATTACAGGCAATCGGGTTGATCCACGACCTGAAGGGCGTGCCCGATCACATCAAGTTCTCGAAGGATAAGGAACACGCAAAAGAGCTTCGCAAGCAGTACGACAACTCACGGCCACCAGTGAAACCGGAA
>CAZIGG010000163.1:0-5885 GCA_964538575.1 uncultured Roseivirgaceae bacterium
TTATTCTCTCCAAAGTGTTGAACTTTCTCACGAACCCGTTAATTTTTGTTTTCGGGTTTTTGATTGCTTCTGTACTGATAAAGAAAGCTCATCTGAAGAAACGATTTTTCTGGATTGCGTTCTCATTACTGTTATTTTTCTCCAACGATTTTATAAGCAACGAGGTAATGCATGCATGGGAAGTCGACCCGACACCCTATGCATCCATTACTAAGGTGTATGAGTTGGGTATTGTTTTAACAGGCGTTACGTTTAACGATCGTGAGCCCGCTGACCGGGTTTATTTTGATCATGGTGCTGACCGGGTAACGCATACAATTCAGCTTTATAAAAAGGGAATTATTAAGAAGGTACTCATCGCAGGAGGAACCGGAAGGTTAGTAATGAAAGCCCGACCGGAAGCCGATGAAATAATGGAGGTGATGGTTATGGCAGGCGTACCGGTAAGCGATATCCGTATAGAACGGGAATCCCGAAATACGCATGAAAGTGCCGTGAATGTAAAGCAAATGTTGAAGGATGACCATGAAAGTAATTACCTGCTCATTACCTCTGCCTTTCACATGCGGAGGTCTATTGCATGCTTTAAAAATGAAGGCTTACACGCGGATGTATTCAGCACAGATTTCTACACACACCCGCGCTTCTTTACACCCGATGTTTTACTGGTTCCCAGGGCTGATTCTATCAGTCGGTGGCAAAGGATGTTTAGAGAGTGGGGGGGGATTGCGGCTTATTGGGTGGCGGGGTATATTTAAAAAAAAATGCCTTGCTAAAAGCAGGGCATTTTTTTTGATTGTTAGATAATTAAAACTAAGGTATCGGAAGCTCAGTTCCGGGAAAGTTGTTTGGGTTTGTGGATGGGATAGTTGACTTAAATTTTGAATTAATTACCCGGATAAACTCATTCGCGATATACGCATTGCCTCTTGCATTCAGATGAATTCCATCAAGGGTGTAGGCTCCGAATGGAGGAATAAACGATGCGGTTAAGGTTGACCCCTTAATGGTCACAACTGTTGTTTTTAATGTATTCAATAAGGTATTAATATCTACCAGAGCCAAACGGTCGCTGTTGGCTGCAACCGTAGCACTTATTGTGGCATTGAAATGGTCAATGCTGGCTTGAATAGTAGCTTGCTCGCTTGGTAAAAGTACGTACTTGTCTCCGAGAAATCCTGCGGCAGGACTCACACCAACTCCGGTTGGCAGCACGGCACCTGCAGACAATGTAATAAGATCGGTGGCTGCCGCTTCACGGACCTGTCCAAAACCCGCAAGTGCAGGATTTACTCCTGCAAGATCGGCTCCTATATCCGTTAGAGTCTGGTCTTTTATCACGATAGCGTTTGCTCCGGCAGCAGCGGTTGTTCCGGTATGAAATACAACTTTCCGCGAGTCAGCGTCAGCTTGGGTAATTTTATTTCCTCCGGCTTCAGACGCCAGGTAATCAAGCGCGCCATTATATCCTCCGTAGACAGAACCACTGTTCAACTGAGCAACTGTTGCTACATCCGTTGGATTGCAATCCAGGAATACAATTTGATTCCACCGTACAGTTGAAAAATAGGGTAAGCTTGAGATAGACGGGATATTCGCTAAAACTCCTTTAGTCTCAATTTCAGTTTCAGCGTTTAATAGTGAAGTTACGGCTGCTGCGTAAGCACCATCAAATGCACCATTTGAAGTAAGAGGTTTTGTTGGGTCATTTTCATCAGCACCATTTAATGCGAAAGCGTAAGCATCATCAATACCTAACCAAAAAACGAAGAATGTACCCCCATTTTCTAACGCAGCTTCAGTATCATCAATTAATGTAGAAGTTCCGGGCACAGATGCAAATCTCGCATAGTAAGGATTATAAAACGGGTTAGCAGAACTTGGTCCTCCTAATGCCGGGAGTTGGGCAGTTTGAATGGTAACTCCATATACGCTGAAGTTATTCAACAAATCCTTATCACCAGTATAGGCTCCAGGGGATTCACCCGGAATTTTTGGTGTTATGTCAGGGTTATTGGCAGTACCGAGACAATTTGTTCCCGTATTTACCTTAAAGTACAACCTGCCCAGTATAGTTGGGCCTGGGGCTACGCCATAATAACCGTTTACGCTTTTGATATCGGGCTGATTGAATTCTCCACCACCAACGGATTTCATTTGATTGGCCAGGATAGAAAAAGAAGAATACTTCTGGCTGGAGTCATATAGAGCGCCATTCATAAAGCCGGCACCCATCGAACTCCCGACCGTTACCACTTTAGTAAAGTCTGCATTGCCTGATGTTTGTTTTATTCCCTCTGGAGCTTCATATGTACAGGCCCCGGCAAACGTTAAGGTTAAGAGAAGGGCTGCGAATTTATTTTCTTTTTTCATAGTCGTTTCTAATTAAAGAATTAATTCATCAATTGATCAAAAGTAACTGAGATGTAGTAGATGGCTCCCAGGGTAGGGCCACCATAGTTAAGCACATAGCGTTTGTTAAACAGGTCCGATCCGCCCAATTTAATAACGGATTTCATGTTCTTGATTCGGTAACTCACTTGTGCATCTATTACACCCACAGCAGGCACTTCGCCTTGTGCAAAAGAAGATTCCCACAGGAATGCATCCTGCCAGCGATAGGCCACGTTGAAACCTAAATTCTCAGTCAACTTTCTGTTGCCGAATGTAACGTTAAACTTATGCTCAGGCGTATTAAATTCAGAAAGATATCCGCTACCAAGTTCATCGTTCAGTTTGTTCCAGTTGTAATTGAACCCGATTTTATAGCCTCTTAATAAACTATATTCACCGCCTAATACAAAACCCTGTGCACTAACTTTTCTATCAAGGTTTGTGTAAACTGAGAAAGTATTTTCTTGCCCATTCGTAGTTATCGGTGATAATAATCCTTGTGCGTTACGAATATTTTGTTCGGTCCTCGGATCAAGTAAGTATGCACCAGGTTCGGTACTCATACCTTCAAAATCAAGTGCTCCGGCAGCTTTTCTTAAATTCTGCTGAACAATAAAATTATCATAAGCACTGTGATAATAGGCGAGGTCAATCATGAAGTTAGTTCCAATCAAAGCCTTGTATCCAATTTCGACAGACTGAACCTGTTCAGGAGTAACAGGTTTTGTGGTGGTTATCGGAACTAACAAACTTAGCAAGTTAGGATCACCCAGAGAGAGAGAACTTCCTGAAGCAGCAATTGCGGCTGCAAACTTGTTTACGGAAGCTAAGTCATAGGCATTTTCATAAATGTTTCTTGCTTCGGCATATTGCGGAAGACCACCAAGAATCCGGGATGCTACAACGTTTAGATCAATATGCTGACCCTGTGTTGTAGGGTTTCTAAAGCCCGTTTGGTAGGAAACCCGAAGGTTATGGTTAGGAGCTAAAGAATAAACACCGGAAATTCGTGGGTTAAACTGGGCATCAAAGTTTTCGTTTTTATCGTAACGAATTGATGCGGTAAGTTTGAGCTTGTCGTTTAGTATTTTTTTAGAAGCCTGAATATACGCGCCAACTTCTTGAATGGTAATATCATTTCCTGCCGTGTCGGCAAAGATTGTTCCATTAGAATTTAAATCGTATAACCGGTAACTGGCTCCAATCATTAAATCCATGAAATTAATTTGATTCTTGAAATTGTATTGACCTTCTGCATGGTAAAGTTTGGTTTTGTCAGCAAAGAGTGATCCTTCAGGAATTACACTGCTTTGAGCCTCTTTTTTTGCATTATTATACTCAGGGGTTCCCGGTACATATCTGCCTACGTCAGCAGCACCTCTTGCAAATCCGTGTGCTAGTTGCTGATTTGCAACGTCATTTGGATCTCCGGGATTTGTAGCAAAATAAGTCATGTACCCCAAGGCATAATCTCTGAACCAGGAGGAGTTATCCTTCCATGCGCTATTGATAAGAACACCTGTTAAATCCGCGATGTATGAATCACCTGAATCCTCTATTGTAGTGTATCCTCTTAAGAAGAAATTATCTCCTTTTAATTCAACCTTATGTTGCTGAATATTAAAATCTTTTAGAGAGTAACGCTGCGCCCCCGTATAAACAGAAGTACCTGAACCATAGTTTAAATGATAAAGCACTTCCAGTTTGTCAGTAATGCGATAATTCAGTCCAAGGCTTACCTTTAAGTTTTCTGCATTATAATCTACAAGATCCCTTTCATCATACGCTGTTCTGCTAACAATATTGTTTGGGAGGACCGGTAAAAGTGGGGCAAGCGGACTTGCCATAAAAGCAGCGTTGTTAGCTAATGAAACACCTACAAGACCCAGGGATGTTGATGCTTCATCTCCAAACATATGAACTCTATCCGCTCCCGGGTTAAATGAATAACCCGGAGGAGTGATATTCTTTGATTTGTCTTGCTGATTGGTGCCGTACCAGTCAGTTGCCCTGCTATACGAAACAGAAACTTTAAAGGCGAACTTGTTATTAAACGCTTTGGCGTATCGTAAGGAGGCTTCATACATCGGTTGAGGAGAGCCCGGTCCAATTTTTCCAGTTTCAGAGTCCAGATCAGAATCGCCAATGTGATTTACACCTAACTTAGCAAAGGCACTTAGTCCCTGATATTCAAAAGGACTCTTACTGTTAATCAATAAAATACCATTAAAAGCATTCGGACCATATAGCGCGGATGCCGCACCAGGAATAAATTCTACACTTTCAACATCAAGTTCGGAAGGACCATTCAGGTTACCGATTGGAAAGTTCAATGCGGGTGCCTGCGTATCCATTCCATCGATTAATTGAACGAATCGTGTATTACCGGTCGAATTAAAACCTCTTGCATTAACAATTTGAAAATTGATACTACTCGTGGTCATATCAAGGCCTTTCAAATTGATAAGCCCCTTGTAATAATTATCAGATGCTGTGTTTTGAACAGCGAGGATGTCCATCTTCTCAATCGTTACAGGTGACTGCAAAATGCTTTCTTCCATTCTGGATGCAGAAATTACCACCTCCTGACCAAGAATGCTTTGCTCTTCCATACTTATGGAAAGGCTGGTGGTATTTGCATCGGTAATCTCCAACTCCTGGGTTTTATACCCAACAAAAGATAAGACCAGAGTCATGGGAGGTTCCTGATTTACTTTTAAACTGAATTTACCATCTACATCAGTAGTGGTGCCAATTACTTTACCCTTCACGATGATGTTAACACCAGCTAGGGTCTCACCAGTCATACCGTCTTTCACAGTTCCCGATATTGTGGTTTGGGCTAGTGTTGATGACGCAAAAAATAGTGTCATCACGAACAATCCCAGCAAACGTTTGTAGAACTTCTCCATAAATTGTTTTTAGGTTGGTTTGTTGTTAGAATAAAGTTGGGTTAATAGGCAATTGGAGAACAAAATTTCTCCTGATCAGAAAAATACAAAATTAAATTAGAAATTACGAAAACGATTGCGCCCGTAATTTTGCCCGAATTTGAGCTTCGCGGCCTTATTTTTCAGGGTTGTTCAACAGGTGTTGCACCAGCTTCTCGCAAAGCGCATTGGTTTCACCCGCCATGTATTCATCCCCGGTAGAGGAGAGCATGCTTTGCGCCAGTCCGCCCAGGCAATCGATGTAAAAGCGCTTCATTTCGTTTATGGGCATGTCGTTGGTCCACAGGTCAATACGAAGCGTATTCTTTTGCTTTTCATCCCACAGCGAAATGCTGATCGATTTGGTTTCGCTGGGCGCAGCTTCGGGCTTGTCAGAGGCGTTCCACTGAATTTTCTGTGGAACATTGTTGGCATCTAAATCTATGGTGAAGTTGATTTCTGACTTTTTCATCGGATATGGGTGATAATTTGCGCCCGAAATTAATTAAAATTTAATCTCCGGAATTTCTCCTTCCACGATTAGTTTTCCTTCCGTGGCCT
>CAZIGG010000164.1:0-5845 GCA_964538575.1 uncultured Roseivirgaceae bacterium
GCAAGTCTGACACTTTTATTAAATTTGTGCCATTATTTGGTTTTTCCTGCGAAAGAACCCGAATAACGATGACACATCTACACAACCGAGTTGAGGGTAAGGTTCTCAAGGAGAAGCTTGCCAGGGCGGCTAACGTTAACCGCACTACCCTGTCCTTTTACAAGTATCACAATCTTTCTGATCCTGAGGCTTTCCGGAATGAGCTGTACCGAACGCTTGATTCGCTGGAAGTAATGGGCCGCATTTACGTGGCGCATGAGGGCATCAACGGGCAGATCAGCGTACCGGCAGAAAATCTCGAAAGATTTAAAACCGCGCTTTACAGCATTTCTTTTCTGCATGGCATTCGCCTGAACATTGCCGTGGATGATGACGGAAAATCATTTTTCAAGCTTAAGATCCTGGTTCGCAGGAAAATTGTAGCAGACGGACTTAACGATGAAACATTTGATGCCTCCGATAGCGGCATTCACCTGAACGCTGAAGATTTTAATAAGCTTGCAGAACAGCAGGAAACCATCCTTGTTGACATGCGCAATCATTACGAAAGCGAGGTCGGGCATTTTAAAAATGCAATCTGTCCGGATGTCGATACGTTCCGTGATTCCTTACCGGTTGTTGAAAACATGCTGGCCGATCAAAAGGATAAGAACGTGATCATGTATTGTACGGGCGGCATCCGATGCGAAAAAGCCAGCGCCTGGATGAAGCATAAAGGATTCAAAAATGTTTTTCAACTGAATGGCGGGATCATCGAATATGCCCGCCAGGTAAAAGATCAAAATCTTGAAAACAAATTCATTGGAAAGAATTTTGTATTTGACGAGCGTTTAGGCGAACGGATTTCAGATGACATCATCAGCAACTGCCATCAATGCGGAAAACCTTGCGATGATCATACAAATTGTAAGAACGATGGCTGCCACCTGCTGTTCATTCAGTGTAAAGAATGCGCAGAAAAGTTCAATGGATGTTGTTCTGCAGAATGTAAAGAGACGTTGTTGCTTCCGGCTGAACAACAAAAGGAAATCCGCAAAGGCATTAACAAGGGCCGCCAGGTTTTCAAAAAGGGTCGTTCGGAGTCAATTAAGGTGAAGGATACGCATAGTGAAAAGTCGCATTAAAATGTTAATTTTAAGCTACTTGAGTTTCCCAAATTTGGAAAAGAAACGACTTAGCGATTAGGATGGACGATTCACCGAAATCACCAAACTGCTTCACCCGGCATTGCGTATACTTGTAAGTTTGTATGGCCAGAATCAAGTACTATTACGACACGGAGACCTGCAAGTACGAGCGGGTAAAAACCAAGAAGACCGACATCATTCTCAACCTGCTCGGTATACTCTCGCTGACACTCGTTATGGCAGGCGGTTTACTCGTACTTGCCTTTTATTTCATCGACTCACCCAAAGAGGTAGCGCTTAAAAACCGGATCAAAGAGCTTCAATATTATTATGATCTCAAGATCAAGGAAATTGAGCAAACCAGCGAAGCTGTTGAGGCTATTGAATACAGGGATGATAATATCTATAGAATTGTATTAGGCGCTGAGCCAATCGATAAAAACATTCGTAATGCAGGTATAGGAGGAACCGATCGCTACGCTGACATTCGCGATAAAAGACTTATCGATGAAAATATGATCATCGCGCTTAACGAAAAAGTCGACAGGCTCAAGCGCAAGGTTTACATTGAACTGAAATCTCAGGATGAACTGAAAAGTCTTGCGGAGAAAAAAGTAAAATTGTTTGCAGCTATTCCGGCCATCCAGCCGATTTCCAATAAACAGCTTGTGGCGATTGCCTCCGGCTTTGGCGCCCGCATTCACCCCATTTACAAAGTAAAGAAGATGCACACCGGTATCGACTTTGCCGCACCCATCGGTACGCCTATTTATGCAACTGCGGATGGAAAGATTGAAGAAGTAAGCGTGAAATTCAGCGGGTACGGTAAAATGATTGTGATCGATCACGGCTTTGGCTATAAAACACGCTATGCACACATGCATGAATTTGCGGTACGCACCGGACAAAACATCAAGCGCGGAGAGCTGATTGGCTACGTAGGCGACACGGGAATTTCCACTGCCCCTCACCTGCACTATGAAGTAATGATGAACGGAGTGCTTATTAACCCGGTTCACTATTTCTTTAACGACCTTACACCCGCGGAATACGAAAAAGTTGTTGAACTGTCGTCTGTTGAGAACCAGTCGCTGGGAATGTAAATTGCTTACCCATATTCACCGATAGATATTAATAAACCCGACCAACTTCGGGTTTTATTTTTGATTACTTTGGTCTCAAATTCCCCACAACTTGAAACCACTGACCTTCATTTTTGTGCTGACCCTTGCAACCCAGGCCTTTTCACAAGGCTGCAGCGATGCCGGCTTTTGTACCATGGGGGCCATGAAACCCGATCAGCCTTATAATAAGAACATACCGGTCAGGCTTAGGTCGATGGAAGTAAGTTTCTATCGCGGGTCAACCAACTTAACTCCTGTTATTTATGTAGCCACACTGGACGCCAGCTTCAGCGTTGGAAAAAAGAACAGCTTCCAGCTAAAGCTTCCCTTCCAGGCAGTAACCGGAAGATTAGCTAACACATCGGGAATCGGTGATATCTCGCTCTGCTTTACACGGAACATTTATTCTTCCGAAAAATTTGATGTAAGCATATCGCTGGGCAGTAAACTCCCGACAAACCAGTCAGACAAAACGGAAGACGGACGGCCGCTTCCCATGTACTATCAAACAAGTCTGGGAACGTACGATGCAATTGCCGGAATTTCATTAGTGAATAGAAAATGGTTGTTTGCTACGGGCATACAGGTTCCATTTAACAAAAACAATAATCAATTTTTATGGGGAAAATGGATTGGCAGCGGTGAAGATCCGGAGTACATTGAAAAATATTCTAAGGCTAACCAGCTCAAAAGAGGCATTGACGTAATGCTTCGCGTGGAGCGTAACTTCCGCTTTTCCAGGCTAAATTTTTCCGTTGGGCTTCTTCCTATCTACCGCATTACAAACGATGAAATTGAAGATGCTACTGGTAAAAGAGTGAAGCCCGATGGCGCAAAAGGTTTGGCTCTCTCAGCAATCGGTACAGTGGGTTACAGCTTCAATGTAAAATCAGGTGTTAGACTTTTAATAGGGCACAAGCTTACAAACCGCAATGAAAATCCTGACGGCCTCACGCGAGAGCTTGTTTCATCGGTGAGTTATTTTTATCGGTTCTAGCATGAGACTTAAGCTATTCGCACTCCTTTTAAGTATTGCTACGATTGCGTCCGCTCAAAAAAAGGAGCTTGCCGGTGTCGATTCTCTCCTCCGCTCTGGAAAGTTTACCGAAGCTGAAACTGCGTTAAAAAACATTCAAGGCGATGAAGCGCTCATCAAAACACATTATGGGTTGCTCTATATGGCGCAAACCCGTTACGATCTTGCGCTGGAAAGTCTGCAGGCAGCAGTTGATCTCTTTGAAAACGATAATCGTGCAGGGACGCTGGAAGTTGCTGACGCGTTGGTGCACCTGGGCAATGTGTATCGGAGCATGGGTAAATACACACAGGCAGAGGAACAGCTTAACCATGCCTTGTTGATCCGGCAGGAGAAACTACCGGCCAATCATGAACTGATTGCGGCAATATACAATGACCTTGGGTTAGCTTACATAAACATGGATACTGATAAATCCATTGAATATTATGAAAAAGCACTGGAAACCTATCGCATGCTTCATGGTGAGGACGATCCGAAGATTGCCATTGCCAATACAAACCTGGGTATCGTTTATGCAAAAGAGAAACTTTACGGTGATGCTATTAACTATTACGAAACTGCCCTGAAAATCTGGGAAAAGGTTTACACAAAGCCGCATGCAAATAAAGCGCTTGTGTTAATGAACCTGGGTCAGACCTATTCGGCCATGGGTGACAAAAAATCCGCACTTGAGTATTATGAGAACGCGCTTACCATGTATGAAGCTGCCCTTGGTAAAAAGCATCCGGATGTTGCCTTTGCGCTCACGTTGTTAGGCAACGAAAAAATCGGACAAAAAAAATTCGATGAAGGTTTGGCGTATTATCAACAAGCACTTTCCTCCAACATTCCGAATTTTAACGATAACAATGTATTGACCACACCTCCTGTAAACGAATTCTATAACGGCAGGCAGCTTCTCTACTCCTTAGTGTATAAGGCCCAGGGACTGGAGAAAAAATATTTTGGCGAAACACTGAAGCACGCTGACTTAGTATTAGGATTGACAACTCTTCAAGCCTGCGATTCGCTCATCGATATCCTACGCCAAAGCGCAACAAATGAATCTGATAAGATCGAACTTGGCACGGTAGCCAATGACGTTTATGCAGATGGTGTGCGGATAGCCTATACGTTAAGCGATGTGTCGTTCCGCGACCGGAAATTATACCGCGAACTGAGCTTTTACTTCGCTGAAAAAAGTAAATCGGCCGTTTTACAAGAGGCTATTTCCGACACTAACGCCAAGTCATTTGCCAACATTCCCGATGAGCTTTTAGAGGAGGAGAAAAACCTGAAAGCAGCCATCGCGCTGATCACTCAAAAGCTGGCGCAAAAACCGGAAGCTGAAGAGGAAAAGTACCTGCGGGAAACGGTTTTCAGCTTAAACCGGGCTTACCAGGATTTCACCAAACGTCTTGAGAATCAATATCCTGAGTACTTCAATCTTAAGTATAATTCCGCTGCTCCGTCAATCACGCAGCTTCAGAATGTTCTTTCAGAAAAAACAGCGTTGATCAGCTATTTCATCGATGAAAACAACAGCAGGCTCTACACATTTGTTATCTCGAAAAAGAAGTTTGCTATCGAGACAAAAGCGCTCCCGCCCGCATACGACAAGTACATTACCGGCTTACGGAACAGCTTGTTCTTCCAGGAAATAAATACATTCAGGATTTCCGCCCAGAAACTTTACAAGCTTCTTATCCCGGCAAAAATTCCGGGGTATGTAAATGACCTGGTTATTGTCCCTGCTGGCCGCATGGGTGTGATTCCTTTTGAAACATTATTGCGCAAGACGTCAGAGAATGAGGATTTCAAAACACTACCCTATTTGCTTCGTGAGTACAGTATTCGATACGAATTTTCAGCCGGCCTTGCGCTTCAGAAAAAACATGAAAGCAAAATCATTTCGTCTGCACTATTTTGTGCACCGGTAACCTTCCCCGATAAAGATGCCCTGCCTGATCTCCCGGGAACGGAGGCGGAAGTAAACGCGATTGCTTCCTTATTCAGGCAAAAGAATATCAACAGTTCAGTTTACCTGAACGGAAAAGCAAATGAAGCAACCATAAAATCAGAATCACTAAAAGATTTTTCATTGGTTCACTTTGCAACGCACGGGGTTGTGGATGAAAAATCACCAGAACTTTCGCGAATTTATCTTCAAACTGAAACAGATGCTGAGGACGGTAACCTGTTTGCCGGTGAAATCTATAACCTTCAATTGAATGCTGATCTTGTAGCGCTTTCAGCCTGCCAGACTGGATTAGGGAAAATTTCCAAAGGCGAAGGTGTTATCGGTTTATCCCGCGCGTTGGTGTATGCCGGTGCAAAGAACATCATCGTATCATTCTGGAGTGTAGCCGATGAGTCCACCGCTCAGCTTATGACCGATTTTTACAAGCAGTTGTTGGAAAATCCTTCCGCCAGTTACAGCCGCGATTTGCGAAAAGCAAAGCTCAGCCTGTTACAGGGCAATTATTCCGCCCCTTATTATTGGGCTCCGTTTATTTTGATCGGGTTTTAAATGCGTTATCCGTTAATGGCTATTCGTTGATCGTTGAATCACCATT
>CAZIGG010000165.1:0-5825 GCA_964538575.1 uncultured Roseivirgaceae bacterium
GGTTATCAACGAGCGGCAGTTTAAAAAATAATTGAATGGTTTGTTTAAGCCGTTACCGGGCAATGCTCAATGCCGGCTTCCTGCCAAGCTCTCTCAAAAGCCTTCCGTGACCCACTAAAGCATCCCAGAAAGTTTCCGCTGCTTTGTACGGAATTCCGAATTCTTTCGCGGTGGCCTCCACAATGGGCGCAATCTTACGGTAGTGAACATGACAAACGTTCGGGAAGAGGTGATGCTCTACCTGGAAGTTCAGCCCGCCAACATACCAGGAAAATGCGCGGCTCTTGTTGGCAAAGTTTGTGGTGGTGTGAAGCTGGTGAATCGCCCAGTTGTTTTCGAGGTTGCCTTCCGTATCGGGCTCAAAATATTCGGTGCCTTCGATTACGTGTGCCGGCTGAAAGATAACCGCAAGGATAAATCCGGCTACATAGTGCATCACGCAGAAGCCGGCAAAAACTGTCCAGAAAGGAAGATCGAGAATAACCATCGGCAGCGTAAAAATGTATGCGAGGTAAAGGATCTTCGTTACCACAAGAATAATGCTTTCTGTCATCACGCTCGCATTCTGCTTTTTGATTAAGCCATCTTTATGGTAGCTGATCATGCGGATAATGTCTTTAGCTAAAACCCAAACCAGTGTCATTAACCCGTAAATGAACCAGGCATACACATGTTGAAATTTATGCATAGGTTTCCAGTCGGAGTACGGTGACATCCGCAATACGCCTCTCGGACTTATGTCTTCATCCGCGTCATATACATTTGTGTATGTATGGTGCAGCACGTTGTGCTGGATCTTCCAGTTAAAAGCATTGCCGCCAACAATATTCAGTGAATACCCGATCAGGTTGTTTACCCACGGCTTGTGCGAATACGCACCGTGGTTGGCATCGTGCATGATTGATAATCCGATACCCGCAACACCCACACCCATCAGCACACACATGGTTAACATCGGCCAGGTTCCGGATACTGCCCCGGTAAGCATCAGCACAAACGGTCCAAAATACAGCGTGAACATAAAGATCGTTTTCACGACCATTTCCAGGTTCGCATGACGGCTCAGGTCACGGGTTTTGAAATATTCATTCACCCGCTTGTTCAGCGTTATAAAAAAGTCCTGGCGGTCTTTTGCAAATCGAAGTGATTTAGCCCTGTTCATTTCCGGAGATAAATTGTGCAAAGCTACCGAATACAGGCCTTTAAAACGACCGTTCGCAGTGCATTTATTTGACAATATGAGAATTAAAGCAGAAAACGAATATTATTTAAAACTCAGGCAAGCTCCGCAATTACGGTTCTTCCGCCTTTTGTAACGTCATCGATGTTAACCTTAATGACTGCATTTACGGGCAGGAAAATATCCACCCGTGAGCCGAATTTAATAAAGCCAAATTCCTGGCCCTGCTCAAGCTGCTGCCCTTGCTGAACATAGCATTTAATTCTTCGGGCAAGCGCGCCCGCAATCTGGCGGAACAGCACCTCCGTACCGTTGTTCATTTTAGCCACCACTGTTGTACGCTCGTTTTCAGTGCTTGATTTCGGGTGCCAGGCAACCAGGTATTTACCCGGATGGTATTTGTAATAACTGATCAATCCTTCTACCGGCATGCGGTTTACGTGCACGTTAAAAGGCGACATGAAAATAGAAATCTGCTTTCTTTTGCCCTTAAAGTATTCGGGCTCTTCCGCTTCTTCAATCACCACAACCTTTCCATCGGCCGGGGCAATAATGTGCGTTGGATTTTTAACAACCGTGAAAACAGGATTACGGAAGAACTGCAGGATGATCAGGTAAAAAACAGTACATACGGCAATGATGATGTTGCGCAGTATATCGGACAAATAGTAATCGCTCACCCAAATGATGCCGACAAAGATGATCAGCAAAACAAATAACAATGTTCTTCCTTCCTTATGAATAGTCATTCTGATTTTAAAATCTTATGTAGAAAATACTCATTAATAGCCTCCGCGATACTTGTACGTTTTCGCTACTTTATCAATGGCAACCATGTATGCCGCAATGCGAAGGGACACTTTATACTCTTGTGCCGTGTTGTACACATTGTTTAAGGCATCTTTCATGATCCGGTCGGATCTGCGGTTTACCCGTTCCGCTTCCCATTTATAGCCCAGCCGGTTTTGCACCCACTCAAAGTAAGAAACGGTTACACCGCCTGCGTTGGCAAGAATGTCCGGAACAACAACAATGCCTTTATCATTCAGCACACCGTCCGCTTTTGATGATGTCGGGCCGTTGGCGCCTTCTACAATCAGTTTTGCTTTAATGCTCGGAGCATTAGCGGCTGTAATGACGTCTTCGGTAGCGGCAGGAACCAATACGTCCACCGGTAAGGTAAGCAGCTCATCACCTTTTATTTTTTCTGCGCCACCAAATCCCTGCAGGGAGCCTTTGTTTGTATCGCGGTATTTAATAGCCGCTTTGAAATCGATTCCTTTTTCATTAAAGTATGCTCCTGAAATATCGCTCACCGCCTGCACAATCAGCCCGCGTTCGGATAACAACCTCGCAGCCCACGATCCTACATTACCAAAACCCTGTACGGCACACGTAGCTTTGTATGGATTGATCTTCATCTTTTCCATCGCGGTAAGCGTTGATACCATTACTCCGCGGCCTGTAGCTTCTGTTCTTCCGAGTGATCCGCCCAGCACAAGAGGTTTGCCGGTTACAACAGCGTTCACCGTCATGCCCTGAGTTTTGGAGTATTCATCCATCAGCCAGGCCATCTCGCGCGGACCTGTTCCCATATCGGGTGCAGGAATATCGCGGTCGGGACCGAATACATCAATCAATGCACTCGTGTACGCGCGGGTGAGTCGTTCAATTTCACCGGCTGACATTTCGCGCGGGTTACAGGTAATCCCGCCCTTGGCGCCACCGTACGGAATATCAACAACAGCACACTTCCAGGTCATCCAGGCCGCAAGCGCTTTTACTTCATCCAAGTTAACATGCGGATCGTAGCGAATGCCTCCTTTTGAAGGGCCCAGAATTGTAGAGTGAACAACCCGGTAACCTTCAAACACTTTTATGCTGCTGTCATCCATGGTTACGGGCAGCGAAACAATCACCTGCCGGGCAGGGGATTTTAATACGTTGTACACATCCTCCTCCAAGCCCAGAATTTTAGATGCCTCGCGAAAGCGCGACATCATGGCTTCAAACGGATTTTCCTTGTCTAACAGCGGAGCCGGTTCTATATAACCCATAGAAAAAACAGTTTTTAGTAGCGTTCGGGCCGATAATAAATACTATCCCGTAAACGGTTGCAAAAATAAAGAAATCTGGTGTATTCCGGACAATTAAAGGCATGCATAAAAAAAGGCGCCTTTGAAGCGCCCTTTGAAGAGTTTTCTTAACAACACTATCTAAAAATTCTTCACAACTTCATTTGCGAATTCTGAACACTTTAAAAGTGTTGCGCCTTCCATCATGCGGTGGAAATCATACGTTACACGCTTTGAGGAAATTGCTTTTTCCAATCCTTTAATGATCAGGTCAGCCGCTTCCTGCCAGCCCATGTATTCAAGCATCATTACACCCGAAAGAATTACCGAGCCCGGGTTCACTTTATCCTGACCCGCGTATTTAGGAGCTGTACCGTGAGTCGCTTCAAAAATTGCGAAACCGGTTTTATAGTTGATGTTACCGCCCGGAGCGATACCGATACCGCCTACGATAGCAGCAAGCGCATCGGAGATATAGTCACCGTTCAGGTTCAGCGTTGCTACAACCGAATACTCATCCGGACGCAATAATATCTGCTGAAGGAATGCATCGGCAATCGAATCTTTCACTACAATTTTATGACCGCCTTTGTTTATCTCCATCCACGGACCGCCATCAATCTCCACTGCACCGTATTCATTTTTGGCAACAGCATAACCCCAATCACGGAAACCGCCTTCGGTAAACTTCATGATGTTCCCTTTGTGAACTAAGGTTACATTAGGTTTCTTCTGCGCGATCGCAAAATCAATTGCCGCACGTACCAGGCGCTCCGTTCCTTCTTTGGATACCGGCTTGATACCGATACCGGAAGATTCCGGGAAACGGATTTTCTTATACTGCTTCGGAAAGGTTTCCTTGAAGTACGTCATGAATTTCTTATTGTCATCGCTGCCAAGCTCGAACTCAATACCGGCATAAATGTCTTCGGTGTTTTCGCGGAAGATCGTCATGTTGGTTTTGTGCGGTTCCTTAACCGGGGAAGGGACACCTTTGAACCATTGCACCGGGCGAACGCATGCATACAGATCGAGATCCTGACGAAGCGCTACGTTCAAAGAGCGGATACCTCCGCCTACAGGTGTTGTCAGTGGGCCTTTAATCCCTACTAAGTATTCTTTGAAAGCGGTCAGCGTTTCTTCGGGCATCCAGTTTCCGGTTTTGTTAAATGCCTTTTCACCGGCCAATACCTCTTTCCAGATAATTTTTTTCTTGCCGCCATAGGCTTTTTCAACCGCCTTGTCGAACACGTGTTTCGCTGCCGGCCAGATGTCTACGCCCGTGCCGTCACCTTCAATAAAAGGAATGGTTGGGTTATCGGGTACTGTTAACTTTCCGTTGCTGATGCTTATTTTCTGATCACTCATACATGTTTTGTTTATCCTGATTTTCAGGGACACGAAATTATAAAATTAGTGCCAGAAATGAACACTTTTACAAGGCAGGAACGTTATTTGATTATGTTCGACCTATGAAAATAACCGCTGTAGTGCTGTTTCTGGCATTTCTCTTAACCGCTGCCGGACAAATAACCCGTCCCGAAACCGTTTGCTTATCCGCTGAAGAAAAAAAGCTGTACGACCTGATGATGGCCTACCGGAAGACGAAAGGTCTTGAACCAATTCCGCTTTCTGGCAAGCTCACACAGGTGGCACAGGTTCATGCAAAAGACCTTGCCGAGAATCATGATCCTACGCAGGAAAAGTGCAACCTTCACAGCTGGTCGAAAAAAGGTAAGTGGACTTCCTGCTGCTATACAGCCGATCACAAGCAGGCTTCCTGCATGTGGAACAAGCCGCGTGAAATTGCAGGCTACGAAAGCAACGGGTATGAGATCAGTTTTTATTTCAGCGCAGGCGCGGATGCTGAGAGCGGATTAGATGGCTGGAAGAAAAGCAAGGGTCATAACCAGATGATTATCAACGATGGTATCTGGAAAAAGATACAATGGAATGCCATCGGTATTGGCTTTTACAAAGAGTACGGTGTTGTTTGGTTTGGCGATAAGAAAGACGAAACTCCACCTGAAGTATGTAAGTAAATTATTTCAATACCCGTAAAGAAGTTTATATTTGCATCCGTTCTATTCTATGCACGGATCACCACTATTCCCAGGCACTGATTTCAGCGCCACACTTTCTACCGAATCGATCATCACCTACCTACACACGTTACGCAACCAGCGACTGCAAGAACTTGCGCGGCACGATGATGCGTTGATGGATTTGCTGGAAGAACTTTATAACACGGTTGCCGTCAGCGCGGTAAAGCGTGAGTTCATGAAGCGCGACCTCCAGGAGCTGCGCACCGCTTCGCTCGACCTGGTACACTATTCAAGCCTGATCTCGGAAATTAAAAAGGCTGGTGATGCCGGAATTGCGGAAGCGAGTCCGTTGTTTGTGGACGAGCTGAAACAGATTTTTAAGAAGTACGGGTTGTAGGGCTGGACAAGGGCCCGACTAATTGCCTGATATTCTCCTTTCTCGTTCGGGAAAGCATAATGTCAGAATCAAATCTGTTTGTAGAGGGTTCTCTCCCCTACTTTAAAATAAAGTAACCTAAGTTCATC
>CAZIGG010000166.1:0-5653 GCA_964538575.1 uncultured Roseivirgaceae bacterium
TTTTTCGAGCGGATGAAGGAATTTTTTAACTGATTTCGGCAACCTTACCGAACTGCAATCGTTTCTACCCTCTATTGGGTGAATTTTTAACGATTTTTTAATAATTCTTACATGTTGCAACCCTCAGGGGCACAATGCGTAAGTATTCAGCATGCAGAAGAAGAATCTGGGACTTACGGTTTTGGCGTTGGCGGTTGCGGGAATGTCCTTTGGGCAGATCAAAAAGCAGTTTTCTGTGGAAGACGCCCCTTCCTGCGACAACATTAAGCTGACGTTAAAGGCAAACAGCGGCACGTGCTTTATCAAGCCGAGCCACAATACTGAAATTCTGAACGTTTTCAGCAACCAGTCAGAAGAACACTATTCCCACCAGTTTGTAAAGGAAGTTAACGGCAAAGTTTGTCATGTAACATTATCGCTGGAAGAAGTCAAATCGGGAAGCTTTAGCCAGACGGTTTCATCCCGTGTTTTCGGTTCTGAAAAGCCCGAACAGGAAAAATTCTGGAAAATGTACCTCACGGATGCCAAACCGTATTCGCTTGAGCTGAATTATGGCGTGGGCAATGCAAACGTTGATCTTTCCGGGCTGGCGATAAAAATCCTGAAAATCAATACAGGAAGTGCTGACGTAAACATCGGCTATCATTCCGGGTTAGAGAACCTGGTGGAAATGGACACCTTTTCTGTAAAGGTTGACATGGGATCAGTAAGTGCAAAAAATCTTGGCCTCGCCCGCCCAAAATACGTGGTAGCCAATGTAGGCTTTGGAAATGTAATGCTTGATTTAAGCGCTGCACCCCAGGTGGCCAATCACATCAAAGGCAGCGTGGGTGCCGGAAACCTGATAATCCTTTTGCCCTCAGACGATTCCGTGCCCGTTATGGTCAAAATTAAAGATTCCTGGCTGTGCAGCATCAAGCTCACCGATGACCTGAAAGAAACCAGTGCAAACACGTATGCCAATGCCGCGTACGCAAAAAACCCGAAAAATGCCCTTACGTTCGACTTAGACGTATCGCTGGGCAACATTGTTTTCAAGGAAAAGCAATAGGGAATTTCATTTCTGTAATTCCTTCCTGTATTTTGACACTAATCGTATAGTTTAGTTTCAAAATATAAACCCGTGGAAGCACTCTCAGTAAAAAATGTAACCAAGCGGTACACCAATCACGTAGCGCTTGACAACGTAAGCATCACCATTCCGCAAAAAAGCATTTATGGCTTGCTTGGCCCGAACGGAGCCGGAAAAACAACACTCATCCGCATCATCAACCAGATCATTAACCGTGATGAAGGCGAAGTCACCATTTTTGGCGAGCCGCTGAACGAAAAGCACGTGGGAACGATCGGTTATCTCCCCGAAGAGCGGGGCCTCTATAAAAAACTTAAAGTTGGCGATCAGCTTCTGTACCTCGCGCAATTAAAAGGCATGAGCAAAGCCAAAGCACTTGATAAAAGTAAAGCATGGCTGAAAAAATTCCAGATCACCGACTGGTGGGATAAAAAGGTAGAGGACTTAAGTAAAGGAATGGCGCAAAAAGTACAGTTCATCAGCACGGTGATGCACGAGCCTAAGCTGATCATTCTGGATGAACCTTTTTCAGGCTTCGATCCGGTGAATGCCAAACTCATTACCGAAGAAATCCTTTCGCTCCGTGATAATGGCTCCACCATCATTTTCTCTACGCACCGGATGGAAACGGTTGAAGATCTTTGCGATGACATTGCGTTGATTAACAAGTCAAAGAAAATTCTGGAAGGATCAAAGAAGCAGATAAAAGATCAGTTCCGCTCCAATACATTTTTGGTAGAGCATCACGGAAACAGCTTCACGCTTGATCCTTCGCGCTATGAAGTTGTGAAACAAAAGAACATCGAAGGCGATTTATTTGCTACAACCCTTAAGGCACAACCTGGAATTAAACCTAATCAGGTTATTCGTGAACTGATTGAAAAAACCGAGTTGAGCAGCTTCCAGGAGAAACTGCCAAGCATGGCTGATATTTTTATTGCATCGGTGCAAGGCGAAGACGAAGATGCATTACGCAGGCATTTACAGGAAGTTTAATCATTAAGCATACCATCGTTATGAACAAGATACTACTCATTATACAGCGCGAATTCCTAAACCGCGTACAGAAGAAGTCCTTTTTGCTGACAACCATTTTAGTGCCCCTGATTTTCCCGGCCATTATGGGTATCATGATTTATATCGTGATCAAGCAGTCAGAAGTTACAACTGTAAAAACAGTACAGGTTTTAGACGAGAGTCGCAGGTTTACCTTAAAAGACACCAAACAGTTTAAATTCATTGCTGTTACCGGTCCGCTTGAGCAGGCAAAACTTGCTTATGATTCATCGGATGACTTTGGGTTGGTTTACGTTCCTCCTTTCGAAATCAGCGATCCAAAAGGCTTCACGATGCTCTCAAAGAAAAATCCAACGATGGAGCAAATGGGTGACCTGGAAAGATACTTTGCTGAACAAGTACGCAATATGAAGCTGGCGCAATATAATGTTGATCAGGCCACGCTGGATGCACTTAAAACCACCATTGAAATCCGGCAGGTAACAAAAGACGCAACAACGGGAGAGGAAAAATTAGGCAGTTCCGGACTTCGGTACGGAGTGGGATTTGTCCTGGGAATCTTAATCTACATGTTTGTTTTAATCTACGGCATTCAAATCATGCAGGGTGTTATTGATGAAAAAACCTCCAAGGTTGTGGAGGTAATTGTTTCTTCCGTAAAACCGTTCCAGTTGATGCTCGGCAAAATTATTGGAATCGCTTCTGTCGGCTTACTGCAATTCACGATCTGGATTGTATTAAGTTTTGGAGTCACATCAAGTGTACTCGCCTATTTCGGGCTTAACACTCCTCAAAAGCAAATGATGGAACAGGTATCGAAGCAGGCCGATCAGGCGGATTCAGCAACATCAACTGAAAATAGGGCCGTACAAAATGAAGGCCTGCAAAAGTTTTTAGTCAACTGGAGTCAGTTGCCATTAGGACAGATTGCTGCCGTGTTTGTATTCTTCTTTTTGGGAGGATACTTATTGTACGGTTCATTGTTCGCGGCCGTAGGTTCAGCAGTCGACTCTGTACAGGATGCGCAACAGTTCCAGTTTCCGATAACATTACCATTGTTGATCGGCTATATGAGTTTGTTTGTTATCGTTCTTCGCGATCCAAACAGCACAGCAAGCTTCTGGTTATCCATTATTCCGTTAACCTCACCGGTAGCAATGGTTGGCCGGATTGCTTCCGGTGTACCCGCCTGGGAACTTGCTCTTTCCATGGCACTGTTAATTGCCGGATTCTTATTTACCACCTGGGTAGCAGGCCGCATTTACCGCGTAGGCATTCTCATGACCGGCACAAAAGTGAATTACAAAGTGCTGGCCAAGTGGTTTATGACCAAACAATAAGTGCCGGGCCTGTCCCGGTAGCCCCGCATCAACGCTAAAAATGGGGATCGCGGCATCCGCCCGGATGAATCCATTCGGACGGGCAGGGCCTCGAATAATACTTTCTAATTTAACTCGTTCTAAAAACCGGATTAACAGTCCGGTTTTTTTATTTACTTTCATTGCGCATGGCACGCCTCGCTCCTACAATCGACTTCTACCGGAATAACTCCAAAATCAAATGGATTGTGCTGGCCGTATCGATTATCATCAGCGCAGCCTCGATTTACTATACGGAAATTCTGGTAAGTCAGCTCAAAGAACGTGAAAAGCAGCAGGTAATTTTATTCGCAAAAGCAATCGAATACACGATCAATGAAGATTATGAGGCAAACATAAACTTTGTGTCGCAGGAGATTATCAATAAAAATAATTCCATCCCTACGATTCTCATTCAAGCCGGCAAAGTTCTTTACGCCCGCAATGTTGATATCGATTCTTCCCGTAACCAGGACTACATTGATCAGCAACTCAAACAGGAAATGAAAAGCATGGGCGAAACCTATGATCCCATCATTATGGTTCTGAAAGATCCTTCCCAGAACAATGAGATCTTTGGCCAGCAGAAATTGTATTACAAGAACTCATTTCTGCTCACGCAGATTAATGCCTATCCCTACATCCAGCTTTCCGTCATTGCCATCTTTGGTATTATCTCTTACATGGCCTTTAACTTTTCACGCATGGCGGAACAGAACAGGGTGTGGGTCGGATTGGCAAAAGAAACAGCGCATCAATTGGGCACACCGTTATCATCGTTAATGGCCTGGATGGAAATTCTTCGCGATGATCCGGATTTAAAAAATAAGGGCTTTACCGATGAGCTTGAAAAAGATATTCGCAAGCTCACCATCGTAACCGAACGCTTTTCAAGCATCGGCTCTGTTCCCATACTGAAGCAGGAAAATGTTGTGGCGCTCGTAAGTAACGTAGTGAACTACTTGCGCCCGCGCATTTCTTCGAAAGTGAAAATGGAAGTGTTTACCCTTTCCGATAACATCCAGGCAATGGTGCACCAACCCCTGTTTGAATGGGTAATTGAAAACCTCTGCAAAAATGCGGTGGATGCGATTGGCACCTCGGGCACCATTGCTGTAAAAATCCTCCGGGGCAGCGACAGCAAAGTTTTCATTGATATTTCCGATACCGGAAAAGGTATTCCGCGCTCCAAAATGTCGATGGTTTTCCGGCCCGGGTTCACCACTAAAAAACGCGGTTGGGGGCTGGGCCTTACGCTTGCCAAACGAATTATTGAATCGTACCACAACGGCAGAATTTTCGTGAAATCCTCAGACGAAAATCAGGGAACTACCTTTAGAATTGCCCTGAATACCGTTTCCTGAAAAAGGCCTTTTTTGAAGCCGTTTTTACACAAAATCTTATTTGGTTCAGCATTGCGATTTGGGCGATAAAAGCTACTTTTGCGCACGAATTTTTAGTCCCACAACCAAGGGACTTCTTCAGCAACGTAAAAGCATAATTAAACACATAAATTTCAGTCACACATGGCGAATATTGGCAAGATCACCCAGGTTATCGGACCCGTTGTAGACGTGGCGTTTGATACACCCGGCTCAAAGCTCCCGAACATTCTCGATTCATTAGAAGTAACAAAAGGCGATGGCACCAAAATCGTATTAGAGTGCCAGCAGCACCTGGGCGAAGACCGCGTGCGGACAATCGCGATGGACGGAACCGAAGGACTTGTTCGCGGCATGAAAGTGACTGACACAGGCACACCTATTTCAATGCCAATTGGTGAAGATATCAAAGGCCGTCTGTTCAACGTAATTGGCGAAGCCATTGACGGTATCCCACAGCCTTTGGGCAAGCAACGCTTACCAATTCACCGTTCAGCTCCGTTGTACGAAAATCTTTCTACGTCAACAGAAGTATTGTTTACCGGAATTAAAGTTATCGACCTGATCGAGCCATACGCAAAAGGTGGTAAAATCGGTTTGTTCGGTGGTGCCGGTGTAGGTAAAACCGTATTGATCCAGGAATTGATCAACAACATCGCAAAAGCTTATTCTGGTCTTTCCGTATTTGCCGGAGTAGGTGAGCGTACGCGCGAAGGTAATGACCTTCTTCGTGAGATGATTGAAGCCGGTATCGTGGATTACGGGCCTGAGTTCATGAAATCACTTCACGCTGGCGGATGGGATCTTTCAAAAGTAGATCAGGA
>CAZIGG010000167.1:0-5647 GCA_964538575.1 uncultured Roseivirgaceae bacterium
TGGAAGCTGTATGGGAAGGGAGAAACACCGGAGAGCAGCGGACTGAAAGGCGACAAGCTGGTCGGGAAATATTATGTGGAGTTCGATAAGAATTATAAAGCGCAGGTAAAAGAACTTCAGGAAAAAGGGTTAAGTGAAGCAGATGCTGACAAGCAGGCGCCCATCATGAAACTTGCGGTTGACATGCTGCTGAAGTGGGAAGCCAAAGATGCTGAAACCGTGCAGCTTTGGAAAACCATGAACGGCTGGGTGTACAAAGGCTTCGATGCAACCTACCAGCGCATGGGTGTTGATTTCGAAAAGCTTTATTATGAATCGGATACGTATCTGTTAGGTAAAGAAGAAGTATTAAGAGGAGTGGAGAAAGGTATCTTCTTTAAAAAAGAAGACGGCTCCGTTTGGGTTGACCTGACTCCGGACGGTCTCGACCAAAAAGTTTTGCTTCGTTCGGATGGAACCTCCGTTTACATGACCCAGGATATTGGCACAGCTATTTTGCGCTTTCGCGATTTCCCAAAAATTGAAGGTCAGGTTTACACCGTAGGGAGTGAACAGGAATACCATTTTAAAGTTTTGTTCCTGATCCTCGGTAAGCTTGGATACGAATGGGCTAAGAAATGCTATCACTTGTCGTATGGTATGGTCGATCTTCCTTCGGGCAAAATGAAAAGCCGTGAAGGCACCGTGGTAGATGCGGATGACCTGATGCAGGAGATGGTGCTGGAGGCGGAACGCCAGACGCGTGAGCTTGGTAAAATAGAAGAGCTAAGCGAGGCTGAAGCTAAAGAGCTTTTTGAAATGATTGGTCTGGGTGCTTTAAAGTTCTTCTTATTGAAAGTTGATCCGAAAAAACGCATGCTGTTCGATCCGAACGAATCCATCCAGTTGCAGGGGTTTACTGGTCCGTTTATACAGTACACACACGCCCGGATTCGGGCCATTCTGCGCAAAGCGGAGAGCATGAGCATTACAATTTCAGAAACTGATTTGAAAAGCGTTTCATCGCTCGAACCTTCCGAACGTGATGCCCTGCATGTGTTAAGTCTGTTCGAAAATAAGGTTAAGGAAGCCGCCAAGGATTATTCACCGGCTGTTATCGCAAACTATGCGTACGACTTGTCCAAACAGTACAACCAGTTCTACCAGAACATCCCGATTTTTAATGAGGCGGATCAGGCGAAGCTGAAATTCAGAATTGCGCTGTCGGGCAGCATTGCCGCTGCAATTAAAAAATCAATGAATTTGCTCGGAATTTCCGTTCCGGAACGCATGTAATTCAAACTTTACTGCCGTTCAACCCATCTATGTTCAGGTGGAATAATTTTTTACGTTCTGTACGGTTCGTAAGCAATTCTTCGTTTACTTTTGAAACCTATTCCCATATAACCCAAATTAATATGATTAAAGCAGTTAAAGCACTTTGTTTTGTGTTGCTGATCGCGTTTACGGCCTGTAACCCGGAATCCGGCAGTAAGTTGAAAACGGGAGAAAGCAATGGCTATTCGTATGAATACATGGAGAACGATCCGCTTAACGTCAGGATCTACACACTTGAAAACGGATTGAAAGTTTACCTGAGCAAGTATGGAGCATCGCCCCGCATCCAAACCAACATAGCTGTAAAAGCAGGCGGGAAAAACGATCCAGCCACCAGCACGGGCCTGGCGCATTACCTGGAGCACATCATGTTTAAGGGCACCGCTGACTTCGGAACGTTGAACTGGGAAAAAGAATCTGTTTTACTCGACAGCATTGAACACATGTTTACGCATTATGGAACATTAACAGACTCTGTTGCGCGCGCAGAGTATTATAAATTGATCGACCAGGTTTCGAACGAAGCTGCAAAATATGCCATTGCCAATGAGTACGATAAAATGGTTGGCGAGCTGGGCGCGCAGGGCACCAATGCCTACACAACCGAAGACAGAACGGTTTATATAAACGATATTCCTGCAAACCAGGTCGACAACTGGCTGAAGATTGAAGGTAACCGCTTTAAGAAAATTGTACCGCGCTTGTTTCATACCGAGCTGGAAGCGGTGTATGAAGAAAAGAACCGGAGCCTGGATAATGATTACTGGAAAACATACGAAACACTGTATGCCGCTATCTTTAATAAGCATCAATACGGAACGCAAACCGTTATCGGAACAATTGCTCACTTAAAGAATCCATCTATTACCGAGATCAAGAATTATTTTGATACGTATTACCGCCCCAACAACGTGGCGATTTGCATGAGCGGTGACCTTGATTTTGACAAGACGATTGCCGCCATCGATAAAAATTTTGGCGACTGGCAGCCGAACGATCAGCTTCCGCAGTGGACAAAAACAGAAGAGACTGCCCTTGCAGCACCTGTAGTTAAAGAAGTTTACGGTCCGGATGCGGAATGGATCCAGATGGGCTTCCGTTTTAACGGAACCGGCAGCGAGGATGCAAAATTGCTTCGCCTCACCGATATGATCCTGTCCAACTCAAAGGCCGGCCTGATCGACCTCAACCTGAAGCAGCAGCAGAAAGTGCTTCAGCCGACAAGCTATGTGGATTACATGAACGACTATTCGATCCATACGTTTTCCGCGCGGCCGCGCGAAGGGCAGACGCTTGAGCAAGTGCGCGACCTGATGCTGGAACAAATTGAATTGGTAAAAAATGGTGAGTTTGATGACTGGCTGATTGAAGCGGTTATCAACGATATGAAAAAATCGGAGATCCGCAGTTCTGAGTTTAACGGCTCACGCGCCAACGCCCTTGTGATGGCGTTTACCAACAACATTCCGTGGGACCGGTATGTGACCCGTACCGATGCGCTTCGTAAGTACACGAAAGAAGACATTGTGAAGTTTGCGAACGACCACTACGGAAATAATTATGCGATTGTTTATAAACGGACTGGCAAAGATCCGAATGCGCAAAAGGTTACAAAGCCTTCGATCACTAAAGTTCCGTTGAATAAGGAAGATGTGTCCCCTTTCCATAAACAGATTTCGGAGAACAAGGTAGAGAAGCTGCAGCCTGTTTTTGTGGACTACGACAAAGATGTTGTAAAACTGAAAATGAATAAGGACGTAGAGGTGTTATATACGCCTAACAAAGAGAACGACCTGTTCACGCTTTATTATCTGTCGGATGTCGGAACCAACAACAATCCCAAAATGAAAGTTGCCGTGGAGTACCTTGAATATCTCGGCACAGATGATATGACTGCTGAAGAAGTGAAGAAAGAGTTTTATAAGCTCGGCACTACATTCAGTGTTTTTGGCTCTGGCGAACAGACGTATGTTTACCTCGAAGGGCTGAACGAAAACATGGATAAATCGATCCAGCTTTTCGAAAAGCTGCTGGCGAATGCCCAGGGCGATGAAGAAGCGAAGAAGAAAATGATCGATGGAATTTTCAAGAAACGCGATGATATCAAGAAGGATAAAGGGGCGATCATGTTCAGCGGACTAATGAACTATGGATTGTATGGCGCGAAGTCTTCGTTCACCAATGTGGTTACGAATAAAGACTTGAATGATCTGAAGTCGGACGAACTGATTGACATCATTCACAACTTTACGAAAACCGAGCACAGGGTTCTGTATTACGGCCCAAAAAAAGAGGATGAGTTAATTGCTTCGTTGAATCAGTACCATGTGTTGCCTGAAAAGCTTCAGCCGGTGCCGCCTCCGGTGGAGTTTAACATGCAGGATGTTACCAGGCCGAATGTATATTGGGCTGATTATGACATGGTACAGGCAGAGATCATGTTCTTATCAAAAGGGCGGGAGTTTAATGCGGAACAAATGCCCATGGCCCGCTTGTTCAACGAATATTTTGGCGGAAGCATGAGCTCCCCCGTATTCCAGGAGCTGCGCGAAGCACAGGGCCTGGCCTACGCAGCATTTGCAAATTATGGCGTTGCCGGCAAGGAAAAGAATAACGACCAGTTCTATGCCTACATCGGTACACAGGCCGACAAGCAGCCCGAAGCCATGAAAGCGATGCTTGACCTGCTGCAGAATTTCCCGAAATCCGAGAATGGTTTTGCGGTCGCGCAAAATGCAATTCTAAACCAGATTGAAAGTCAGCGTATCACGAAAGCAAACATCCTGTTCAATTACGAAACCGCACGCAAGCGCGGACTGGATCACGATGTGCGTAAAGACATTTACGAGAAAGTTCAAACAGCTACCCTGGAGGACGTTGAAAAGTTTCAGCAGGAAAATCTGAAGAACAACAAGTACAACGTGGTGCTGATCGGCAGCAAGGATAAGATCAATTTCAAAGACCTGCAGAAGTACGGAACGGTGAAGCAGCTTACGCTGGATGAGCTTTTCGGCTACGAAAAGCAGGAAAAAATTAACCTGGAGCGGCCTAATCAGTAGCCAGATAATACTTAATTTTAAGCACCGGTCAGCAGTGGCCGGTGCTTTGTTTTTTTTCGATACTAATCTTTACACTATGAAACTTGCTGCTATGATGGTTATCCTGGGCTTGTCCGTATTTTCGGCTTCTTCGGTTTACGATTTTAAGATCAACTCGCTGGACGGCACGTTGATCGACCTTGCGCAATACAAAGGCAAAACCCTGCTGATCGTGAACACGGCATCCGCGTGCGGGTACACGCCTCAGTATGCCGATCTTCAAAAGCTGCACGAAGAGTACGGAAGTAAAGTTGTGATACTGGGATTTCCGGCCAATAACTTTGGAGCACAGGAGCCGGGTTCAAACAAAGAGATAGGAGAGTTCTGCCAGAAGAATTATGGCGTTACCTTCCAGATGTTTGAAAAAATTTCCGTGAAAGGAAACGATCAGCACGAGCTGTATAAATTCCTGAAAGAAAAAACCGGTCAGGAACCGACCTGGAATTTCTGCAAGTATCTGGTTAAGCCTGACGGAACGATCACGTTCTTCCCTTCCAAGGTTAAGCCGTTAGACAGCCAGATTGTGGATGCGCTTTAAGCGTACTTCATGGGACTACGCGCATTGATCAACCGGATTTTTGGAGGTAACCGTACCGACATCCCCGCTTCTGTTTATGACTTTAAAATGAAGTCACTCTCCGGAAAGGAAGTTGACTTCGCGCAGTTTCAGGGAAAGAATTTATTGATTGTTAACACTGCCTCGAAGTGCGGCTATACGTATCAGTACGAAGGATTGCAGAAACTCCATGAACAATACGGAGATCGCGTAACCGTGCTGGGCTTTCCGGCCAACAATTTTTTATGGCAGGAACCCGGATCGAACAGCAACATCGAAGAATTTTGCCAGATCAATTATGGCGTAAGCTTTCAGATGTTTGAAAAGCTTTCGGTGAAAGGATTGAATCAGCATCCGTTGTTTGCCTGGCTGCAACGGAAATCAGGGAAAAAGCCTTCGTGGAACTTCTGCAAGTATCTTATTGATAAATCAGGAAATGTAACCGGCTTCTTTGATTCAAAAGTTGAGCCGCTGGATAAAAAAATTGTTGATAAGATTTCATGAAGCATTGGGTTAGCGCGTTCCGGCTGCGCACATTACCGTTGGCGTTGTCATCCATTATGATGGGCGGATTCCTGGCAGCTTCTGTCAATGCGTTTCAATGGGATATTTTTTTGCTTTGTGTTTCAACTACAATCTTCCTTCAAATTCTGTCTAACCTCGCAAATGACTATGG
>CAZIGG010000168.1:0-5645 GCA_964538575.1 uncultured Roseivirgaceae bacterium
TCACCTTAAACATGCTCCTGTCAATGTCGAACGCTTTAGGATTTACTTTCGGGCCCGCCAAACTCATCAGGATCATCACCAGCATTGTAAAGAAAAATGACCAACCCATGCATATCAGGAACGGAATTTCGAATCCTCCATGGCCATTCGGAAATGCGGTATACAGCCATGTTTCATTTCCAAAAACAGCGGGTGCAAATTCATTAAAGAATACCGATAAGATAAAACCTGTAAATACTCCGGCAATAGCCGCAGCACCGGTGGTGCGTTTCCAGAACATACCCAGAATAAACATGGCAAATACTCCCGGGCTGATAAAGCCTGTATATTTTTGGATAAACGTAAATCCACCCTCTCCCCCGATACCGAGCAAATCTTCCCACGTAAAAATAACCGCTACTAGCATGGACAATAAAACGGTTAATCGGCCGATCCATACTTGTTTAACTTCATCGGCCGCAGTGTTAAAATATTTTTTATAAATGTCCAACGTGAAAATTGTAGAGATGCTGTTGGCCTTACCTGCCAGGGATGCTACGATAGCAGCGGTTAATGCTGCAATAGAAAGTCCTTTTAATCCAGTTGGGAGAAAACTCAGGATGGCGGAATATGCACCGTCTTTGCTTCCACCTTCCAATTGTGGTAAATGACCGTTCTTATAAAGTACATAGGCTGCTATACCCGGAAGCATCACAATAAGTGGCATTAACAATTTGATAAATCCAGCAAACAAAATTCCGGTTCGCGCGGTTTGAAGACTCGCGCCCAGTGCGCGTTGCGTAATGTATTGGTTACAGCCCCAATAGTTTAAGTTAACAATCCACTGTCCGGCAAAATACATGGCAATGCCCGGCAGCACCATATACTTGTTGATGTATTCCTGCGAAGCATCCGGACCGGGCTTATCGAGTATCATTTTAAAATGCTCAGGTGCATCCTGCATCAGCATGTTAAATCCGGCAAGGGCATCTTTTCCTAATCCAAACTTTTCACTGACCAGTGTCAACGCCATGTAGGTAGTAGCCAATCCTCCAATAATCAATACCCCTACCTGAATAACATCGGTATACCCGATCACTTTCATTCCTCCAAGTGTGATCAGCAGGGCAAACACAGCAAGGCATACCATAATGAGGTGTAACGATTCTCCACCCACAAGACCGTTGATAGCCACCGCGCCCAAATACAAGATAGAAGTAAGATTTACGAACACATATAAGAATAACCAGAACACCGCCATGATTAACGCTACCGTTTCGTTGTAACGTGTTTTCAAAAACTGGGGCATGGTATAAATCTTATTCTTCAGGTAGATCGGAATAAACCATACCGCAATAATGATCAGTGCGATGGCAGCAATCCATTCATATGCGGCAACCGCAATGCCCACAAAAAAGCCCTCACCGCTCATCCCAATAAATTGTTCTGCAGAAATGTTAGAAGCAATTAATGAAGCACCTATAGCCCACCACGTGAGCGATCCTTCTGCCAGAAAAAAATCTTTTGTACTAACAGTTGCTTGCTTCTTTCGCTGGTAAATCCAGAATCCGTATCCGGCAACGAAAACAAAGTAGATTGCAAAAACGATATAGTCTGCAAAAGCGAGTGAGGAATTCATACGATTGGTTTAGGACTGGGTTGATCTAAGGGCTATCGATAGTACGCTTCATTCCAGCGTAATTCATTTCTGAATTGCTGAAGATTTGTTTGTTTACCGATCTGGACACATTCAATTCCTGCGATGTCGGCAAAATCTTGTAAATATTCGGCTGTAAGATTTTGACTGTAGCCTGTATGGTGTGCACCGCCAGCATAGATCCATGCTGCACATGCAGTATTCATATCGGGATATGGTTTCCATAACACGCGTGCTACAGGAAGTTTAGGGAGTTCGTGCTCTGGTTTCACCGCTTCCACTTCATTTACGAGTAACCGAAAACGATTACCCATATCAATTACGGAAGCATTCAGGGCGGGACCTGCTGCACTGTTAAATACTAACCTTACGGGATCGGCTTTTCCACCAATGCCTAATGGATGAATTTCACAGGATGGTTTTCCATCAGCAATGGATGGACATATTTCCAACATGTGTGCACCCAGTACCAGCGGGTTACGCGGATCGAAATGGTAGGTGTAGTCTTCCATGAACGAATTTCCGCCTTTCAATCCGGAACCCATTACTTTCATCGCTCGCACCAAAGCCGAGGTTTTCCAATCCCCTTCACCACCGTAACCGTACCCTGCTGCCATTAACCGCTGCGTTGCAATGCCGGGCAGTTGTGCCATACCGTGTAAGTCTTCAAACGTATTGGTGAAGCCTTTGAAATCCCCTTCCTTTAAAAGGGTTTGCAGACCGATTTCAATTTTTGCCGCTTCGCGCAATGAAGTGTATTGATCGCCACCTTTGCGCAGCGATTTTGCCAAGGAGTATTGCTGTTCATATTCACCAAGTAATGCATCGATATTCGCATCGCTGACATCGTTAATCACTTTTACCAAATCCCCTACCCCATATGTATTCACGGAGTACCCAAGTTTTAATTCAGCTTCAACTTTATCACCTTCGGTAACGGCTACCTGGCGCATATTATCACCAAAACGGCAGAATTTTGCATGCTGCCAATCGTGCCAACCGGCCGCTGCCCGTAGCCATACGTTTAATCGTTGTTGTACATTTTCCTCCTGCCAATGCCCTACCACCACTTTTCTATTCAATCGCATGCGCGAAACCAAAAACCCAAACTCACGATCGCCATGCGCACTTTGGTTCAGGTTCATAAAATCCATATCAATCGTACTCCACGGAATATCACGGTTAAACTGCGTGTGCAGGTGAAGCAATGGTTTTTGTAAAATTTTTAATCCACCGATCCACATTTTGGCCGGGGAGAAGGTGTGCATCCATGCTACGATGCCGATGCAATTCGCAGTGGTGTTTGCTTCCTGGCAGAGCTGATAAATTTCATCCGGTGTTTTTAGAACAGGTTTAAAGACCACCTGTACCGGGATTATCGGTGATGCATCCAACGCGCTGGCAATTTCTATAGAATGTGCTGCCACTTGCTTAAGCGTTTCTTCACCGTATAAGTGCTGGCTTCCGGTAACAAACCAGACTTCCAGTTTCTTCAAATCAATCATGAATCGGAATTTTATGTTGTGCGCTGTTTATTTGGGAATAATGTCAATATCCGTGACGTTGGTCGGGAACCAGACCGACATCTCGCCTTTGCCGCGATGTGCCCATGCATAATACGGTATGGCTATAAAGGGTTGCTTTCCGCTGCTTACAGTATTAGTGCTTGCATCAATTTTAATTGCTGTTGCTTCACCTTTGAGTATCGTAACACCCTGCAACAAGTCCGGTTTGAACTCGGTTGTAAATACAGTGCTTTCGGGAAGAATGAGGTTGCTGGTTTTACCGTTGTTATCAGCCCATTCCGCACAGTATACCAGCGGCCCGCGCTGTAAGGCTATCCGGCCCACATCGGCTTTAACGTTTTTAATGGCTTCGATTTTACGAACTTCCATCGGCAGGTTTACTTCAATCACATCACCTTTCTTCCATGTCCTGCTGAGCCTGGCAAATCCATTTTCGATTTTGAACTCTGCGGGTTTGCCGTTAAGGGTGATACCGACTTTTGCATCGCTGGATTCGGTAAACGTATATAAGTCTGAAGGCATCGCTTGATTTTGTGCCCAGCCTGGTATGCGGATTAACACGTTAAATGCTTGCGGGGATTTAGGTGTTACGGTGAATACTAACTTTCCATCCCAGGGATAATTGTTTTGCTGCTGAATTTGTACCGGCTTTTTAGCAACGGTAAGGTTCGTATTCCCGCTGATGAAAAGATTAACATACACATCGTTGTTACGTTGCGCGTACATATATCCCGACACCGATGGAATTAACCGAGTAACATTGGTAGGACAACAGGAGCAGGTAAACCATCCTGAACGTTCTGCTTCCATATCATTATGGTGAACGGAGTTTTTGATCTCCATCGCGTTGGTATAGAAAAAAGATTTTCCATCCATGCCCACTCCCGAGATCAATCCATTGTACAAAGTCTTTTCCAGTACGTCCATATACTTAGCATCTCCATGCAGCAAGAACATCCGGTGATTCCAGTACACATTCGAGATGGCCGCACATGTTTCGTTATACGCTGTAGCGTTTGGCAATTCATAATTACCGCCAAAACGTTCTCCATCACCTGCCGCACCGATGCTCCCCTGAACATAGATTTTTTTCGTAACCACATTGTTCCAGATCGAATCAATTGCGGCTAACAATTGCTTATCATTTGTGAGCGCAGCCACATCGGCCA
The DNA here is from genome assembly GCA_964538575.1 of uncultured Roseivirgaceae bacterium. Classification (GTDB taxonomy): domain Bacteria; phylum Bacteroidota; class Bacteroidia; order Cytophagales; family Cyclobacteriaceae; genus UBA2336. Next base: position 4,332 of record CAZIGG010000168.1, read on the forward strand.
TTGCTGCATACAAATACCCGGCACGCACCGCATGACCTACTGCTTCGTATTGTTCGGTAACTGGTTTATGATCTTGCCAGTAGGATCCATTTTTCCAGGGATCTCTGCTTTTGCTGTCGTACCCGGTGTAATGTCCGCGTTCTTCAATAAAATCTTTGGCTGTAGCAAGGTATTCCTTTTTACCTGTGACACGGTAGAGCTTTACCAGCCCCATCTCCACTACCTGATGGCCGGGAGCTACATGTTTTTTATCAGGGCCAAAAACGGAGCATACAAGATCGGCATTTTTCAAGGCGATGTCAAGCAGGTTTCGTTTTCCGGTTGCCTGGTAATGTGCCACGGCAGCTTCATACAGATGGCCTGAGTTATATAGCTCATGACTCAACTCTCTTTCTTTTTCCCAACGCTCATTGCCGGCCCAAAGATGTGGTGCTGCGGGATTGATGGTACGTGCTGTATACAAATAGCCATCCGGTTCTTGTGCGTTTTTGATTTTTACAATGAGCGAATCAATGTAGTCTTCCATCTTTTTATCCGGAAAGAGTGATAATGAAAATGATGCGCCTTCAATTGTTTTATAGATGTCGGTATCGTCAAACGGATAAACCGTACAGAACTTGCCGCTCTGGGCGGCTGCCATTTCAAAGTTCTTCACACGGCCGGTACTCTCGCACCGTTCGAACGAAGCAGGAATGGTGACCGTATGATTTGTTTTAATACGTGGCAACCAGAAATTGTCGGTGAGCTTTACGTTGGTGAACGGAATCTGTTGAATAGGATAATCAGCCTGTTGCGCGGTCAATCCGGTTGACACCAGGATCAGCAAAAAAAAGAGTATAGCGTTCTTCATCATGATTAGTTTTGTCCGTAGTACGAATCAGGACCGTGTTTTCGTTCGAAATGTTTTTTGATCAGGGAGTCTTTTAACCGCGGTGCTTTGCTATTGATCTGTTCGGTTAACCAGGCCATGTGCGCGACTGATTCTAATACTGCACTATTGTAGACTGCTTTAGCGGGTGTCTTTCCCCACGTAAAGGGTGCGTGATTTCCAACGAGGATCATCTCAACTTCTTCATAACTGAGTTTTTTTTCTTTGAGACACTTGATGATCTGAAAGCCTGTTTCATACTCATAATTACCCTTGATCATTTCATCGCTCATGGGCGCTGCACAGGGAATATCAACGGTTGTATGATCGGCATGGGTTGTTCCGAAAATCGGGATGTCGCGTTGCGCCTGTGCCCATGCTGTGGCGTACGTTGAATGGGTGTGAACAATCCCTCCAATGGTTTCCCATTGCTTATACAATACCGC
>CAZIGG010000169.1:0-5612 GCA_964538575.1 uncultured Roseivirgaceae bacterium
CTTATGCCGCTGATGGTTATCCTGATTAACCTTTCGGTTAACCGGGAAGAGAAACCTAACGTACCTATCATCATTGGCATAGCATTAGGGTTAGCCGGAATCATTATGATTTTCGGGGAGCACTTGAATGAATTCTCTGCACTGGCTTACACACTCGGCATTATCGCAACCTTTATAGCCGTGCTCAGTTGGGCAGCCGGAAGCATCTGGATAAAAAAACATAATGCCGACAGCAATCCTTTTCTCAATGCAGGTCTGCAAATGCTGTTCGGAGGATTGTTCATGTTCCCGGCCAGCCTGGTATTTGATGACCTGAGCAATGTCAGTTGGTCGCCCGAAGCGGGCTGGTCACTGCTGTACCTCATCGTCTTCGGGTCAATAATAGCTTATGCCTGTTATTCATACGCCCTTCGCAAGCTGCCGATGACCATCGTTTCCATGTACGCCTACATCAATCCATTAGTTGCCGTGCTGCTGGGCTGGCTCGTATTAGATGAAAAGCTTACGTTAAGAATGGGGATTGCCATTGTTATTACGGTGGCCGGAATTTATATCGTTAACCGGGGTTATCAACTGAGAAACTTATGGAAAGCGCAGTTCTCGAAATAATTGATTACAAACCCGAACATCAACCCTGGTTTGAAAAATTTAACCGCGACTGGATCGAAGAATTCTTTACGCTTGAACCGTTAGACATTAAGGTTCTCAAAAACCCTGACCAGTATATTCTGGCGACAGGCGGTGCGATTATCATGGCCAGTGTGGATAAAGAAATAGCGGGCACGGTCGGACTGCGTTACCTTGAAGCCGGAGTTTTTGAATTCACCAAAATGGCCGTTGACAGAAAATTCCGTGGGTTAAAAATCGGCCAGGCGCTTGCCGGTGCAGCCATTTCAAAAGCAAAAGAGCTGAACGCAAAAAAGATAATTTTATACTCCAATACCCGGCAGGTACCGGCCATTGCCTTGTACCGAAAGCTGGGCTTTGTTGAAATTCACAACGATGGCTTATATGAACGCGGCAACATTAAAATGGAATTGTCATTAACATGAAACAACATACCTACAAGGCAACCATCACCTGGACCGGCAACCAGGGCACGGGCACCTCGGAGTATAAAGCCTACAGCCGCAACCATATTATTTCAGCAGCGGATAAAAAAGATATTGAAGGATCATCTGACCCATCCTTTCGGGGCGATAAATCCCGGTACAGTCCGGAAGATTTGTTGCTGGATGCTATATCAGCCTGCCACATGCTTTGGTATTTACATTTGTGTTCTGCGAATGGCGTTGTTGTCACTGCGTATGAGGATAATGCAACCGCGGTTATGGCTGAAGAAAAAGACGGCAGCGGCCACTTCACCGAAGCAACGTTGAATCCTCAGGTTACAGTACAGCATGAAAGTATGGTTTCAAAAGCGAATGCGCTGCACCACGAGGCTAATAAATTGTGCTTTATTGCCCGGTCGGTTAAATTTCCCATTCATCACAAGCCGACAGCTTTCGTAAAATCATGAGTGTTATCAACATCATCCAGGCCGATGTCTCTCACGCCCCGCTTTTAACGAGCATCAGCCTACAGTCATTTCGTGAAGCCTTTGAAAAGGATAATAATCCGGATGATTTTAAAGCATACGTGGATGAAGCTTTCCGTGAAGAACAAATTCTCAAAGACCTGAAAGAACCGGGAAGCATTTTTTACATTGCTTATTGTAATGGTGAAGTTGTTGGCTACGCCCGGCTGCGGGCTTCAACAGAGGTAAACGACAAATTTCCAGGCAAGAAGCTGATTGAATTGCATCGTTTGTATTCACTTGGTAAGTATATTGGCCGCGGAATCGGCAAAGCGCTCATGAATCATTGCCTGCAAGAGGCAAAACATAAAGGATTTGATGTGATCTGGCTTGGCGTTTGGGAACATAACGATCACGCGCTGGGTTTTTATAAAAGCTTCGGGTTTGAAAAGTTCGGCTCACACGTTTTTATGGTCGGGAACGATCCGCAAACCGATTACTTGTTAAAAAAGAATTTATAATGGCCAGACTGGTTTATAAACACGCAACCTTACAGGATCTTCCTACGATCGTGGCGATTTATAATTCCGTCATCCCCGGAAGAATGGTCACTGCCGATACCGAACCAGTGTCCGTTGAAAGCAGGCTGAACTGGTTCAATAATCATAACCCTTCGAAGCGACCTTTATTTATTGTTCAGGAGAAGGATAAAATGATCGGCTGGGTAAGCCTTGAGTCGTTTTATGGACGGCCTGCTTATAACCAAACTGCTGAGGTCAGCATTTACCTCGATGAATCTGCCCGGGGAAAGGGTTATGGAAAAGAAATTTTAAAACACATTATTCATCAAGCCCCATCATTTGGAATCAAATCCTTGCTGGGATACATCTTCGCACATAATGAACCGAGCCTGAAGCTGTTCAAAAGCTTTGGCTTTGAGCAGTGGGCGTTGTTCCCCAACGTTGCGGTATTGGATGGCATTGAGCGGAGTCTGATCATTGTGGGAAAACGGGTTATAAAATGAAATTATATCTGGCTATCTTGGGCAAAACTTCCCTCCTATGAATACTACTACCGCTTCCATCGCAGTTGAGCGTACCAAAAACTCACGCATCAAAGAAGTTGACTTCGGTAACTTGGGTTTCGGAGCATACATTTCTGATCACATGCTGGTGGCCCAATATGATAATGGAAAGTGGAGTGAACCGAAAATAATGCCTTTCGGAAATTTACCCATGACGCCCGCCATGCTCGCCCTTCATTACGGCCAGGCAATTTTTGAAGGCATGAAGGCTTTTAAAATGAAGGATGGAAATATCAACATCTTCCGCGTGAAACGGCATTACCAGCGTATGCTGAAATCGCTTGACCGCATGTGTATGCCGGGCATGAGCGAGGAACTTTTTACATCAAGCCTGGAGGCCATTGTAAAGGCGGATGAGAACTGGATCCCAACCTCGGAAGGTTGCTCCTTATACATCCGTCCCGTTGTGTTTGCTTCTGAAAGCAAATTAGGGGTAAAGGTTTCAGACCAATACCTGTTTGTGGTCATGACCAGCCCGGTGGGGCCGTACTTTTCAAAACCCATTCGCTTAAAAGTAGAACAACAATTTGTCCGCGCTGCAGAAGGCGGAACCGGTTTTGCGAAATGTGCCGGCAACTATGGCGGGGCATTTTACCCGGCACACCTGGCGCGTGAACAGGGCTTCGACCAGGTAATCTGGACGGATGCCAAAGAACACAAGTACGTTGATGAATCCGGTGCGATGAACATCATGTTTGTAATTGATGGAAAATTGGTGACACCGCAGCTCACATCCGCCATTCTCGATGGCGTAACCCGTAACACGCTGTCCCAACTGGCAAAAGATATGGGTGTAACGGTTGAGGAACGTAAGATCAGCATCGATGAAATTGAAAAAGCATTCCAAAGCGGGAAGCTTACCGAAGCATTTGGTGCCGGAACAGCAGCCGTAGTATCACCTGTAGCCACCATCAACATTCACGGAAAGGATTACCATCTGCCGGCCGTTACGGATTCAGCGCTGATGATGCGGTTGAAGAAAAAGCTGAATGACATTCGTCTTGGTCATGAAGCGGATATCCACGGTTGGAATCATGTTATCAAAGTATAAGCGTTTCTTCTTTCCACAAGAGAAAACGACAACACTAAAAATAACTGAAAACCAAAATAATGAAACGATTTTCACGATAAGGTCAATACGTTTGTAATTCCTTTGATTCATGAACGTGCGTTCCCTGCAAATGCAGCGTTGCAATCTTTTGCATCGCCCTTGCAACCTTGACAGAATCAATGCCCTTGTATTTCATCGGCACAAGGAAATCAAAATATTTAAAGAACACTTTTCCTGCTTCTTCACCTGAACGGCTTTCCAGTCTGTCTCCCATCAAAAGTGAGGGTCGGAAAATATGAAAGGATTTAAAGCCGACTTGCGCGATTGCTTCTTCAACTTCACCCTTTACCTGATTATAAAATATCTTTGAATTCTTGTCAGCGCCTAAAGCTGAAACCACCAAATATTGGTCAGCTCCATTGGCTTTTGTGAGCTTAGCCAGTTCAACCGGGTAGTCAAAGTCAACCTTCCGGAATTTTTCTTTCGTCTTTACTTTTTTAATCGTTGTGCCGAGGCAGCAGAATATATCATCTGCCTTTAATGCATCGTGATGTTCCGTCAGCTTGTCAAAATCCAGCACAATATTTTCAAGCTTCGGATGATTAATTTCCAACGGCTTTCGGCTGATCGCCTTAACAGAATCATAATAATCGTCACCCAGCAAAAGCTGAAGAAGCTGACCTCCAATCAATCCCGTTGAACCGGCTACAAGGGCTGTTTTCATGCTGCTTTAGTTAACGAGCGCTCCCAGGTCAGGAACTTATCGATCTCTCCGCTTACCGTACTATAAACCCAAAGCAAAACACTGAAATCATCGGTAAGCCCCAACACCGGGATGAAATCCGGAATCAGATCAACCGGGTTTAAAAAGTAAATGATGCCGGCAAGCACAATCAATATTGACTTCCATGAAATATCGCGATACTTACCCGATGCATAAGCAGAAGCAATCCGCGAAAAAACTAAAAGCTTTTCTTTGGCAGCGGGTACGGAAATATCCTTCCCATTGACTTTGGTAAGCTTCTCACCAAACCTTGCTAACAACAACGTAATCCTCCCCGGTTTGCCTGCCAGTCGTGCAGCTTTCGCCAGGGCCATATCGAAGAACGGGTTTTTCAAAAGGTGATCTGGATTTCTCTTTTCAGCTCCGTCAGTGCATGCGCAACAGGATCAATGGGTTTATTGATGTACCGCTCAAAGATTTTTTTGGAAAGGTCCAGGCTTGATGAATCCGCACCCATTTCGGAAGCAGCATCGTTGATCGTCATCACCAGGTCTTCCTTTGCATTCTTAATGTTTTCCCAAACCGGCTCGGTCATAAAAATCTGCTGCGAAACGTTGTGGTTGTATTCGTTACGGATTTCATTTAACAGCATCTGGTGAAACTCTTTGGAGGGAATCAGGCCTACGTTGAGCCGAACCAATAAATTCTGCGGACTGATGCGCTCTAAAAAGAGGCACATGCGCTCATACGCCTGGAGACGGAGCGGCAACACCGTTTCAATGCTTCGGCTCCTGATTTCAAGTTTCTTAAGCTCAATTTCTTTGGCCAAAAACGAGCGTACCAGCAGGTAAGCCGCGTACAGCACAATTGAGGCCGGTATCAGGATTTTGCCAAATTCAATAACTGCGTCCATAGGAATTATTCGGGTTCTGTTTGTGTTTGAAATTTAGATAATTTTAAGGCACTAACGCGAATCTGCACCGATGTTTTCACCTGTTAATCCTGTTACCATATCCTCAAGAGCCGCTGAAGAGATTCGCAAGATCATGCAAACGAAGAACATCCCGGCCGATTATTCATTGCGTGTAGGCATTCGCGGTGGCGGCTGCGGTGGCGTTGCGCTGATGATCGGGTTCGACAAGAAAAAAGAAACTGATCTCGCCTATTCTGTTGAAGGCATACCCGTGCTGGTGGAGAAAAAACACACCATGTACATCATCGGCAAAGAGGTTGATTT
>CAZIGG010000170.1:0-5612 GCA_964538575.1 uncultured Roseivirgaceae bacterium
AAGACCAATCAGGTAATAGAACAGTACAACCAGTTTACCGTGCTCGATTCCGTGCACATTAAAGGCGCGTTAACGGTTGGCGAGAACACAGCCGACCTGGCCGGCATTGCCATTGCCTACGATGCTTTCAAGCTAACCGAACAGGGAAAGGATACGACAAAGCTCGATGGCTTCACACCCGACCAGCGCTTCTTCATTTCCATCGCCCGCATCTGGAGGGTAAAAACCCGCGATGCGTTTTTGCGCATGTACGTAAATACTAATTCGCATTCACCGGCCAAGTGGCGTGTAAACGGCCCGTTGATGAACTTCACACCTTTTTATGAAGCGTTTAATGTGCAGCCGGGGGACAAGATGTATAAGCCGGAGGAGGAGCGGATAACGGTGTGGTAAAAGAAGACTTAGGAAAATTATAAGAAGCACGTCATTCCCTCACGTACGTCATTCCGGGGGAGTACGGGGAATCCCCCCGGCAGACCCACACTCTCGTGAAAGCAGCAGAAGCATAGTAGTAAAGCAGCCCCATACGTGGACTAGAGTTGGATGCTGGCAGCGAAGCAGCCTGAACGATTAAAAGCGGGCAATTTTCGCCCGCTTTTCCTATCTTTAAAGGCACAATAGCAGATTATAGTAATGATTTCAACTACCGATATCCGAAACAAAATTATCGATCAGGTAATGGCCATAAAAGATGCGGATTTTCTCCGGGCTTTGTCTGAGATGATTGACAAGTCGCACATACAGGAAAGGGCCGTTCAACTTACAGAAGAACAAAAGATTATGCTGGCGATGAGTGAAGAGGATATTGAGGCAGGAAGAATGATTGACCAGCTCACACTTAACGAACGTGAACTGGAATGGCTCAAAAGAAAATAGTCTGGACAGAAACAGCAGCCCGGCAGCGAAGATCCATCCTCGAATATTGGTTACACCGAAATCAGTCCAATGTGTACCCGCTGAAATTGTTGCGGTTAAGTAATGAAAAGGCAAACCAGATAGCGGCTAATGCTTTGCTTTACAAAGCAGCCGATTTCCCCGATACACGGGTTGCGGCCATGGGGCATTTCAGTCTTTTTTATAAAGTAACGAACGACACGATCATTATTACGGCCTTCTGGGACAATCGGCAGGACCCGAAGAAATTGTTGGAAATTTTGAAAGCACAATAAGTATCATGGCAAAAAAGAAACCACGCAAAGCAGCCGCGAAGGCTAACCCCATCAAATAATACGAGCATCTGGATAAGGAGCGGGTAAACAATCCTCATATAGGATTGGTAAACGAAAGCACGGAGACGGAGTACGTCCAGAACAGGAAGGTATACTCCCCGTCAGTTCCCATCAACTCCTCATCCTTGGCATGCATACTATGCTCATAATAATGCTCCCGCGCAGTCTGATGTAATGGTGGTGAGTGCTGAAAAATATGGGATAGCAAGCCGATTACGCATCAAAGCTTGTATTCTATGAATAAAAAGATAGCGAAAAACAACAACCAGACCCGGCTGGTGGCGGAGGTGAAGCCTTCGCTGATCGATAAAAAGCAAGGCATCCGCGCAGCAGAGAAAGCCGTTGCGCTTATTCAGGAAATGAAGCTGCAACACCTCGTAGTGTACATCAGCTTTGATTACGAAATCCTGAAACGCATTCATGCACTCGATCCTGCAGCCGTTACCCAATACCTCACGGGCGATAAAACCCCGGACGAACTCAAGGCAGACGGCATCAGCGGAGCGGATTACCACATCAATGTTTACCGCGAACACCCGGAATGGATTACCCGGCTCAAAGAGAACGGCATGATCCTCAACGCCTGGACGGTAAATACTGCCGAAGATATGGACTGGCTGCTCAGCCAGGGCTTCGATTTTATCACCACCGACCAGCCCGAGCTGCTGTTTGAAAGGGTTAAAAACCTGATGACCAAGAAGCCGGGGAACTGAAAATTAGCTGATTTTGAAAGATTAGGGGCATTTTAATCTTTTAGGCCATACCGTAAAAACCTGTAAATCAGCCTCAAATCGCCCATCACCTCCTAAAAATCTTTTGATCAGGGTTTTGTAACAAGGGTTCTTTGTGATACCTTTGCAGTCCTAATTTTTGAAAGGTTCATAATAAACATTATAAATGCCTACCATTCAGCAACTTGTAAGAAAAGGCCGCACGAAACTTAAGTTTAAATCCAAGTCTCCTGCCCTTGATTCATGCCCTCAGCGCAGAGGTGTTTGTACCCGTGTGTACACAACAACTCCTAAAAAGCCTAACTCGGCTATGCGTAAAGTAGCGCGTGTTCGCTTAACCAACCAGAAAGAAGTTAACGCCTATATCCCGGGCGAAGGTCACAACCTCCAGGAGCACTCTATCGTGCTGATCCGTGGTGGTCGTGTTAAGGATCTTCCGGGGGTTCGTTACCACATCGTGCGCGGTGCATTGGATACTGCGGGTGTTAACGGCCGTAAGCAGAGCCGCTCTAAATATGGTGCAAAACGTCCTAAAGCGGGTGCGGCAGCAGCTCCGGCAGCTAAAGGCAAAAAATAATTTTCAGAAGCGATGAGAAAGTCAAAACCGAAAAAAAGATACGTATTACCTGATCCTAAATTTCAGGACACACTCGTAACGAAATTTGTGAACTACCTGATGGAGCAAGGCAAGAAGAGCACTGCATACACAATTTTCTATGATGCCATCGAGCAGGTTGAAAAGAAAACGACTGAGCCCGGACTTGAAGTCTGGAAGCGTGCAATGAATAACCTGATGCCATCGGTTGAGGTGAAGAGCCGCAGGGTAGGCGGGGCAACTTTTCAAGTACCCATCGAGGTTCGTCCTGAGCGTAAAATCAACCTGAGCATCAAATGGCTTATCGACTTTTCAAGACTTCGTGGTGAAAAAACCATGATGGATAAATTAGCAGCTGAGATCATCGCGGCTTCTAAAGGTGAAGGTGCTGCGATCAAGAAGAAAGACGATACGCACCGCATGGCCGATGCTAATAAAGCATTCTCTCATTTCAGATTTTAAAGATTTAAAATTTATGATTTAAGATTTTAGAATCATAACGATGAGTTCAATCTAAAATCCAGAATCTAAAATCAAAAATACGAGTTACTAATGACAAGAGATTTAAGATACACCCGTAACATCGGTATTGCTGCGCACATTGATGCTGGTAAAACAACTACCACTGAGCGTATTCTTTACTATGCCGGTGTAAACCACAAGATTGGTGAAGTGCACGAAGGTGCAGCCACCATGGACTGGATGGCGCAGGAGCAGGAGCGTGGTATCACGATTACCTCTGCCGCTACTACCGTACACTGGAAATACCGTAACAACGAATATCACGTAAACATCATCGATACCCCGGGCCACGTGGATTTTACCGTTGAGGTAAACCGCTCGCTCCGCGTATTGGATGGCCTGGTGTTTTTGTTCAGCTCGGTTGATGGCGTTGAGCCGCAGTCGGAGACGAACTGGCGCCTGGCGGATAATTATAAAGTTGCCCGTATCGGTTTCGTTAACAAGATGGACCGTTCTGGCGCTGACTTCCTTGGCGTTTGCCAGCAGGTGAGAGAGAAACTCGGCAGCAAAGCTGTTGCGTTACAATTGCCGATTGGCGCTGAAGAAAACTTCAAAGGGGTGGTTGATTTGATCAACAACCGTGCGATCGTATGGAACGAAGCGGATAAAGGGATGACCTTTACAGAGATTCCGATTCCGGATGACATGAAAGAAGAAGTGGCTGAATACCGCGAGAAATTGCTGGAAGCAGTTGCTGAATATGATGAGACCTTGATCGAGAAGTTCTTCGAAGATCCAAACTCAATCTCCGAGAAAGAAATTTTAACAGCGCTCCGCAAGGCTACGATCGACATGAAGATCGTTCCGATGGTGTGCGGTTCTTCTTTCAAGAACAAGGGTGTTCAAACCATGCTTGACTATGTGATGGAGTTACTTCCTTCACCTATGGACAAGGATGTGATCATTGGAACAAACCCGGACACTGGCGCTGAAATTGAAATTCGCCCCAGCGAAACCGAACCGTTTGTAGCGCTTGCATTCAAGATTGCTACCGATCCGTTTGTTGGCCGTTTATGCTTTATCCGTGCTTATTCAGGTGTGCTTGAATCAGGCTCATACGTTTACAACACACGTACAGAATCGAAAGAAAGAATTTCCCGTGTATTCCAGATGCACGCCAACAAGCAAAACCAGATCGATCGTCTTCCGGTTGGAGATATCGGTGCGGTGGTTGGATTTAAAGATATTAAGACAGGCGATACGCTTTGCGATGAAAAACGCAAAGTTGTATTAGAATCAATGGTATTCCCTGAACCGGTTATCGGCTATGCCATCGAGCCCAAGAAGCAGGCAGATGCTGATAAATTAGGAATGGCAATTGCCAAGCTTATAGAAGAAGATCCTACGCTTCGTGTGAATACAGACCACGAAACGGGTCAGGTTATTCTCCGCGGTATGGGTGAATTGCACTTAGAGATCATCATCGACCGTCTGAAGCGTGAATTTAAAGTTGAGATCAACCAGGGCGCGCCTCAGGTTGCTTACAAGGAAGCGCTTACGAAATCGGTTGAGCACAAAGAGGTTTATAAGAAGCAGACCGGTGGTCGCGGTAAATTCGCGGATATCGTATTTGAGCTTAGCCCGCGTGAGCTGGGCCCTGAGGATAAGCCAGGTCTTGAGTTTGAAAATGATATCGTGGGTGGTGTTATTCCCCGTGAATTCATTCCTGCAATCCAGAAAGGATTTGAGACTTCTATGGTAAACGGTCCATTGGCCGGATATCCGATTGACTCTATGAAAGTTCGCTTGTTCCATGGTTCATTCCATGATGTCGATTCAGATGCGTTGTCATTTGAACTGGCAGCACGTATCGGCTTCAGGGAAGCTGCACGCAAGTGTGCTCCGCAACTGCTTGAGCCGATCATGGGTGTGGAAGTTATTTCTCCGGACGAGTACACTGGTTCTGTAACCGGTGACCTGAACCGCAGAAGAGGTTTGATGAAAGGTATGGATACCCGCGGTGGCGCTCAGGTTATTAAGGCTGACGTTCCCCTGGCAGAGCTGTTCGGATATGTAACGGATTTGAGAACGATCACTTCAGGTCGCGCTTCAGCAACGCTTACATTCTCGCACTATGCACCGGTTCCGAAGAACCTTGCCGATAAAGTAATTGACGAAGTAAAAGGCGCTGTTGCCGCAAAATAGGATCAGGGGATTTTAGGATTCTCAGGATTAAAATAAAAAAATAGGATTTAGACGATTTCCTTAACAACCAGAACATGAACCAGAAAATCAGAATCAAATTAAAATCTTACGACCATACGCTGGTTGATAAGTCATCTGAAAAAATTGTGCGCGCAGTAAAAGCAACAGGCGCTGTAGTAAGCGGACCTATTCCGTTGCCGACAGAACGTGAAGTATTTACCGTACTTCGCTCCCCGCACGTAAACAAAAAATCACGCGAGCAGTTTCAGCTTTGCACCTACAAGCGTTTGGTAGACATCTACTCAAACAGCGCAAAAACAGTTGACGCCTTAATGAAGCTTGAGCTTCCGAGCGGTGTTGATGTGGAGATCAAAGTGTAGTTAAAGCTCT
>CAZIGG010000171.1:0-5605 GCA_964538575.1 uncultured Roseivirgaceae bacterium
CCAACTCCGACATCCTGCTCCTCAAAAACCGGCTCATACCTTATTATTTAAAAATTAAACGTGTGTTTTATCTTTCTTCTGAATTTCTTCAATCGCTTTGATGAATTCCGAAAGCTTGTTATCCGAATAAGCACCGTATGAATCAATGAGGGTTCCTTTTCTGCCATCGGTCGTTTCAATCAGGTATAAGATTGCATTGTCGTTCGGGTCGGAATAACCTTCAAAGCGGTAGAAATTTCCGATCTTCACTTCGGAAGGTCCGTAAAACTTCGGATCGGAGGCTGATGATCCGGTAAGACCTTTGCCTTCTACCTTAAAGCTTTCCGTATAGCCATCGGTCACTGCTTTATTCACGCGCTCAGAAAGCGTGGACATGGTTTCCGGGGTGTTTGTTATTGTTTTCATAACCTTGTTTTTTGATGTAGGTATAGAAAATCTCCTGCCATAAAAAACCTCTTAAAATCACTGGATTTGGAGTGTTACTGGGGAATATTATTCACAAAGCTGTAGATGCGAAAAATAAAAAAGCTACCGGGTTACGATAGCTTTTTCACGTGGTTGTGTGTTCGGCTGATTATTATTCCTGATCACCCGTGCTTGCCCACTTGTTGATCTTTTCCGATAACCGCGTTAGCTTTTCATCGGTTGCAGCTTCTTCGTCCTTACTGGCTTCCATCAGCTCTGCACATTGAACCTTGCCCAGTACAGTAGCCATGGTACGAAGTGTTCCGTATGAGGAGATTTCATAATGCTCAACTTTTTGTGCCGCTGCAATCAATGCAGCATCACGGGCATGGCCTGCCTCATGCTCGTCAATTGTTTCCTGCCCTTCTTCAACAAGTCCCTGCATGGCGGGACATTTTTTTCCCTGGGCCTTCATGCCTAATAATGAAAAGCACTGCTCAAGCCGGGAAATCTGACCCTTAGTTTCTTTTAAATGACTTTCAAAAGCTTCTTTCAGGTCTTCGTTATACGAGGCTTTCGCCATTTTAGGGAGCGCCTTAGAAAGATGATTTTCTGCCCAATACATATCTTTCAGCATGTCTTCAAATATATCTTCCAGCGATTCTTTCGATGACTTAACAATTCTGGATGACCGTGAAGATTTCACTACGGTCTTTCGGGCAGCTTTCTTTGCCGGGGCTTTGGTTTTAGTTTTCATAGTGTTTTGTTTCTTGTTTTGAAATAACCAATGATCAAATCAAATACCGCTATAAAAGCTTTGTTTTAGAATTGATTTAACGGGTCGCCTGTGTATTAAAATACCCATACATTCCACGGTTCAGCGCTTAAACCGGAAATACTCAAGGAACTTATTATGCCTGCCTGCCATTGCATCAGAAAGTATCTGCATTCCCATCACACTAAAGGTGATGCCGTTACCTCCAAAGGCCAGAACGAAATACGAGTTTGGATAATCGGGATGCGCCCCGATGTAGGGCAAAGCATCTTTCGTTACCCCGAATGTTCCTGCCCAGGCATAATCCGGAATGAGCTTCAGCCCTTCAAATTTCTGAGTTACTTTTTTCAAAAGCTTTTCCTGTTTTTTTTCAATGAGACGGTCGCGCCTTTCCGGATTTTTAAATTGTTCATCTTCTCCACCCGCCAGAATCCGGTTATCATCTGTCGCGCGAACGTACAGGTAAGGGTCTTCTGTATTCCAGAACATGGCTTGCTTAAAGTGCCGGGGAATCTTGACAGGCTCGCTGACAAAAGAATACGTACTGATCAGATCAACCACTTTTTCCCTCAGCATTTCCTGGCTCTCGTAGCCTGTTGCATAGATTATTTTTTTTGCTGCGATCCTGTGATTCCCTTCAACTTCCACGCTGCACGTATTCTTGTCGTGATGAACCTTCAGCAATGCCGTGTGATCATAAACCTTAAGCCCCTGATGCTTTGACGCATACTCGAGCAGGCAATGAACAAGCTTGTAGACATCGGTGCTGGCACCCGCTTCCGATAAAATTGCACCTTCACCTTTTGCACCGTAGCTTCGCTTAAGCTGTGCTTTTGAAAGCCATCTGACGTTAAGCCCGATCCGTTTCCGATGTTCAAACTCTGTAGCGAGCCAGGCTGCATCCTTGCTGTCATTTGCTATGAAAACGCTGTTTTTGTACTCAAACCCGCACTCCGCTTTAATTGATTTGATAATCTTCCCCAGTTTGTCAATTGCCTTAACACCTTCTAAGTAAGTATCCACCGCTGCATTCTCACCCACTTTTTCAATTAAAGAATACAACGGTTCATCAATTTCATATTGCAGTAACGATGTACTGGCGCTTGTGCTGCCAAGTGAAACATCCCGCTTATCAATCAGGATTGTTTTATATCCTTCCTTAGAAAACTGGTACGCCAGAAGTGCGCCCGTGATGCCTCCCCCCACTACCAGCACATCGCACGAGGCGTTGCGTTGCAGTGACGGATAGGTGTTGATCAGTCCGTTCTTTAGTAGTCCGTATGGTTCCTTCGAACGAAGCTTCATAAGAAACTGTTAAAAAAGGGCTGCTCTGGTGAGCAGCCCCTCTGAATGTATAGCAATATTTTCACTTAAATGCTTATTCGCCCAATTGACCCTTCTCGGCCGCTTTTTGCATTTTCTTGTTGGCAACAATCGCAACCTCTACCCTGCGGTTTCTGGCGCGGCCGGCTTCTGTATCATTTGTTTCGAGTGGCTGGGTTTCACCATAACCTTCCGAATCAATACGGCCCGATTTAATGCCTTTTGTCTTGAGATAATCCTTTACAGCATCCGCCCGTTTTTCAGAAAGTTTCATATTATAAGCATCTTCACCTGAACTATCCGTATGACCTTCAATCAGGATATCGGTATCCTCATACTTATTCAGCGTCTTCGCCAGGTCATCCAGATTTTCTTTCGTTACTGCCTGCAGCTCGTATGAGTTAAAATTAAACTGCAACCCTGAATTAAAGGTTATCAGAATTCCTTCTCCTACACGCTCCACGGTAGCGCCCTTCAAATCGCGCTGAAGCTCTTCAGCCTGTTTATCCATCTGCCGGCCAATCACTGCTCCGGTCGCTCCACCCACGGTAGCGCCAATGATAGCACCCACTACGGTATTGCCTGATTTATGACCGATTGCTCCGCCAATTGCTGCACCGGCTCCGGCTCCGATGGCACCGCCCTTGGTAGTGTTCGAAGCATTACATCCGAATAACAATTGAAATGCAATAACCGTCAACAACATTAAACCCGCTGTAATAAAGGAAACTATCTTGTTTTTCATACACTATTTATTATTATCAAATACGACTTTTAATCGTTCACCCAGCCGCGCCATTTCAACTTTAACATCGCTGGCTGTATTTTTTGCATTTTGCTGGATATCATCCCAGGTGTTATCGGATGACGATTCAATGGCATCCAGCGCTTGTTCAACTTTCACACGCTGATCGGTCAGGTTATTCCGTAACTCCTCCACGTCTGCGCGACCTTTTTTTGCCGCTGTTTCCAGCTTTTTGGAAAGCTTATCCAGGTCGTTGTTTATATTATCACGAAGTTCACGAAGCTCTTTTGTTACATCTTCTTTCTCCTTCCGGATATCGCGCTGCACCTTTTCTTGTGCTTCCTCAGCTTTTTTCTCAGCTGAAGGTGAACATTGATAAAATCCTGCTGCGCTGATGGCCAGGGCTATAATGAATATCTTTTTCATAGTTGGTTATTTTATAATGGGTACAGGATTTCTGCGGCCGGACAATACATCCGGACCACATCCCTCCCCTGACTGATTTAACTGATTGAAATGTCCAGCTAGTTGTTAAACTTTAACACGTTCACTTGCGTGATTGATTGTTTCTTTGCCTTGCTTGGCGAGCTTGTCAATTTTAGAATTGAACTGTGCCCGCAGGGCATCCAATGAATCCTCTACTGAACTCAATAACTCGTCTTTAAGCTTGCTTGAGCCTTTAATTATTCTTTTCCGTGTTTGCACACCGCTTGAGGGTGCAAGCAGAATTCCGGCAGCTACACCAAGCGCAGCTCCTGCCAGCAATCCACCGATTAAACTTTTTGCGTTCATAACTTTATTGTTTAAGTGATTTAGTTTTATCCGCATGTCTGCGGGTCTTTTGGCAGTTCTTAAAGAAAACTATGTGCCAGTTGCGCTATGCGCGGCATCCGGGCGGAGTTTCAAACGATTTGAAAGCCGGAACACAAACTTTTTCGGCATATAAGCCTTTCGGAAAGATTTAAATGCCTTTAAAGTTCTTGTAGAATTGTTACGTATTCGGGGAGAACATTCTACATCCATCCAGCCGGTAAACATCAAAAAATGAATTAAAAACAAAGCAATTCAACTGGTACGAAGATTTATACAGATCGTGTAAACAACTAAACTTATATGACAGCCTCAGTCAAACTTGTAACACCGGAGGAACAGGCAGTGCGTTTTTTCAGGGAGGTAAAAAACGAGCTTGGCATTAACTCTACTCAAAAGATCGTAACCGTTGTGCGGTGCGTGCTTTCGCAATTACGGAAATCCCTGACGCATGATCAGGCTTCGCAATTGATCCGAAAAATGCCGGACGTTTTTCAGCTTTTGCTTATCAGCGGATGGAAATATGACGAAAAAGAGGCGTCTGTTAAACATCTCGATGAGCTTGCCGATAATGTTTACAAGCAGACTCTATTGAGCGAAAAAAGACTGTTTTCAACAGAAATTGAAGCGCTTAACACGGTTCTGTTAGTGATCAAGAAATTAGATAAATTCTTTGGTCTGCTGGGGTTTAACGTACTGCGTTATACCATTACCGAAGAAATAAAACAAGCAGCTGCCATGGAGGATGCTGCATAAAAAAATCTTCCAGAATATATTTTATAAACTAAAACTCACAATTATGTTACGCTGGGCAGTTATATTTTTCGTTATCGCCATTGTGGCGGCTATACTTGGGTTTGGCGGCATTGCCGAAGGCGCTGCGTCAATCGCACAGGTATTATTCTTCATTTTCATTGTACTCTTTTTACTGGCTTTGATTTTCGGAGCGACACTCTTCAAAAAAAGATAAGCAGCGTGCCTTAAAAAGGTGATCAGGTATGAAGGGCACTGGCGTTAGTGTCCTTCCTTCTATCGCATGAATTGAATTTTTTCTCGTTTCTGAATGAAGTAAAGGGTATGGTACAGCAGGGTAATGAAACGTTCAATGATCTGATCCGCACACACCGCGACAGAATTGCGGAGTATCAGAAAGCTGCGCTAAGCTTAAAGCCCCAGGAAGCAGGCCTTTCTACAATCTTTTCAGAAATTATCAGGGAAAGCCAGCAATGCATCGCAGATTTGAACAGCAGGCTTGTTTCAGATAGTACTATTCCTGAAGAACCTGCATCTCCCGAGGGAAAAATCTATCGGGTTTGGATGGATTTGAAAGTAACGTTCTCATCAAATCCCAATTATTCCCTGCTGGATATTTGTGAAAAGGGCGAAGACGCCATGATGAAAGCTTACCATGAGGCCTTAAAATATCCGGACACCTTAACCGCGGAAGATCTTAATCTCCTCATCGCGCAGCGGGAGGTTGTTACGAAAACACATGACCTGATTAAAGTCAAGCGCGATCAATACCGCGAGCTTGTAAAAAACAACCA
>CAZIGG010000172.1:0-5554 GCA_964538575.1 uncultured Roseivirgaceae bacterium
CTCAACTGCATCAAATACTTCTTCGGAGTAATCCCGAACTTCTTTCTGAACGCAGCGATATAATGACTTGGATTTGTATACCCGATTTGCGTAGCAACCTCATTCACCTTGTATTTTCCGGTATCAAGCTGCAGGCGTGAATAATCAAGCTTATGATCAAGCAGGTATCCGAACACCGTGTTACCATAAATTTCTTTGAACCCAACTTTCAGTTGGAACTCATTGAGGCCGGCAATGCGCGCAAGCTCTTTTAACCCCGGAGGATTATCCATGTGCTTTAAGATATGCTCTTTGGCATGCTTGATCTTACGAACCGTTTCTTCATTATTCAAAAAAGGACAGCTTTCCGTGTTTGCTTTCCTTTCGGAGAAGTAAAGGCTCAGAAGCTCGAAGATCTTTCCCTGGATATAAAGATTGCGGGCATTTTCGCTCAGCTGAATGTTAAACAACTGGCTGAGTGTGATCATGAGCATGGACGGGATTTCGCGCTCATCGTAAAATTTATAGTTCACATTTTCTGCCTTTAGGAAGGGGAGCGGTTCGTGCGTAAACAGCATGTGTAAATTCTCCAGCGAGATGAAAAGAAACACCATGCGGCAGCCGGGCGAAAGCTTTAGCGTAAAAGGCATGTCGCTTTCCGGGTTATACATGAAATAATTGCGCTGCTTCTGAATGTCGCGCCCGTAATGCGGACTGAATTCAAACCGTGCGCTGCCCTCCAGGCAAAAGTAGAAGTGAATATTCTTCCGGTTGATCTCGCTTGTGATCGACTTTGCCTCTTCCGAATCATTGTTCACGATCACCAGCCTGGTACCGTTCTGATCGAAAATAATTTGAGATAACCTTTTAAGGGTATTTTCAACTACCAACTCCATTTGATCTGTCGTTTTATCTGTACAAAAGTATCCAAAAAATATGAATAAAATAACCTGATTTAACAGTATTTGAATGATAAATACCTGAATCAGTACTATCGGGTAATGGCGTTATTAATGATCCATACACGGGTATTTTTGAAACGATTCCGACCTTAATGTTGCATCGTTTTTCAAAGCATGCAGTTGGATGTATAAGTTAGTTGGTGTTGTATTTTTTTGGCTGATCGGTGTGTCAGCAATTGCCCAGGTAAAAATCACCGTAGTCAATCAGGCAACCGGAGAGAAGCTGGAGGGTGTATCGGTTGTGGTTAAATCTTCAGACGCGGAACAAACACGCATTACGGATGAAGCCGGGATACTGGAGCTAACAAACACAGCGTTTCCTTTCGTCATCGCAGTATCGCACGTTGGATTTGTTCAGCAGCAAAAAGAGGTTGCTGCTCCGGGTGAATATTCATTCTCCTTAACACCTTCGGCTTCGCAATTGAATGAAGTTGTCGTAACGGGCCAGTTCGAGCCGCAATCGGTAAGCAAGTCTGTATTTAAAGTCCGCGTAATCACGCTTGAAACGATTCAATCAAAGGGCGCTACGCGGCTGCAGGATGTTTTGAATACTGAGCTCAACATCCGGTTTTCAAACGACCCGGCTCTCGGTGTTTCCGACATGCAGATGCAGGGAATGTCTGGTCAGAACGTAAAGATTCTTCTCGATGGTATCCCGGTAATCGGCCGGCAGGGAACCACCAATTCATTCGATCTTAACCAGATTAACATCAATACAATCGAACGGATTGAGATCATAGAAGGACCGATGTCAACCATATATGGTGCCGATGCGCTGGCCGGGGTGATTAATATTATCACGAAGAAACCGGAAGCGGAGAAGCTCACCGGCTCTGTAAAGATCCATGAGGAAAGTGTTGGATCGGAGTACAGTTTATTTAAGGAAGGAATTCACCAGGAGAACATCTCGGCATCATACCGGAAAAATGCGATTCATACATTAATCGATGGAGGGCATTACTATTCAGGCGGCTGGCAGGGAAATGCTGAGGGACGAGATAAAACGTTCAATCCTAAAGGTCAATGGTTTGCTAACGGATCAGTGGGTATTGATAAATCAAAATGGAATGCGAGTTATCGGATCGATTACCTGAATGAAGATATTTATAATCCCGGTGCTTTTGCCGGAAATGAAGCAATTGATAAGCACTTCATTACCAACCGGTTTATCCATCAGCTACAAGGCGGAGTAAGCCTCGCGGATAAACTCAACTTTACCGGTGCAATGGCCTATTCCGATTACAAACGAAAAACACAGACCACCGTTGTGGATGCTATAACGGGTGAAGAAACGCTTTCCCTGGCGCCCGGTGAGCAGGATGAAACCAAATATGATGCAATCACCCTTCGCGGAACATTTCAATATAAACTCTCCGATATTTTCTCCCTTCAGCCGGGCTATGACATCAATCTTGAGTCAGGTTCGGGCGGAAGGCTGGAGGAAGGAACAAAGAGCATAGAAGACTACGCAGTTTTTCTTTCCGGAGAGATAAAGCCTTTACGTCAACTAAGTATCCGTCCAGGCGTGCGTATTGTTAAGAACTCCGTATACGATGCACCGCCAGCGCTGCTTTCACTCAATATCAAGTTTGTACCCGGTTCCGGTCATGAGATCCGCCTTTCCTATGGCCGGGGTTTCCGGGCGCCTTCCATCCGGGAATTATACTTCTATTTCTTTGACAGCAATCACTCTATTGCAGGCAATGAAAATCTTGAAGCCGAGCTTTCACACAGCTTCAACAGCTCATGGGACTGGCATGTCATTAAAAGTCCTTCCTTTACCTACACTACTACCGTATCCGGATTTTACAATAAAATGAATAACCTGATCACGCTTGCGTTAGGATCAGGCAATATTTATTCCTATCGAAACATCAGCGAATCTAAAACGCAAGGGTTCGTTTTTAATAACAGGATAATTTCCGGAGAGCTTACTGCATCAGCGGGTCTTTCTTATACAGCTCAATACAATCCCTATGTGGATGAAGATCCGGCTTTACCAGAAGTTACGTGGTCACCCGAAGTCAATTCAAGTGTAAGCTACCGGTTTGTTAAGGCGGGCCTCACAGCGTCTGCATTCTATAAGTACACCGGTAAAACACCTTATTATACAATCAATGTTGAGGATGAAGTCTACCAGGCTCAAGCAGATGAATATCATTGGGCCGACATAAACCTTCAGAAAACTTTTCTGAAACGGTTAGACATCGCACTGGGGGTGAGAAACCTGTTCGATGTTACCACCATTCAGGACACGGCTGTTTCGTCCGGAGCACACACACCAGGCGGTGCACGGTCGATCGGGTCGGGAAGATCATTTTATACAACGCTAACTGTAAATTTTTAACTACTTAATCCTATATACGAATGAACCATAAATCGATTAAATTCCTTTCGCTTGCGTTGCTGGCGATGACCTTTGTTTTCTCTTCGTGTGAAGATGATCCGAAATTGCCGGATAACGTGCTTGAGTTTGAGTCTTCCGTAGCCGGAATTGCCAGCGAAGAAGAATCCTTTACTATAAAACTCACCCTTTCCCGCGAAACTTCAAAAGATGTTATCATAAACCTGACAGTAAATCCGGGAACACTTGCGTATGGAACCGACTTCACTACAACCCCCGCTGTAATGGCTGGTGTGATCACCTTAACTATTCCGAAAGGTGAAACAACTGCACAAGTTATTTTAAACAAAGTTGAAGGTGTAGGGTTCAGCGGTGATGAAACCATTGTGTTTGAAGTAATAACGGTAGATGGGGCAGCGGTAATCGGAGAGAAATCAAAGATTACGGTAACTTTTTCAGAGATCACAGTTGAGAATGCTTCCATGAACATTCAGGGAGGCGGACCAACATTCTCAAACCGCGTGTTTATCGATCTAAGCGCTAACCGCCAGACGGCCGTTAACAGAACGGGTTGGGATTTTGGATTTTATACCGTGGATGGAGAATTTAAGGTTGTGCTTAATACAGCGCTATCGATGTTGGCAAAGCCGCTTGCTAAAACAGATATCACAACGGTTACATCAGCCGATACTGTAGGGCTTGGAGAATCATTAACAACCGATGCTTTTCTTGCTGAAAATTTAGCATACATTGACGACCCTACCGGTGCGATGGATGGTACAGCGATTGCTACAGTATCCGCAACGGCAAGTGAAAATGTTGTTTATGTTGTGAATCGTGGAAAAGATCTGGCAGGCAATCAACGCAGTTGGAAAAAAATCAGAGTGTTGAGAAACGGAACAGGATATACAATCCAGCATGCTGATATCAACTCGGCTACATTTCAAACCATCGAAGTTACACGTAATAATGAATATCTCTTTAATTATGTAAGCCTGGAAACAAACACTGTTGTACAGCCAGAGCCTCAAAAAGGGAAATGGGATATAGCCTACACCACTTTTATGAACCAGATTGGTATGCCGTACATGTACAACGATTTCATCATTCAAAACCGTAACGCGGTTGGAACAGCACAAGTGCTGATTACTGAATCTGTCACCTATGAGAATTTTGACGAATCTGACCTGACTTCTGTCACATTTTCAACGGCTCAGGCAACGATTGGTGCAAACTGGCGCAATGGAGGTGGCCCTACAACAGCACCATCACTTCGTACAGATCGCTTTTATATTGTGAAAGATGCAGATGGTAATATTTATAAACTGAAGTTTACCGCCCTCACACAGGACGGTGAGCGCGGAAGACCAGCAATTGCGTATACATTGATCCGCGCAGGTGAGTAACATACTGATCGGGATCGGGCAGTTATAATGGTATAACTGCCTGATTTTTAGTGCCTCTGGCAAAACAAAATTTGATCCGTATCTTTGTACCTGCTCTAAATCAAAACATGATGAAATCAGTTAAAATAGCACTCTTTAGTCTTTTCTTACTGGCTGCAATTGCCACTCAGGCCCAACCGCCACAAACCCCGGCAACGCCTGGAACAACCTTTGGTACAGTTATTACAGCCGAAAATGCAACCGCTGTTGCTGAACTGCCAAGCCTGATTGCCGACAAGCAAATGGCTGATGTGAAAATAGAAGGTAAAGTATTGGATGTTTGCCCGAAAAAAGGCTGCTGGCTGTCGCTCGAGATGCCGGACAAGTCGGTGACTTTTGTAAAATTCAAAGACTATGGATTTTTTGTTCCGCTGGAACTGATTGGTAAAACGGTTGTGGTAGAAGGTCAGGCGAAGAAGATCGAAACCTCGGTTGAGGAATTGAAGCACTACGCGGAGGACGCCAAGAAATCAAAAGAAGAGATTGAAGCCATCACCGAGCCTAAAAAGGAAATCCGCCTGACGGCAAATGGTGTGCTTGTAGTAAAATAATCCGGAGTGAACAGCATTAGAAATTTAAGGATCATCGGGATACTGGAAGGTATTTCGTACCTGGTTTTATTGTGCATCGCCATGCCGCTAAAATATATCTGGGGAATGCCGGAGGCAGTTAAGTATGTAGGCTGGGCGCATGGCCTTTTGTTTATCCTTTACATCCCGGCAGTTCCATTGGCCAAAAAAGCTATGAACTGGAATTTTATGTGGGTGATGATTGCGTGGGCAGCATCGCTGATCCCGTTTGGGACGTTTGTGTTAGATCGGTAT
>CAZIGG010000173.1:0-5529 GCA_964538575.1 uncultured Roseivirgaceae bacterium
ACATAATGCGTTACATCGGCAATGTGTACGCCAATGCGGTAGCCATCCGGCAAATATTCGAACGACAAGGCATCGTCAAAGTCTTTCGCATCTTCCGGGTCGATGGTAAACGTTAAGATTTCACGAAAGTCCCAGCGTTTTTTGATCTCTTCTTTCGTAAAACCTTCCTCAATCTTGTTTGCTTCCTGTTCAACTTTCTTAGGAAACTCAAAAGGCAATCCGAACTCGGCCATAATGGAGTGAATTTCGGCTTCGTTCTCCCCGGCAGCGCCCAGCACGTTTACAATTTTAGCAATGGGGTTTTTCTCACCGGTTGCCCATTCGGTGACTTCAACAACAACCTTGTCGTTGGCTTTTGCTCCGTTAATATCTTCAGGATGCACAAAGAAATCCTGGTGCATCTTGCGGTAATCCGGAACTACGAATGCAAAGTTTTTGGATAGCTCAACCCGGCCCGCAAATCGCGTACGGCCGCGCTTCACCACACCGGTAACGCGCCCTTCCGGATTTGCTCCGTTGCGTTTTGAGAAAACAGAAACCGTTACGGTGTCGCCATCAACTGCCGATCCGAGATCCGAAGTTTTGATGTAGATGTCTTTTTTGTCTTCGCCAATGCGCACATACGCGAAGCGCGGGTTTACATGATCAACAATTCCGGTAACACCACCGCCACTGGTAGTGCCGCCACCGCCCTGGGTACTTACGTACGAACCGTTTGGCAGTTCTTTTACTTTACCATCCTCCTCCAGCTCATAAATGAGGAAGGTTGCGGTTTTGATATCGTCACGTTTTTTGAGGACAAGCTTTTTAACTATTTGCTTGATTGAATAAGCCCGGCCGGGATGTTCTTCCAGCAGGGTTAAGATGTTTGACCGGAGCTTGCCGATCACGTTTTTATCTTCGGGTGATTTATTTTTGCTTTTCTTTTTACTCATAATACTTATGCCGAGTGGATCACATGTTTTGGATCGAGTAACGGCATTCCTTTTAATTTTAAATACAGCTGCGTGAGCACTACTACATCGCTCACACAATAATTTTTGATTTTGTCCAAGTTCTTCTCTTTGTAATATACGTGATTAACCTGGCTTCCGTCCATGTCGCTCTTGCTGGAGGGGATGTTGAAGATCGCGGCTAACAAATCCAGCGAGGTGTAATGCTTGTAGTCGCCAAATTTCCACATTTCCATGGTATCGAGGTGCGGAGTCTCCCAGGGTTTGCGTCCGGAGAGGTTTAATGCAACCGGCAGGGGAATATTCTGTACCAGCATCCTCCGGCTCAGGTAAGGGAAGTCAAACTCCTTGCCATTGTGTGCGCATAATCGAACAGCGGGTGAGTCGATCTTTTCCAGCATGCCTTTAAATTCGAGCAATACTGTTTTCTCATCATGTCCGGAATATGATTTTGTCTTTAAACCTAACTCACCGGATTCGGTATCGTACAGCATGCCCACGCTTATGCAGATCACCTTTCCGAACTCGGCATAAATACCAGCCCGCAGGTTGAACATGTCCTCATCGGTAGCATTCTCTTCCCGCTTCAAAAAACCCGCTTTGCGCGCCCATTGGGTTTTCAATCGTTCATCAAGCGAATGATATTCAGCGGTGCAGGCAACGGTTTCAATGTCGAGGAAAATAATGTCGCGAAGTTCGGGGATCATACAATTAAAAATTTACCGAAGGTAAGAATTGAGAAGGACAACTGGTGTCAGGAGGGAGGCAGAAACTGCCTGGGAAAGGTTAAAAAAATATGCTATTAGGGCGATTGTTATGTAGATAACAAAAATTCATCTTAAAAGTTCAGCGAGATGCTGAATTCGCAGAAGCTGGTATAATCCTTGCCTCTAACCGCACCGGCATGTTCCCCGCGCTGTTAACCTTTTACCGCTCGTTCTTCCTGTTCACGGGAAGCATTTCACTTGCGGCCGGCTACATGCTGTGGAATTCAAAAAGCATTACTTCGCTGTTTATGCTTTTCTGGATGAAGCTCGTAACGAATGCCCTGATTGGTTTTTTGTTCACCACATTTAAGAAAGAAGACTTCTTCTTTTATAATAATCTGGGATTCTCTGCTAAACAAATGTTGCTGGGCGCGCTGTTGATTGATTTGCTACTTTGGGTATCCATCAGTATTCCAATTTTAGTGATATGACCCTGGAGTTTGATGGCATCCAGTTCAGGTACACGGAGGATTATTTGCTCACCGGAATCTATGTGAAATGTGAAACCAATACGATAACAGGATTGCTGGGTAGAAATGGTTCCGGAAAAAGTACGCTTTTAAAAATTGCCTTTGGATCACTGCGGACCGATGTGATCTCCGTTCGCATCGATGGAACGTATATCAATCCACCCTCTTTTTCAAATCGTACCATTGCTTACCTGCCCCAGGAAAGCTTTATACCTTCGTATCTCACGGTTCGCGAAATATTAAAGCTTTACAAAATTAGTCCGGATCAATTCGCTTCGGGGTTCCCGGAGATACCGGATAATTTAAACAAGAAGAAATTTGAACTTTCGGGCGGTATCGTTCGGCTTTTTGAAAATCTCCTCGTGCTGTTTTCACCTTCTCCGTTTTGCTTTTTTGATGAACCTTTTACAGGGCTTTCACCCGTGATGGTTGAACGGCTGGCGGAGTGCATGCATACGGAAAAGAAAAACAAAGGCCTGATCGTTACCGATCACTTGTATAAACAGGTTATTGACATTGCAGACGATCTTTATTTATTGCTGAATGGGAAAACGTATTTAATAAAAGATCCTGAAGATCTTATCCGAAGAGGATATATTTTAGGCTAGTTCAACTCCATTTTAAACAGTTCTGCCAGCTTTTCCTTGAGAATGCACTTGACTTCATCCATATCGACAACGCCTTTCAATTCTTTCTGCATGGAGGTAACAGCTTTGTCGTTGATGCCGCAGGGAATCATCTTATCAAAGTAGGAGAGGTCTGTATTCACATTCAGCGCAAAGCCATGCAACGTTACCCAGTGACTTGTTTTTACACCCATTGCACAAATTTTACGCGCCTTTTTTGGATCGTCAACATTCAGCCAGACTCCGGTTAAGCCTTTAATTCTGCCGGATGAAAGATTGAATTCAGTTAAGGTTTGAATTACGGCCTCCTCCAGCAAGCGCATATATTGATGAATGTCTGTAAAGAAATTTTCCAGGTCGAGAATCGGGTAACCGACTAATTGCCCCGGACCGTGATAGGTAATATCGCCCCCGCGATTGATGTGATGATACGTTGCGCCAATGGCTGAGAGTTCTTCCTTTTTGATTAATAAATTCTCTTCGTTGCCGCTTTTGCCGAGCGTGTACACATGCGGATGTTCGCAGAACAGTAAATAGTTATCCGTTAAAAGTTGATCGTCAGGTGCAAGATTCCTGTTCTGTGATTTTACTTCCAGAATGGAATTGAAAAGATTGGTCTGGTAATCCCAGGCTTGCTGATACTCAACCAGCCCGAGGTCGATAAATTTTGTCTGATGATTTAAGACTGCGTTCACCTGTTTTTCCCCAACTCGGCTTTAAGGTAATCCACCGTTTCGATCGGGTCGGCCTCAATGCCGTTTTCTTTGGCGAGGTAGAAGGAGATCCAATCGGTTAAGTGGATGAGATAATAATATTGTTCCAGCAGCGAGGCGCCTTCGCCCACAATGTCAATAATGCTGTTTGATTTCTTTTCAAAAATATCCCGGCAGATGTCCATGCGCTTCTCCACGCGCTCGTGGTCATGATCGGAATACAGGTAAATAACCTGAAGCATGGGTAAAAGGTTCTCCGGGAATTTCCAGCCGGTTAACTCATTGTGGTTCATTTCCGGAAACGTGTTCACATGCGCGAGTTGTTTCGAATTCTCATTCAACTGCTGTTGAAAGCGAACGGCCATCGCGTGTAAACGCTGATCGCAATAAATAACCGGGAGCCTGCCTTTTAATTTCCGGGCGATGATCTCGGCTTCCGTTTGAATTGCTTTCTCGCTGCGATCGAGATATTCCATCGCATTCTCGGTTTCTTTAATGAATGCTGCGCCAATCAGGTTGGTATGATACAGCAAGGCCAGCAACGAGATCATGTTATACCCCAACATGGCTCTCGGGCTTGACCAGCCTAACGGCAGTTGAATGTAAAATAAATTGTACTCACGCGCGATCTCTAAAATCTTTCCGCCCGATGCGATGACAATGCAATGGGCTCTTTTTAGTAGAGCTTTGTGTAACGCAGCAATGGTTTCTTCCGTGTTGCCGCTGTACGAACTGGCAATGAACAAGGTATGCGGACTGACAAACTGCGGAATTGTATAGCTTTTGCAGACTGTAATGGGAATTGGAATCCGGCCCCAGGTTAACGACTCTACTAAGTTGGCGCTGATGCCTGAGCCGCCCATTCCGGCAATCACAACATTGCGGATGTCACTTCCCGGGCGCACCAGATCAAGTGAATTACCGATTTTCAATGCATCGCCCAACTGGCGGGTAAAGCCTTCAATTGATTTCTTCGTCACTGACATATCATACAAATTTACGATTTTAGACTTACCATTTTAGATTTAGAATATGGACGAGAAAGCTAAAACAGGTAAAGAAGGAGAAGCGCAAGCTGCTGAGTTTTTGCAGGGAAAGGGGTACGAAATCCTGGTGCGAAACTACCGGCACAAGCATGCGGAAATTGACCTGATTGTTAAGAAAGGGACCTTTATTGTTTTTGTAGAGGTGAAGACGAGAAGCTATTCATTCTACGGTGAACCGGAAGCTTTTGTGGATGCAAAGAAAGCAGCAACCGTTATTGGAGCGGCAGAGCAGTATACGTTCGAAAATAAATACGAAGGGAATATCCGGTTTGATATTGTTTCGGTGAAAACGGGCAGTAACCCGGAGATTATTCACTTTGAAGATGCGTTTTATTGAATAAAATTAGTTCTCATGTTCAGCCGCCAATGGCATAGGCCAATTAATAAAAGATTCTATGTCATCGACACATGGTCATTTTTTATCTACCGTCTTTTTAGTGGCTTTTATTTGTCTATCGCAAGCCTGGAAATATTTGTAGTTAAGCCCAGAAACTCCATACTGAATAACATAGAAAAATATCCAAAAAGAAATTCCCGATTGACATTAGATTCTGATGAAAGTTTTTCAAAACTTTCAGAACGTAGCTTTTCAACTTTCATTTTAAGAAGTGAGAGGTGCGAATTCACTGCTTCTAATCTCTTCATGCTGTCAAGATCTGGTGAAAATCTATTTTTCGCAAAGTCATGAAGATAAGGCTGAATAGTTTTTTCAAAAATCCCTGCAACGTCATTAAAATCTTTAGTGAAGTCGTTCGGCCCAACTTGATTTTGCCCCATCAATAATCCGGGTAACAAAGCTATGTAAAGGATTATTATTCTTTTTCCCATAATTTATTGTCAACACATAAAATATTCATTTAAGAGATCATTTATTTTTTTCTTCTTTTAAACTTAGAAAATGTGTAAATAAAGCTACAAGTCATCTCAAAAATACTCATAATGTGGTCATCCCGA
>CAZIGG010000174.1:0-2273 GCA_964538575.1 uncultured Roseivirgaceae bacterium
TCATCCATCCGCGACTGCGCACGGGTGATGGAGCTTTCGTTACCGGAAGCAAACTTCCTGGCGAAGATGGTGCCTGAACGGCCGGGTACGACACTTGATTCTGCGTTCAAAGAAATAAAAGAGCTGGCGGATATTAAGAAAGGTGTTGACCTGAAAGCCGATGTACTGCGACAGGCTGTTATTCTCGAAGGTTCTGTTCGCAATACGGGTACTCACGCCTGCGGAGTAATCATCACACCCGATGAGCTGACGAAGTTCGTGCCGGTTTCAACCGCGAAAGATTCGGACATGCTTGTTACGCAGTTTGATAACAGCGTGGTAGAAAGCGCTGGTTTGCTGAAGATGGACTTTTTGGGATTGACAACCTTGTCCATCATTCGTACCGCATTAAAAAATATTAAAAAGAGTAAGGGAATTGACATTGATATCGATGCTGTTCCGCTTGACGATGTTAAAACCTATCAGCTCTTTCAACGAGGTGAAACAACCGGAACGTTCCAGTTTGAAAGTGTGGGTATGCAGAAATACCTGCGCCAGCTAAAGCCCGATAAGTTTGAAGACCTGATTGCGATGAACGCGTTGTACCGTCCGGGCCCGATGGAATACATCCCGGAGTTCATCAACCGGAAGCATGGCCGCAACCAGATCAAGTATGATCTTCCGGAAATGGAAAGCTTCCTGACCGGAACGTACGGAATCACCGTTTACCAGGAGCAGGTGATGCTTCTTTCGCAGAAGCTGGCAGGTTTCAGTAAAGGTGATGCCGATGTGCTGCGCAAAGCGATGGGTAAAAAGCAGAAGTCAGTGCTGGACAAGATGAAAGACAAATTCATCGAAGGCTGCGCGAAAAACGGTCACGCGAAAACCATTTGCGAAAAAATCTGGACCGACTGGGAAGCGTTTGCGCAATACGCATTTAATAAATCACACTCTACTTGTTATTCACTTGTTGCGTATCATACCGCCTACCTCAAGGCAAACTATCCGGCTGAATACATGGCGGCTGTGTTAACGCACTCGCAAAGCAATTTGGATAACGTTACATTCTTCATTGAAGAGTGCCGGAGCTTAGGCATAAAAGTACTTGGGCCGCATGTGAATGAATCCGGAATGTACTTCGCGGTAAATAAAGACGGGGAAATTCGTTTTGGATTGGGTGCTATTAAAGGAACGGGAGATGCAGCGGTTGAATCCATCATTTCAGAGCGCGATGCAAACGGACCATTTGAAGACCTGTTTGATTTTGCCAAGCGACTGAATCAGCGTGCCGTTAACAAAAAAACATTTGAAGCCCTGGCGCTATCCGGAGCATTTGACTGCTTCAGTAACATGCACCGCAGGCAATACATTTATTCGAAAGACAACGATTCAAGTCTGATTGAAAAGGCAATTAAGTTCGCAGCCAAAACTCAGCAGGAGGAGAATAGCGCACAGGCAAGTTTATTTGGCGGAAGTTCAGGCATTGCGATGCCAAAGCCGAAAATTGAAAACGTTGAGCCGTTCAGCGAACTCGAAAAGCTGAACCTGGAAAAAGAAGTTGTCGGGATTTATATCTCCGGCCATCCGCTCGAGAATTTCAAGCTTGAGTTAACGTCATTCTGCAATGTAACGTGCAGTCAACTGAATGAAATCGAATTGTTCTTAGACAAAGATGTCCGCGTAGGCGGAATTGTAACATCCGTTGAGCATCGGACAACCAAAATGGGTAAACCTTTCGGAAAATTTGTATTGGAAGATTTCAGCGGAAACAGCGGTAAGGACACGTTCACGCTCTTTGGTGAAACGTACATGAGGTTCAGGAACTTTATGAACAACGGGCTCTTCCTGCTGATCGAGGGGAATGTGATGAAAAGCAACTGGGGCCAGGAGCGGATCGAATACAAAATCCGCAACATCGAGTTGCTGGATGAAATCGCGGACAAGCGAATCCAGGGAGTAGCGTTGAGAGTCCCGCTGCAAAACGTTACGAAGGATCTGATCACAACCTTAGAGAAGTTGTGCGACAAGCATCAGGGTCAGGCAGCGCTCAAAATCTTCCTGAAAGACGAAGGCGAAGACCTCCAGGTAGAACTGATTTCGCGCGCAACCCGGATTAAGGTTTCCAACACGTTGATTGCCGAGTTTAAGAAGCTGGGTGAGGCCGGAGTTTTCACCGATTCAACTGCAGTGCGCTGGTTAACAGACGAATTGCCGGTACAAAAAGCGGAGGCTTCGAATATTGGAACAATTTCGTCTACCTTTGTGTTGGAGGAAGTAGAATCTTAAAAACATAT